>JAKAAA010000002.1 GCA_021797295.1 Thermoplasmata archaeon
ATAATTTTCGCAAAGAAAAGCCAGAGACTCAGAGATAAGCACAGTATGGATCTATGCGGGGAACACCTCATAGACAGGGTTTCCAGAATAATTCTGGAATCGCATCTACTCCAGGAAATAATACTTTTTACAAAGGATTCATCCCTATCATCGAAATATTGCAGGACAGAAGATGATACAACTGATGGAATCCTCATTGATTCCATTCTATATTGCATTGGAAAATACCGGGAATTCCTTGCAGTGGGCGGTGATATGCCCTATATTGATGACGCACTGATTAATAGAATAATCAGCAATTATGCTGGAAATGCTATCGGGTACACATCCGGCGGAGTTTACCAGCCCCTATTCACAATCTACACCGGAAAGCTCTATAAGCCCCTGATGGATTACAGAAACGGTGGCGGGGAAAGCATAAGCAGATTTCTCAGTAATTCCGGTATAGAAACTATTAATGCTGATGGTGATAAGTTACGGAGTATAAACCATATATCGGACCTTGATGAGGCAAGAAGGACCCTCTGTGGCAGTAAAATATAACAAAATAGGTCAATTTCCAATTTCCTGTGCAATAACACCAACAAGTTCTCGGAGTCCCTCAGGATAAACTATGCATTTGCCTGTATATGAGATGTTGTTGCCTTTTATAATATAATCATATCCATATTTCAGGTAATCCTCACTGCCGAGGACAAGAAATCCGGTACCTTTTCCATAGTCCCTGAAACCCTCTATAAAAATTATATCACAGTCCATGTTTTCACTGATTAACCTTTCCAGTTCCATGTGCTCCCTGGTCATTTTATATGTTCTGTCGGAGGTCACCCCGTAGGTTACACTTGCACCGGCATTCTCCATAATCCATGTGTCCTTTCCTTCGGTATCCAGTGAAATATTGCCATGGGGAATATCCTTTATATACACTATTTTATATTTATCAGAAAGTGTGGAAATCAGATTTTTAATTATAGTGGTTTTTCCAGATGAAGACGATCCAAAAAATGTAAAAATTTTCATGTAATTATATTACAAATTGATATAAAATTTTAAAGGAACAGGTGGTACCCCAGTGCAAAATTCAATGTGGCAGCAAAGGTAAGATACATCAACCATGTTCCTGTAACCAGCTGGAAAAAGGCCTTGGTCCTTCCCCATGAGGGTGAGTGAATTAGGCTCGCCGGTATATCACTTACATAAACAAATGCAAGCAGTATGAACAGAATCATTACAGGTATATCATTACCCAAACCGAAGACCACGGCTCCTATTATGGAAATCCATAGAAAACCAACTGCCATGAAACCATCCACAGTGGTATCCGCATTTTTATACTTATTATATCCAAGGGCAAACCAGTGTACACCATAAGCGGTGAAGGCAAGTCCTGCCATGTACAGAATTGGAGAAGACCTGAAGGCAGTGAATACCGTCAATCCCAGGAATATGTATGTTCCGGTAAGGAACTGCATAAATCCCGGCATGAATATGCCCCATAATCCCATTGCATGGTTAACATTTTCATTGCTTTCTTTTGGGTATTTGAAAAATACAGCCCCTCCGAAGACAAAGTAACCGATTCCCAGACCAAAGAATCCAACCGCCAGAGGCGGTAAAGCTGCAGCTATCATAATTTAACAACTCTATTGTTTATTTAATCATTTGTATTTTATTAAATATATTTAGGGCGTCTCACATTTTAGCAACTGACGATTTTCATTATTTCCCTCCTGCTATCCCCAAGTTCAATGTTTGATATTACCATTAAATTGTATGCAATTACTTTCAGGCCAATTATATTATCATAATCCCTGTTGCTGACATACCATATATTCTCAGAACCCATTATCTCTTCGAGTATGGAAAATGTCCTCTCAATCTCCCACCTCATGGAGTACATTGATGAATATTCATTTCTAAGTTCTATTCCTATTTTCCTGTTCACTGTAAGCCTCTCATCTATAATTCCCCTCCTTTTATTTGTATCAATAACAGGCAGAGAATGTGCATTCTCGAATATGTAGTCATATATTTCAGATGTGTCATATGCAGAATCAGCAAGTATATACCTGTAATTCCTGACAGAATCAATCATCTCATGTGCCACATAGGAGTCATGGATATTCCCTTTTGTTACAGTCCATTCATTGATTAAAAGGGAATCTACATCAATGGACATGTGGCATTTCCTTCCATATGACCATCCCTTTGTTGTCTTTGACCATCCTGATAAAGGATCCTTGTAATTCCTGTACTTCCTTCTTCTCTCTGCAGTTGTATATTTGCATGTATGGATCATGAAGGAATCAAATGCAGCTATCTCATTAACTGAATGCATTGATTGTATAATCATGTTTATAGTATGGATGTCTAATAACCTTGATCTCCTCGAGAGTGTCTGAAATGACGGTATCTTATTGATTTCTATTAACTCCATATACTCCCTGTGGTTTTTCAGGAATATCCCTGATGATCTGTATGATATGTTGAATATCTGGAGTAAAATCAGAATTTTCAGAATCTGTTTATCAGAGTACTTTCTTTTTCTGCTGTCAGGCGAAACTATATTATCTATAATACCCATAATCAACGGGATGTGCTTCTCCGGCATATCCCATAATTACATTCTCATAGATAATGTTCGACAATTGCAGGACTTATTATGAAATGTGAGACACCCTAAAATATATTCTAAAATAATGCCCGATTTCCCATTCTACTTTATATCCATATTAAGCGTTATGAAATTATAATAAAAATAGATTTAGAAATATATCCCGGTGTAAGGAAAATTGATACCATAATGTATAAATAACACTGAATACATGTATTAGTGTGGTAATATGGTTGCTGGCAAAATTTCCATCGATGGAATTCAATTCAATGCGGATCAGGGCAAAACGATATTGCAAATAATGATTGATAATGATATTGACATACCCCATGTATGTTACAATCCCGCTCTGGGTGCAATAGAATCCTGTGATACATGCATAGTAAATGTGGATGGCAAATACTTGAGGGCATGCTCAACAAAGGCTAAGGACGGCATGCAGATTAAATATAACGATTCCGGGGTGAAGAGCAGGCAGGTGGAGGCGGTCAACAGAATACTGCATAACCATGATCTTTACTGCACTGTTTGTGAGAATAATAACGGGGACTGTGCCCTTCACAGTGCTGTAGATGAACTCAGTGTTACAAGGCAGAAATATCCATTCACATCCAAGGGATACGGGGTTGATTCAACAAATCCATTTTACCGTTATGATCCGGACCAGTGCATCCTATGTGGAAGGTGCGTGGAGGCATGCCAGGATGTGGAGGTCAATGAAACCCTGCACATAGACTGGTCACTGGAGCGGCCACGTGTCGTTTGGGATGATGGAAAGGCAATAAACGATTCGTCATGCGTATCATGCGGCCACTGCGTCACAGTATGTCCTGTTAATGCATTAATGGAAAAATCAATGCTTGAAGAGGCCGGTTATTTCACATCACTTACAAGAAAGGCAAAATACAATCTCATTGAATTCGGGAAGGATCTTGAAAAGCCGGTGGGCAACGGTTTGATAATGAAGGTCAGCAATATTGAGGCAAAAATGAGGGAGGAGCAGATAAAAAAGACCAAGACAGTATGCACCTACTGTGGTGTTGGATGCTCCTTTACAATGTGGACCAAGGGAAGGAAAATTTTGAAGGTGCAGCCCGAGGTCGAATCGCCGGCTAACGGCATATCAACGTGCATAAAGGGGAAATTCGGCTGGGGTTTCGTGAACAGTGACGAACGCCTGGAATATCCCCTTATAAGAAAGAATGGTGAATTTGTAAGGGCATCGTGGGATGAGGCTATAAAATTTGCTGCAAGGGGGTTGAAAAAGGCGGCTGAAAAACACGGGAATGAATCCGTTATGTTCATAGCATCTTCTAAGGGCACAAATGAGGAATCATACCTCATGCAGAAACTCGCACGGCAGATCTTCCACAACAACAACGTTGATAACTCATCGAGATTCTGCCAGGCTCCTGCTACCACGGGACTGTGGAGAACTGTTGGATACGGCGGGGATGCCGGATCAATCCAGGATATATACAAATCAGAACTGGTCATGATTGTGGGTGCCAACACCGCAGAATCCCACCCTGTGCTTGCAACAAGGGTAAAGAGGGCACATAAGCTCAACAAGCAGAAGCTCATAGTATCAGATCTCAGAAAAAATGAAATGGCCGAAAGGGCGGATATTTATCTGCACCCTTCACCCGGTACTGATATAGTGCTTTTATCAGCACTTTCTAAATACATAATTGATAAGGGTTGGCATGATAAGGAGTTCATAGAAAAGAGGGTTAACAACTTCGAGGAGTACCGCAAAAGCCTTGAAACATTTACACTGGAAAACGCTTCTAAAATAACAAATATCCCTGAGGATCAGATAATTAAAACAGCGGAAATGATACACAGCGTAAAAAGCATGTGCATACTGTGGGCAATGGGCATCACACAGCATTCTGCAGGTTCAGATGAATCCACTGCCATTTCCAACCTGCTCCTGGTTACAGGCAATTACGGCAGGCCAGGAACAGGAGCATATCCCCTGAGGGGGCATAACAATGTGCAGGGTGCCAGCGATTTCGGCTCAATGCCCACATACCTTCCTGGATACCAGCCACTGAAGGATGATGAAGCCGTGAAAAAGTTTGAAAATGCGTGGCACACAGAACTTTCAAGGAAACCTGGAATCGATAATGTATCATGCATAGAAAATATAGACAACGATAAGATAAAGGCAATGTACGTTATCGGGCAGGAAATTGCCTCCACGGGCCCTGACGCAGGAAAAACAAGGGATGCCCTTGAAAGGCTGGATTTCCTTGTTGTCCAGGATGTATTCTTTTCTGAAACCGCAAGGTACGCCGATGTTGTGCTACCGGCATCAGTAAGCCTGGAAAAGGAAGGAACATTTGTCAACACCGAAAGACGCATACAGAGAATTTACCAGGTCATGGAACCCTATGGGGAAACAAGGCCGGACTGGGAGATCATACAGGGAATAGCCAACTCCCTTGGAGCTGGCTGGCATTATAGCCACCCATCTGAAATAATGGATGAAGCGTGTTCACTGTCATCCATTTTCAATGGAGTAAACTATGAAAGGCTCGAGGGATTCAAGAGTCTGCAGTGGCCAATGGTGGATGGCAAGGATTCTGAGTACCTGTATGCAGATAGGTTCAATTTCCCTGACGGAAAGGCAAGGTTTTACCCGCTTTCATACAGGCCACCGCTTTCCATATCGGAGGAGTATCCGCTGCATCTGAACAATGGCAGGATGCTGGAACATTTCCATGAAGGGAATGAAACATTCAAAACAGAGGGAATAAAGGAAAAGGTACCGGATACCTTCCTGGAAATCTCACAGAAACTTGCAGATGAATACGGAATAAATACAGGAGATTATGTGCGGGTTACTTCAAAATGGGGAAGCATAAAGCTCCGTGCCCTCATCACTGAGAGAGTAAGTGGGAATGAGCTTTATATGCCAATGAATGCGGCTTCTGATGAGGCCACTGTAAACCTTCTCACATCCTATAACAGGGATCCGGATTCAGATACACCATCATACAAGGAGCTGCCTGTAAAAATCAAAAAATTGAAGGGCAATGGTGGGACCCCCTTACCTGCTAACAATTCCAGGTATGGAACCCCGCATCCACAGAAAGGTATAATGGTAGGCGAGAAATGGAAGAGATCAGATTATGTAAAATTAACGGATGATTAAAATGTCTAAACCTATAGAATATATTGAGGAAAAAGAAACACAGGAGGACTCGCTTATACCGGATGAATACAGGGAAAGCCTTGGATCTTTCCTGAAAACCATAAAGAATCTCAACGATTCCGGTTTTCTTACGCTGGTGAATGCCATGGCGGCAAATTATAAATTTATAATGGATACATTCTCAGACCAGTTCAACTCAGATACAACGAAAAAATCACTTACAAATATCATGAGCGTGTTTGACCTGCTATCAAAACTTGATCCGGATATGACTGTTAATCTAATGAATCGCCTGGGTGATTCTATCAATAGTGCCGGTGAGTTCCAGAACAGGGGGCTTATGGATGTCATGAGGATGCTAAACGATAAAACCGTCGCAGGGTATATAACATTGATTCTGAAGATACTCTCTGGCCTTCAGGAGAAAAAATGAGTGGATTCATAGAGAGAAAAATATTACGTGTCAATAACGGTATATCTGTAGAAGAGGCCGACATGCTAACAGTGGAGGAGCCGCTGGAAATAAGAATAATGCACAGCGAAATTGAATACAGTGTATCAGTTATAATGCGGACTCCTGTGGATGATTTCGCCCTTGCAGCAGGCTTTCTATTCACAGAGGGCATCGTGAAGGAGAATAGCATAAAAGAAATCAAATATTCAAATTCCGCAAAACTTCCGGAAAGGAATAACATAGTCAATGTTGAAGTTTCTGATTTTGAAAGAAATCTCCTCGGCAGAAGGAACTTTTATGTAAACTCAAGCTGTGGAGTCTGCGGCAAAACTAATATTGATGATATATTCGTCAAATCCGGGGAGCTTATAAGAAGTAAAAAGGTTCTGAACTATAGGGGTGTTCTTGAAATGCCGGAAATAATGAAAAGTTCACAGAAAATATTCAACATTACAGGTGGGATACACGCAGCCGCAATTATAGATTTTTCTGGAAATGTTATTTCCGTGGGAGAGGACATAGGCAGGCACAATGCCGTTGATAAGGCCATAGGGAAGATGGTTATGAACGGAAAGAAAAGAAATCCCGAGGCTGTACTGCAGGTAAGTGGCAGGGCTGGATTTGAAATACTCCAGAAAGCAGCAATGTTCGGCATACCTGTTGTAAGCTCTGTATCTGCTCCATCCTCCCTTGCCGTTGAACTCGCAGATGAGCTAAATATTACCCTTTTAGCATTCGCCAGGGGCAATAGATTCAATATATACTCGCATGGAGAGCGAATTGAACTTAAAAATGGCCATTCACAGGCTACCCGGAATTGATGTACAGCACATCAAGACCTTTCATTTTTTAAGCAGGTCTCCCAGCCTCCTGTAGAGGGTGTCATCACAGGGATAATTTAAATAATCTGCAATGAATTCATCCGGATTGCTTTTATATTTCAGGAATCTGCCTATGTATTTTTTTAGCTGTTCCACTGACCTGTTATCTGGCTGCTTAAAATCTATGCCATTGGAATTTTCACCTGTATTTATTTTTCCCCTGAGGCTAATATATCCTATTGCAATATCTATATTATTCACATCTATGCTGTTCTTTATGGCATAAAGCATGCGGTATGCCAGTAGCTGTACTCTGTGATGCGGCGATCTTTCCGTGGTCTTGTCTGTCTTATAATCAAGTATTACATACCTTTTTCCATCACTGAATACCGCATCAAGTTTTCCAAAGAACATTATTGAATCAGGTTCATCCGAGAACTCGGGAAACATCTGGTTTACCCTTGCTATTACTGAAACCTCAGATTCTACCTGCTTCATATTATATACAGACTTTATCTGGTTTACAACAGCAGTTATATTATCCAGAACCTTCATGTCCTTCATGGATAATATCTCTTCCTGAATCTCACCCTTATAAAATGATTCTGCCATCTCATGGGCATTCAATCCATAATAAAGCGCCTCTGTCTTTTCATTTAATTTTAAAATATTATTCTTTAAAAGCCAGTAGGGGTTGTCCAGGCTTATAAGAGAGTAAGAAAGGACATTTTTTGATTTGAAAAATTCATATATTTTCTCCCTGAGCCATCCATCATCCTGTTTAATAGTTTTCTCAGAAGCGGTATAATTTCCGGAGACAAACTGGAAGTATGCCTCATCATATCTGGTTTTATCGGGCATGGGAGACTTCTCACTGAATGCCTCATCAATAACAAGCTCAGAATATTCAGGTATGAGATAGCCAGGGGCCTCCCTGGTTGATGCACATATCCACAATTTTTCCCTTGCCCTGGTAAAGGCAACAAAATCAATCCGTACACCCTCATTTTTTAACTCATCATCCACATTTATTCTTCTTACTGTCTCTATTATGGATGAAACTATCAGATCTATATACGCATCTGATACCCTTGGTTTTTTTGGAAGATATACTACACGGTCAAATTCCCTGCCCTTTGCCTTATGCACGGTGGTAAGGATCAATTTTGAATTGCCCGGCTTCACTCCATTTTCGGAGTACGATAAATCGAGGAAATCAAAAAAGTTTTCCCTTGTATATTCATTTTCACCCTGGAAGAACTCATCAATGGAGGATTTAACAGTGGATGCAGTTAGGAAATATTCCTGGCTTATAGATGCCGCTACCGGCAGTATTCTGGTATCGAATAGTTTCTTTATGTCCTCTCTTGACAGTTCCATGTTTCTCAATGAAAAAAAGGGGTTTCCCCTGTCGAACCTGTCTATAGTGCTTCCATCACTCTGCATTGATTCCGAAATTTCAAAGGCCTCTTTTAAAGATAATCCGGAGAATGGTGTTACCATGGCTGAAATGATATCATCATCTGTATCATATAGAATTCCACGGAGAAACAGAGTAATATCTTTTTTTGCCTCGTTGACGGAATGCACATTTGAATCGCTGGAATAATCAATGCTATATTTGTCAAGGAGTGTAGATAGGGTTTCTATCTGGGCATTTGTCCTTGCGATTATGCCTGTTGTACCATCATGATTGGCGATTTCTGATATCCTGTTTATTACGGATTCTTCAGGTGATTCGGACTGTATTATGGTGACCTTATCACCCTTATCATGCACGCCCCTGAAATTCTCGAGCTCTTCTGTATCTTTTTCAAATTTCATGTAGTAATTCTTGGAATATTCCAGAATAGTATCTGTGCTCCTGTAGTTCGTTTTCATATTTTCTTTGGACACACTTTTATCCGCAAGCAATGAATTGAATACGGATAATGCACCTCCCTGGAACCCGAAAATAGACTGTTTTCTGTCACCCACCATGAATCTTATCTCTCCGGAAGATCTAGCGATGGATGCTTCTATATCATTAATATCCTGCAGCTCATCAACGAATACATATTTGTAAACCTTTTTTTCATTAAATTTCTGAAATTCAAAGAGCAGGTCATTGAAATCCATATTTCCCTTTTTCTCTTCATAATATTTGAATGCCTGGTAAAAATAATCAAATAGATACTGCTCCTCATCTGAAGTGATATTTCTTACCCTGCCGGTAGCGAATTTTTCCCTTATATTTTCTGATATTTTTTTCCTGAACTTCTCTAGAGCTTCGGGGGTAATGCCGAAACTTTTGATATATCTTATGGCATTTTCCAGCTTGGGAACAATTTCATTCACTACGTAATCCCGGCCGTAATTGAAGGCCCTCAGCTCTCTTAACCTTTTATATATAAGATATCTGGCAAGATTGTATGAAATAATGGAATTTTCTGATTTCACACCGGGCAGATGGTTGAATGCCAGTGCATGGAATGTATATATATTTATATCATAGGCAGTATATCCCTCAATTTTCCTTGCGATCAACTTTTTATCTATGGTATCCTGAAGCTGTGCTACCGCATTATTGGTAAATGTAATGCAAAGTATGCTGTCCGGTGATACACCTCCCTCTATGAGATTAACCACCTCATCTGCTATTCTGGTTGTTTTTCCCGTTCCTGGATTTGATATTACCAGCGTATCCTTATTTATCATTCAGAAACTAATAGTGTACTGTTTAATAAATTATAAGGTTTTTTTTGAGTATTGAATGGACTTTTTATGCTATCCTTTGATTAAACTTAATATATGTAAAAATGATACACAAGAGCAGAGGTTACCGAGTTAGGACAAAGGCGCTAGATTAAGGGTCTAGTCTCGAAGGAGTTCGCGGGTTCAAATCCCGTCCTCTGCATAGTTCTAAAGGTTTAAAATGTTGAAATTTAACCTGGAATTATTACAATATTAACTTTTTTTGTGTAAATTTTTTCTGATAATTGGCAATTTTTAACACAACTCCAAAAGATGGACAATTGTGTGATATAAATCCTTTAAAAACTAATATTTGTTAATATTATAAAACATTAGCTAATGGAACTCTTTTAACTTCAACTATGCTATCAAAATCAGAATCGTTGATAACAATTTCACCGATATCAATTAGTAATAGATTCAATATTTCATTTGACTTGATAGTTAATAACATATTATATTAATTACAGAAATAGTTATCTAAATTACTGACTATACTTTTTATACCAACATTAAACATTCGTAATAATAGAATTGTGAGCAAATAGATAATTCATCTATGTTTAGTATGATAAGATCTCATACATAAAACAATTTAGAACTAACCCGTTTTAAAGTTTAGAACTTATTTTTATTTGCTATATTTTATTTCCCAAGAATTTTCTGTACCTTGCTGTATATATCTTCACTACAGGATACAAGAATCTGTCTGTTTTCCATCTCTCCAGAAAGCGCCATTGCAATTGAAGACACTTCTGTAATTTCCCTTTTTTTACCGCCGTAATACACTGTAGCATAATTCTTGATCCTGCCTTTCCCGGAAAAATACAGTGGTGGGACTATGTCGATTATATAATCATGTGCATTGAATTCTGTCAGCACATCTTTAATGGTATCTAAATGCTCCTTGCTATATCTACCCCTGTACGCCACCTTATACAGTTCACGGTTCAAGATGCGCCTTAACATAAATGAAGAATGTCCGTTCTTGATTTTCTCCATGAATTCAAAATCGGTTAGCTTGATATCCTCAACGCCTCTCCCCTCCATGTCTATATATGCATAACCGAGCATCTTCTGTGCAATTCTGCATGTTTTATGGAAATAGACAGTGTTGAACATCAGGATTCTTGTTATTATTATAGATTCAATTGTAGGTATGGATTTTTCCACGCCGATGAGCTCATTATCATCTATCATGATCGTGTTGAATAGTCTTTTGTAATCGATCTGCCCCATTGTTACGCCGCAGAAAAGTGCATCCCTCCTGAGATAATCAATTTCATCCACATCAAGAGGTCCGCTGACCATTTCTGAAAACAAAGGATATTTTTTCGATGAACCTGTTGCAACATCCGCTATATCTTTTGGATTATATCCATATTTTTTCAGTATATCGGGTATGTTACTATCGCCATAAGGAGGTGATCCGGTAATAATTTTTTCTGTAATATCCTCATGAACGACACCGTAAAGGCTGTGGAATTCATCCTCTATTCCATGGCTGAAAGGCATATGGCCTATATCGTGTAAAAGCGCAGCCAGTGCAGGAATATCATTATTAATTCCCAGTGCCTCCATGAGTTCTTTCGTCAGGAACATGGAACCCAGTGAATGTTCAAATCTTGTGTGATTTGCCCCCGGAAATACAGTATTGCATAAGCCCAGCTGTTTGATATACCTTAACCTCTGAAAATATTTTGAATCAACTATTTCACTGAATATTCCATCTATTTTTATCGGCCCGTTAACAGGGTCCTGAATAATTTTATACATGATAATAACCATAATACTGGACACGCCTGGTTCAGTCCAGGTGTTTTGGTAGCGTCCTCCACTTCCTCTCCTCCCCGCACCCTCTCAGCATCGATGGTCCAGGATACCGTTGTTCCCTTCCGGGCCTGGCGGGGTTTTCCCGGCAAATTGCATACATATCTTCCTTTGAAGTTATACATGCCAACCCCCGATCCAAAAGGACAGAGACTCTACGATTCCATGGAGACTGCCAAAGGCCTGGTTGCCCTTGCCAGGCAGTCGCCCCCGCATTTCGGCACGGGTCACAGGGAGGGCCTGGCTCCCCGGTCTAGTCCAGTATTACAGCAATGTAGACATGTTAAAAAAATTTTGCTATTGTTTGAAATATTCCCGTGCCTTGATATAATCTTCCGGATGGTTCAGATTGAAGAAACTATTATCTGATATTTCTATGTTAGTATATGAAAGCTCTTTATTTTCAGGCCTTTTAAAGAAGATAGATATTCCTGATAGCTCTCCGTTTACTTTCAGTGTTGCTATTTCTTTGCTGACTGACCCTGACAGCTCAATAAACTTTTCCAGAAGGTTTCTCGAGAATATCACATCTGCCGGAAGAACAAGTGCAGGCACAGAACAACTATGCAGCGAGTGTTTAAGATCCTCTGAATAGTTTCCCATGCCAGCTATAATCTTAACTTCTCCTGTATCTGATAGAAATTCTGTGTTTTTGCTGATGCAAATATTAACTCTGAAGCCCATTTGTTGCAACAAGTCAATGATTCTGTATAATACCGGCTTCCCGTCAATCTCCAGGAGCATTTTTTTATTATTCCTCATTCTGGTTCCCCTGCCGCCGGCCATTATTACTGCATCCACCGACTTAAATGACGAATATATAATTTAGTCTTGCTATTTTTAAATTGATTTATCCAGAATTTCCCAATTATTTCCAGTTCAATATAATTATTTGCCTGCTGAATGTCCTACTACTGTACATATAAACGGTCATAACTTCTATGAATAACTTCATGGAAACAATGGAAATGTTATACCCACTATCAAGTTTGATAATATCCAGTCCGGAGAATAATAGTAATGAATGAAATTATGGGTTAGAACATTCACTAGGGATATAAATAAAACTCCTACTGTATGAGTTGTAATTAGCAGAGATGAAAGTACTCAGTATATCATTCTAACTTTAACTTCGGCCAAATTTTCAGTGTTTCAGTTCTGTACAATACGCACATATTTATAATCAATATTTAATATTGTATAGTATGAAAGACTATTATGTTGATGGTGAGGAAAAATTTGGGTACTTCACGACATCATTTTATGACGTTTTTGCATGGCGCATGCTCAAAAAGCTTTATAGTTTTACGATTCAGGAAATAAAAAATATGTCTCCAACATCTGTGCTTGATATAGGTGCAGGACCGGGAAGACTTTCAGTAATGGTGGCAAAGCAATTCCCCAACGCAGAATTTTATACTGTTGATCCGTCGGAATATATGGTTAGAGTGGAGAATAAAAATTTTGAGAAGGCAGGGATAAAAGCCACATGCAAGCTTGGAAGTAGTAGGGAAATACCCTTTGATAGGAAATTCGATCTGATATTTACAACACTATCGTTCCATCACTGGGAAAACAGGGATAGCAGTATTTCATATATACTGTCAAAGCTTTCTGATAAGGGGACTTTTCTCATCATAGAATTTATGGAGGATAATTACAAATCACCCATGTCACTGCATAAAAAACATTCAATATCAAAGAAATATGCAGAATCTCTCCATTTTGACGGTTATGAAAGGAAAATAAATACATCAGGGGAATTCATCGCCCTGAGTTTTACGAAAATTTCCCCCTAATTCTGTGACTGTTCCATTTTTTTTATTATATCGTCAGCCTTTTTTTCAACATCCGATGTCATGGATAATGTATCTGGCCATGGCCTGTTGTAATTTTCAGCAGGGGATTTTCTGGTTGCGTCAATTCCCATTTTTGATCCCAGGTTGAATAGCCTTGCCGGATGGTCAAGTGAATCAGTTGGAGTATTTGGCACCATAAAAACATCGTTCACAGGATCTATTCTTGTGGTCATCGCCCACATGACCTGCTTCATATCATGTACATCCACATCATCATCGACCACAACGACTATTTTGGTAAACATCATCTGACCCGTGCCCCAGATGGCGAACATAACCTTTTTTGCCTGCCCCGGGTACCTCTTCTTTATTGATACAACTATCATGTTGCTTACAACAGTTTCTTCAGGTATGTTCATATCCACAATTTCAGGTATCTGTATCTGTATAAGCGGGAGAAACATCCTCTCTATTGCCTTCCCGATTTTTACATCCTCATGCCACAATTTCCCCACTATTGTGGTGGAATAAATTGGGTTCAGCTTCTGCACAATTTTTTTGATATGGAATACAGGAAACTCCTCTTCCAGCGAGTAATACCCAGTATGGTCTCCGAAAGGACCTTCCACCCTTGTTTCACTGGGGTCTATGTAACCCTCCAGCACTATCTGCGAGCTTCTGGGGTACTCAAGATTCACAGTTTCTCCTTTTATAAGTTCAAGGTGTTTTTTGGCCAGTATGCCCCTGAATGAAAATTCATCTATGCCATTCGGGAGTGGCGCTATGGATGAAAAGAATGTTAAAGGGTCAACACCTATGGCAACTGCAACATCCATTATTTTTCCCTCCTTTTTATAGCGGTCCATATGCTCTGCTCCACCCTTGTGGATATGCCAGTGCATACCCGCTGTTTCATCATCATATACCTGCATTCTGTATGTGCCCACGTTCCTTGTGCCGGTATCAGGGTCCTTGGTTACGACCACCGGCATTGTTATATAACGCCCCCCATCCTTCGGCCAGTTTTTTGTTATTGGATATTCAGTGAGATGTGGATCAACCACCTCAAATTCAGACCCCTTCCTGTTGTACACCTTGGGTTTTATACCGCTCATTTCCTTGAGCATTTCAAGTCCTCTTGATATCATGGACTCAGTGTCATCAGGTATCCTGACTATATTTTTCAATTTAAGCCCGATGTTGTATGGTGTATCACCCAGTATTGCCTCGATCTTTTTTTCAGATGAAAATATATTGCCTAAAACGGGCATCTTTGAACCCCTGACTCTGTTGAACAGTATAGTTTTCTTCTTACCTATCCGCTCCTCCTCACTCAGTATATAGGTCAGTTCAAGTTCCGGGTCTACCTCCTCGTTTATCTTTATAATGTCATTATTGCCTTCCTCGTATTTTATAAAATCATTCAAATCGTCAAAAGTCATATGCAATAATGCCTTGATTAAATATAATTTTTATCTCATAAAATGTATTCTGGGTTTTATTACAGAATCATAAAAGTCCATCAGGGATATTATCACTATAAGTATTCCCGTAATGAGTGCAAGTATGCCGGCTATTATCAGAATAGCAGATAGTGTGTCACCCAGAGCAACCGGAATACCCACAAAGTTTATAGAAATCATGGAGGCTCCGGTTATTATCATCCCGATAGCGAATATAAAGAGACCCATGGAACCAGCCGATTCTGATAGAAAATCAAAAACGATCTGTGTAGATTTAAACAGAAATGCCAGAATCAGCAGAATCTCCATGATAATAAATGCCTGAGCCCACAGTGCAGAATTTAAATAAGACGTGCCGAAGGTGAATATATATGGCATCAGTGGATATCCAGACATAGCAATGTAAGCGAGCATGGCGGCTATTATTATCATCACCCGTGATAATAATTCGTCATCCTTGAAATAATAATACATAAATCCGAAGGCAAGTCCTACGAACCCGACGATTCCCGGGAATAGTCCGGTACCGCTATTTATTTCCAGTATTATTTCTGACAGAAAAATTATAAAAAACAATCCCAGGGAAAGAAATATTAGGCGGTCTGTAATTTTAAGCTTTCCGGATTGGTATATGCTGAGAGCTATTACCGCATAAAGCACATCAAACAGAATGATGAGCACCAGGCCAGTTTTGAATAATAAACTATGGTGGCCTGATATGGAATATATAGTATTAATCAGTGAAGCCACTATAAAAAAAGCTATGGATGCAAGAAGAAGTAGATGTGAAATCTTATTTAACCGTGCCCTGGAATCTTCACCTTTATAATATGACATGCAAGCCTTAACTAAAACTCCTTATTTAGTTTTTAC
Organism: Thermoplasmata archaeon; assembly: GCA_021797295.1. The sequence goes on from JAKAAA010000002.1 coordinate 15,751, forward strand.
TGTACCATTCTTTATATTACTGTTCAGTGATTCTATAATATTCAGGGGCTGAATCATTGCTGCTCCCTTTTCTGTCAGGCTATATATAACCCTGTGAGGCTTTTCTGATACTGTTATTTTATTGATTACTCCCTCTTCATGCAGGAGTTTCAAAGCCCCTGTCAGTGCCTTGGGGGTAATATTGCCCATTTTGCCCAATAAGTCACTGTATCCTGATTTTCCATATATGGAGAGTAATTTTATCACTACCGGTTCCCATTTACCCCTTAGTGGTTTCAGGGCTGTACTGAGAGGGCATTCATTGGAGTACATCTTCTTCCCTCTGCTGGTATCTTGTTATTATTCCATTTTCCTGTATATCCATACTTGCCAGATATTTCGTGCCTTCTTTCGTAAATTCAATTTTTACATTCCATTTCTTGAGGCCTGAATAATAGAATACATCAAGGAATTCAAAATCTTCATAATTTATATTCTCTGTTTTTGCCATATCCTCCCTGATCAGTTTCTTTAAATCTTCCATTTTTCCAATGGTTAATTTATATTCCATGAATAATAAATGCAAAGGATTATTATAAGTCTTTTTAAATTCTGCCTTAACAAATCGGGGAAATATATTATACTGAACTTCAATATGTTTTCATGGATAACAGGGATGTCGCTGTGATGTTTATCAGGGAATATATAACAAAAAAATACGCCGGTGTGGAAAATATCAGAGTACGGGAAATTAATTATGATAAATATACAGGCAACTGGACATCACATACAAGTTTCAATGATATAGAGAGAAGTTATGAGATTGCATTGATATTCAATAATGGTAAAATCATTTTTGCCAAGGAATTCATATAAATTAAGAGCCATCGGCGAGATTTGAACTCGCGACCTGTTGATTACGAATCAACCACTCTTCCTGCTGAGCTACGATGGCCTGCGGTATACTGCTATTCCTGATGGAATTTTTGGATAAAAATATGTTGATTTCTGTGGGAATATCCTGTTCTCCATGGTGAGGTTAAGAAAATCATCTTTCTGCCATGATGGAATCAATATGGCAAACTCACATTCATGCCTGTCTACTGCATTGATAGCATCAGTTGCATTGTATATATAGCTAACTTTTGTCTCTATCTCACTCTTTTCCAGTCCAAATGCATTTTCAAAAAGAATTCTATTTATGATTTCTGTTGAGAGTGGTTTAGCTGTTCCGAAAGTTTCTCTGATCGTATATTCCTTCGGAATAATTATGTAAAAAATCCCTCTACTGTAAATGCGTATATTATTGTCTTCTTCCATGGTCTTTTCAGTGTACACATCAAATAAATTCTTGATTTTGGAAACATTTGCCTCGAAATTCAGCCTGTAAACAAGCCTGTCCACACCGCCTATCATCAGCCCGTTGCCGTAGATGGAAGTTGTATACGCCAGTGCATAATTCCAGAAGCTATCACCTTTTTCCTTCTGCAAATTTTTTATTGCCTGTGTTCTGTGATGGCCATCGGCTACAATCCCCTGGACATTTGCAAGCGATTCCTTTATCCTGTCGATTTTATGCTGATCATCCAGGAAATACACAAAGTTTTCCACACCGCTGGGCTCCTCAAATTTGAATTTTTCCTCAAGATTGGCTGTGTATCTTTTTATCATCTTGTCAAAATTGTTATCCGGTATAACAATAAATATTGGTTCTGGTTGGGCCTGCAGGTCATCCATCACTGTCTGTCTTTCCATGACCTGTTTGCTGAATGTATTTTCATGTGTGCTTATATTGTTATTGATATCAACCAGCGATATTATGCCATAACGTGCCACAGCCTCCTTATTAATATAAAATACCTGTTTAAGTATAATTATTACATTTTCACCGCATTCGTAAATAAGCTTATCTTTTATCCACTTCTCCATAATTTTTCTTGGAGTTATCCCATTGCTCCACGATTGGGGCATGCTGAGTGCTGTAATATTGCATTTAGCCGAACGTAGTTTGTTTTCCTGTTCCTGTGTGATGGTATCGAATGGTGGTGAAACTGCATCCTTAATATCACCCGAAAATATGTAGGGTTTGAATTCCTTGATATTCATTGAATCACCATTAAATCATGTAATTTCTCCAGATTTATAGAATAATTCTCATCGCCACCTGGCGTTTCCATTATCATCGGTATGTCATTGAATGAACTGTCATTTATTATATTTTTAAAACCTTCATCCCCTATAAAGCCTTTCCCGATGTTCTCATGCCTGTCCTTCTTTGATCCCACCGCAAACATGGAATCATTCAGATGCATAGCATAAATATTTTTCATGACACCAGCTGATTTTAATTTTTCAATAGATTCAGAATAATTATTTACAAGATCATATCCCTCAGCAAAGAAATGGCAGGTGTCCAGGCATATTCCCGTCCTGTTTTTTGACAGGTCCATCATCAACTGCATTTCCTCAATTGTAGCAGGAACGGTATTCCCCTTTCCGGAAGAATTTTCAATAAGCAATCTCACCGATCCCGTTTCAAAAGAATTCACTATATTCATTATGGATTCAAACGCATGCTTCCTGTCATTATTGGAACCGGGATGAATCACGAGATATTCTATTCCCAGCCTGTTGCAGGTTTCAATTTCATACTTTAAATCATCCACTGATTTGTTGATAAGTTCCATGTTATCCGATCCGAGATTGAGAAGATAGGTTGCATGTGCCACAGGTTTTATCATCTTCAGCTCCTTAACATTATCCCTGAAATTCCGGCATTCTGTGTCAGTTATAGTTTTATATTTCCATTGAAGATTGCTTTTAACAAAAATTTGAAATGTATTGAAACCAAATGAATTTGCTCTTTCCGGGGCCAAGTCTATACTCTCCGCTATCGACACATGCCCTCCTACGAGCTTATTGCGGCTCTCGAAGTCACATCTTAATTTCATCATTCATCATCATATTTATGAACTGCAGCACATGCAATGAAAGAACCGGATTATCCGTATATCCGCACGCATCCAGATCAGCTCCTGCAAGCATAGCCCTTGAGTCGTCACTGGCCACATCAGTTGCTATAAGCCCGTCTTTTCTGTATACTATTGTATTATGTGGAACACGTTTATTGGGGGGTGTTATGAACACAACTTTTACACCTCTCTTCAATGCATTTTCTATATTTTTCTTCAATTCACTCCTGATTTCCCTTATACGGGGTGTTGCAATTAATATTTCCCTCTCCGTCAGGTCAAACATCTCAGCCATTTTGCTCATTACCTTTGACCTTCCATATATGGTGAAAACCAGCTGTGGATCTCCCTTTGATGGAAGTACATCCTGCAGCTCTTTTAAATCATCAAAAAGTTTGTTTACATTGCTAATGAAAACCTCTTTAATTTCGGACATATTCTCAGGTTTGAACATTCTGGGTCTGCCCTCTGTTTCCCTTGCAAATCCACGTGCTACCAGTGACTCCATAACCTTATAGGCTGAAGTTCTGGGAATGCCAGCTGTATCAGCAATAGTATCCGCATTTGCCACACCGTGATATACTAATGAGGCAAAGGCCTGAGCTTCATAGGATGAAAGTCCAAGGATTTTTAGCATGTTTGCTGTTTTCATTATATGTTCTGGATTAGCTTCCATAACTAATAAATGCCTTATTTACTTAAAACATTTTCTATTTACCAGCCATGGAGGCATTCTACCAATAAATAATATTATGTACATTCATTGCATTTCATTATATGTATAATAAAAATGATGAGATAACCAAAAAACAGCTGTCATTTGTAAACGATCTGCTGAAGAGGGAAGAGTCAAACCAGAAAGCAGTGGATGATTATTTGAAATCATTAAAGAAAGGGTCCCTTGAGGAATTAACAAAAAAAGAGGCATCTTCACTACTGGATCTGCTTCTCAAAAAATAAAAATTAATAAAATAACACTGTATTACCTGCCAATGGACAAACTGGAAATTCTCAAATCAAACACCTCTGAGGTGGTTACACCCTCAGAGTGTGAATCGCTATTTGCAGGAAACGGTCAGGGTTACATAGGATTCGAGCCATCGGGCCTTCCACATATTGCAATACTGATTTATGTGAACAAGATCAACCAGCTTGTTGAACTGGGATTTCATATCAAGGTTCTGCTTGCCGACTGGCACGCAAGGGTCAATGATAAACTGGGAGGAGATATAAATCTTATAAGGGAGAGCGGTAACAGGCTGAAAAACAGCATGATTTATGCTGGATTGAGCCCGGAGGTTGAATTTATATGGGCATCGGATGTTGTTGCAAATCCGGACTACTGGGAATTGCTTCTACAGACTGCCAAAAATTCTTCACTGTTGAGAATAAGAAGATCGCTCCCAATCATGGGGAGAACCGAGGAAGATGCAGACAAGGATTTCAGCAAATACATTTATCCGCTCATGCAGGTTACTGACGTTTTTTATCTGAATTCAGACCTTGCGCTGGGAGGCACAGATCAGCGACACGCATACATGCTCGCCAGGGACATCGCAGAAAAGATGGGAAGAAAAAAACCGGTTCTCATGGAGATGCCGCTTATAGCATCACTGAAGGGTAAGGGTAGAATGGACGATTTCAAGAAAATGTCCAAAAGTGACCCGGAATCTGCACTGTTTTTAACCGATAAAGAGGATGATATACGGAGGAAAATAAAAAATGCATTCTGTCCCATGGGGATAACAGAAAATAATCCCGTAATAGATATAATGAGGTACCTAGTATTTCCATATTACATTGAAGAACTGGAAATAAAGCGTTCAGAAGCACATGGTGGGCCTTACACAATAAAATCCTTCAGGGAACTGGAGGAAAAATACCTCAGATCTGAAATTCATCCCATGGATTTAAAAAAGGCATTGACAGAAATACTCATAAATATTATATTGCCTGTAAGCAATAAACTTAACAGTGATTAAATGCCATGGATGCCGATAAGAAGCATAGATAAACATGTCCATACCATGCTCGCCAAGATGGACAACAACCACATGCTTATCATAAAAAGCTTCAAGAAAGATAGAATTGTAACCGTAAAAAAAACAGGTGAAAAGTTTACAGTAGTAGAGGAGGGCTTCAGAAACCAGAGTATAGATGTTAATGAAAAGGATATAAAAAAAGCCATGAAAGATATACTGGAACTGGAATACCCGAGATCACATCAGGTAATGGTTACTGAACAGGAAATCAAAAATTAAAAATATTTATCGAGATTTGACTGGTTTGCTCCTGAATATCCTTTTTCTACCTGATCCAGAATTTGATTAATTCTATTCTGTGAAAAGCTGTGCTCATTGCACAGATAGTCTATAATGCCATTTCTGTCCGGTAACCTGAATTTAATCTCGCTGCATTCTGCTACGGGCGGATTCAGGAAGAATTCCCTGATTTCATCCAGATTTTCCACTTCCTTGCCCTTGATCTTCAGCACTTCCTCAATGGTGCCGTATTTTTTAATCAGTGATAGCCCCGTCTTCGCCCCTATGCCCCTGATCCCCGGGTTAAAGTCAGTTCCAACCAGTATGCCTATATCTATAAGCTGATTCTGTGTAATTCCTGTGTTTTCAAGATTTTCCTGTAAATCTATTATCTCCGGGGTTATATTGATGAATTTGCCGGTGCCCGATATCCTGCGGCGTCCATATAAAGTGAAGTTTCTGAGCACTCTCTTTGCACCGAAGAGGAGGCAGTCGTAGTCCTGTGATACAACAGAATCAACTATGCCAGTCTTGCTCATGTAGGATGCCTGGGCTTCTCCCTCGGTGGGAGCCTGTACCCAGGGAACCCCCATGAGGTCAAGGAGTTTTTTGGATTCTGAGACTATATCTTCTGTAATGTAATTAATTCTGGAAGAAAGTGTTTTAATCTTTTCTGTATCATTGTTTTTGATTGCCATATTCAATTCAGCAATATTTTTGTCTTTTATGGCTTTGCGTTCCTTCAAAGTTTCATTTTTTAAATGGTATGGTTTTCCGTCAAAGGAATACACCGGTTTTATGTTATTCTGCAACAGGGTTGCTGTGCGGTAAAAAATGCCGGACAGATGTGAGGTAATATTGCCTGATGAATCCTTTAACGGATCTCCGTTTTCTCCCCTGATGCTGCTGAGAAACTGGTATATTATATTGAATGCGTCTATAGAAACCATTATCCCGGTATTTTCCTTTATGGTGGTTTCATGCTTAACCAGTATGCCTGAAATATCTACTCCCATGTTTACACCTCACAGGTAATCCCATCAGTTGTTATTCTGAATCTTGTACTTCGCCCTTCGGGTATAGATCGATGCTTGTCAACAGTTATTGTTCTGCTGCCATCATTGAATTTTTCTATTCTGTAAATCGCTTTCATGGCATGGTCTATAAAGAATCCTCCGAAGGGCTCAAGGGAATTCTTGTTCACATCCTCGTAAATTTGATTTGTTATAAGAACAGGTATTTTGTATTTCAAAGCTATTCCGGCAAGTATTCCCAGCTGTTTCTCGTAACCCTCCATTCTGGCGGAGGGGTCTTTACCTGCTTCCATCCTGAAAAAATTTGTAAAAGAATCCACGACCATAATGCCTACATTATATTTTGAATCATGTTTTTCCCCGATGAGTTTATCGGATTTGATAAGTGCCAGATACTGATCGTCCAGTGACTTTACCCTGTAAATATTCATACGGGACAGATATTCCTCGTAATTTCTGGATATGCTGCGGAAGCGCTCCGTGGAAAATCCCTCTGTATCCACATATACTACCGAATGGCCGTTCTTCAGTACTGACAGTGAATATATCATTGCCAGATTCGATTTCCCTGCACCTCCCTCACCGTAAAGCTCGGTTATTATGCCCGGTTCAATTCCCCCTTCCATAAAAGAATCAAGGCAACTGTAGCCGGAAGAAATTTTCTGTACTGAATCATCGAGACTGATTTTCTCCATCTAATTACAGTATCACATAATATAATAAAATGTTTCTAAAAAATAAATATTTGTAAAAAACGAAAATGAAAAGATAAGGATAAAAACTGCGATTAAAGACCAGAATTTGATTATTGCCGGGGATTTCGGGCGATTTTTTATTGATTCAGAACATTAATAAATTATTTATAAGTAATATAGATACATACAGAATGGCAAATGTGTATCTGGCTATCGGTATTATATTCCTCATAATGTCGGCACTATCCTTTGCCGTGGGGCTTTATTTTCTGGGCATACCCCTATTAATTGTTTTCATCGTTTTAATGGCTCTTTATTATAAAACATCTGCAACACATGTTAATAAAAGGGTCTCAAACATAACATACGATGGTATTATTAAAACAGGTGTTTCAAAAATCGAAAAGGGAACCCTTTATGTTGAAAAAGATAAATTCATAGAAATAATGGGCAAAATCAGTGATCTGGTATCATCCCAGGGAACCATGCCGGAATTCGGCATAGATGCTCTGTACATCGAGTTGAACAGACAGGACAGGGCAGAAAAACTGGTAGATATGATAAAAGAGAGGGGTGTTAAGGCATCAGCTGTACAGGAGAGGTCTATGTGGAAAGTCAAGATTGATTTAGCAGAATAATGTGCTAAACAAACTCAGGGAAACTTTAACTTAAATGCTGTAATTATTGATTATGAAGGATTATGTTCATGCAACCTTTGCATCTACTGGGTCCTGGATAGGCAACATATATGATTTAACACTTGTAACTTACATATATATAGAGCTCGAGAAAACTTATCATATCGGCCTCGGTGTTGTATCATTGCTTTTTGCCCTGGGACTCATAGGTAGATTCTTCGGTGGGCTTTATCTGGGGAATCTCACGGATAAAATCGGGGCAAGGCGTGTAATGGCAATGAGTACTGCAGGATATGCTATATTTGCCGGTATTATGGCTTTCTCTCCTGATGTTTTCATTCTATTCACTGCAAGATTTATACAGGGCATATTCATGGGTGGTGAATGGACATCAGGAACTGTTCTTGGCTATGAGTTTTCACCTGCTGATATAAGATCAACAATATTCGGAATAATCCAGAGCGGTTACGGAATTGGCTATGCACTTACAGGTGTTGCATATATTCTATTCCTTCCCACAATAGGCGCTACATGGAGATTATTTCTGATTACAGGAACCATCCCTCTGATAATAGCACCCTATACAATAATGAAGCTCCCTGCTGATAAAAATGATATTAAAAAAGCCAGAAATAAGATTCACCTTATGAATTATAGGATACCGCTGATCAAATCAATGATAATGATGTCCGGATATTTCTCAGCATATTTCGCAATACTATCCTTTTATCCAACTGTTGCGCCTTCTTTCGGATTGCCCGGATCCATGGTCGGCATTGTAATGATTGCATCAAGTATAACGGTTGCCATGGGATTTCTGCTTTTTGGCAGGCTTGCAAATACATACCGGAAAAAACATCTTATCATGGTAGGATCATTAATAGCCCTTGCATTTTCATGGATCGCCATGCCATACTTCACGCAATTGCGTCCATTCGCATTGCCCGGGATGATTATATTTACCCTGGGTGTAGGGTCCATGCCGGTCATTCCACTACTTCTAATGGACAGGATAGATCCTGCTGTCCGTGGACTTATATCTGGGATTTCATATAATTTCGGGGCTCTTTTCGGTGGGCTTATATCTGTACTCCTCGGCGTAATAGGAGGCATTGTGGGTTATTCCGGATTGATACTCGTAATTGATATAACTACACTCATATGCCTTTTATCTGTTTTTGCCGTGAGCATTACTATAAAAAAGGCTAAAGAATCGGCATCATATCTTTCAGGGTTATCCGGCAACTCTTCAAAATGAAATAGAAAAAATAATATGCTATTTTTATCTAATCCTTTATGAATTTTCTCGATGAATTGAAGAATTTGAAAGAGCAGATAAAATCTACAGACAAATTCAACGTGGATTTCAATTTTGATAATATTGTAATTTCCGGAATGGGTGGTTCCGGGATTGTGGGCAACATATTCCAGGAATATTATACAGATCGCCCGGTAATCGCCATAGGGGATTATGGAATCCCATCATTTGTTAATGACAAAACACTTTTCATAGCTATAAGTTATTCTGGAAATACGGAGGAGACAATCAATAATGTTGAAGAAGCGAAAAAAAGGGGAGCCCATGTTATGGCAATAACATCCGGAGGAAAGCTGGAAACCCTGGTAGAAAATTCAATAGTAATACCTGGCGACCTTCAACCTAGATCAGCACTGGGCTACATGCTCATGCCGCTTTATAATACATTTTCACCTGTAGATGCTGATAAGGTTTCAGAGGCATATGACATTCTAAATGACATGGACAAAAATCACAGTGAAATGAAAGCAGAGGCATTCAAAATTTATGAAAATAGTTCAATTCCAATTATATACGGTTCAAAACCCTTCAAATCCGTAGCATACAGGTGGAAAACACAGTTCAATGAAAATGCCAAAACATTTGCATTCTATAGTTATTTTCCTGAACTGAATCACAATGATACGATGCCCCTGAAATCTGCATATAGAAGGTCGGAATATTTATTTTATGCATTCGAATCGGACAATGCAAGGATCAACCAGAGGATAAAAATAACACAGGACATAACCGGGGAACAGTTTTCCGTGGTAAAATCACCATCAAACGATTATTTTGCCAAGTTATTCTACCTCATCCACTACGCTGATTATTTAACATACGAACTTGCACTGGTGAGAAATGTAGACCCAACAGATGTATCCACAATAGAGGAGCTCAAGAAAAAATTAAGTTGATTTTTATTATTATGAAGTTGTACTGGCTATTTTTTTGGAACTCTCAACTATAACGGATCCGCCCGGTGGAAGGATGGATTCTATTTCTACTCTTTCTATTCCCAGTATTTTTGCAATTTTATCCGCAGCTGTGGATCTCTTTTCATTCCCGGGCTTTATTATTACAAATTTTTCAGACTCCGTCTTTGTTTCTGCCGGAGATATCATGGGCAGGGTACTTCCCTTGTAATCAATAAGCGATATTTTTAGCTCCAGTGGCAGGTTCAGAACATAATTTCTCTTTCCCCTGACAATCCAGGAACCTTTGGATACGAACTCTCCGGATTCCGGCGTTTTGCTTACCTGTGACGGCTCCACCCAGTATGCAGTCCCGGACCCTATGCCGGCCGGCCATGCCCTGGACAAGGATATGGCAAATTCACAGGCCTCTCTGATTGTTTCCTCAGTTATATCAATACCATCATTTTTAATCACCGTACTGGGGGCACCGTACAGATCCGCATGCACATAAATATCGTTATCCGACATATGCTTCTTGACCAGTTTCTCATTTGTTTTCGCGTCCCTGCCGGACATTACCATATTTCCGGCAGAGCTGGTGAACCAGTGGTAGGATTCGAACCAGTATTTTACTCTCTTCTTTTTTCCTGCTTTCTGCTTTTCTTTTAAAATGAGCTTTTTTGTTTCTTCTATTGCTTTTTCAGCACCTTCAATTTTGCTCCTGTAATCTTTGGCAGTATTGAAAACATGATTGATATTATTTCCTGCTGATTCATTGTAATTCATGACTATGCCGGTTTCCTGATAGTTCACCGTGAATGTCCCCCTGGATGGATTGATCCCGGTAATTTGTAGATCCATGAACGTGAAATCATCGCTGTTGCTGCGCTTAACATTGTTATGTACAATGTTTATGAGCTTCTGGAGTGACTGAAAATTCATTTTGAGGTAATTCCCGAATTCAGTATATACAATCATTAATTTGTTGAACTCCTCTATGGAACGTTTCTGAGACTCTATCCTCCTCTCAACACTTGATTTATTCCTGTCAGTTTCAGGATAATGCTTGATATAATAGCATATTCCCTCATTCAGATCTTCGAATTTAATGTCAGGGTCTTTATTCAATGCTGTCAGCACTACCGGGGAAAGGAGTTCATCATCCTCATAATAGTATGCCATATTCCTTTTTGACTCATCCATTATTTCTATAATTGTGCCATAGAGCCTGTCATAATCCTGTGCTACCTCAGCAGGCATTTTATTCTTTTCTATATTGCTTCTGTAAAGTGCTTCTTCTGCAATTTCCCCTCCAAGGTTTGCCCTGGTTGCAAGTGTTTTCACAATGGATGCCTTGCTGTTGTTGAGTATTTCGAAAAACGTTTCCCTGTTTTCTACAGGATTCACTGTGGATGGTGGAATATATTCCTCCCCTATCAGTATCTTTCTGGTTTTGTACACATGCTGATCCATGGCAAATACTATTTTTCCGTTATCCGTTATAATAAGGTTTCCGCCGCTGAAAAGCTCCAGTATTATTTCTTGGCCTGTGTGCAGTGTAATCTTTACAACCCTGTCAAAATTTATCTGCTCTATTCCGACTATTCTCTTCTCCGAGAGCTGTTTTCTGAATAACATCGATAGCTGTGTTGCCTCCTCTGGTTTTTCAGCATCATAGAAAGCTATTCCCTTGCTGAGGGAAATAAAAAAATCCCTTTTCTTCAGGTCAGACCGGTATAGCTGCAACACAAATTCTTTCTGGTTTACCTGATATATTTTCTTGATGAATGAGTTTAACAAAGTATCTCCATATGTGCTTACAAAGGCATGGAAATCCAGTGATGATTCTTTGAGCTTCATGATTTCAATTAATGATTGCTCTTATTTTAACCTTGTTATATAATCACTGAAATTACTGCAAATTCTGCATTAAATATTCATATGCTGCAATTATAACTACCTCCATTCTATAATTATAATAAGGATAGGTATATTATGGGTTTATGGAAGTAAATGAGAATGACATGGAAATAGGAGGAATCAATATACATTACCTTTCATATGAGCGTGGAAGTGGAAGAAACTTCATTCTGCTACACGACACCACACAAACATCAGAATCCTGGGCAGGGATAGATGCCCTGAGAAAGATCGGCCAGTGGGGATACAATGTATATGCACCTGATATGCCCGGCTTCGGAAGATCTGATTCCAGTTTTCAGTATAATTTCATAGGTTCTCCCTCCAAAGGATCAGATTTTATACGCGATTTTTCTGAAAAACTTTATTTACAAAATATTACAGTTGTTGGTCCATCGGCATCGGCGGGAACCGCGTTGAAGAGTTTAATCAATGAAAAGGAACTGGTTAAATCTGTTATAATAATAGGGGGACTGGGTGTTGACCCACTTCTGAATGAACTTAATAAAATCGACAGTCCTGTATTGATTCTCTGGGGTGGGAATGATAATACTGTTCCTATTGAACACGGAATAAAATATCATGATCTGATTGCATCATCGACCTTTGTTAAAATAGACGGATCGGGCCACTGTGTGCAGCTGGAAAAACCCAACATTTTCTTCAATAATATTAAAAAATTTATGGAACAACTATAATATCCTTGGTGCTATAATAATATACAGCAGGAGGAAGAACACAAATAAGCCCAGGGCATAATATATTTTTGTAACATTTTTCTCATCCCTGAGAAATTTGAATCTCTCTTTTCTGGATGCTATATTAAGCGTATCCTTGAAGAACTGGCCACCGTCCAGTATTGATAATGGAAGTGCGTTCATTATGCCCAGTAAAAAGTCTATCCAGAATATCCAGTACAGGCTATTTACAATTCCGAAGAATATGTATGAATCAAATGGCGTTGAAAACAGATGGGCCAGGCTTTCCGGAATAGGTGAAAGTCCAAGAATTGGTAATCCTAAAGTTTCATAAAACTCAGGACCTGCTATCAATCCTCCGAATACAAGGCTGTGCATACTATCTATTGATGCATATCCTATTCCGGAATAATCTATTTCAACACCTATGAAACTTTCATTTTTATATGCAGCACTATTTGCAGTCGGATCATCCTTTGCATAGTAACTGTATGTTGATACTGTTTTCATGGTATATGTTTTGTAATGCTCTGAACTTCCGAACGTAATCACCGTCATGTTTATGGTCGATCCCGGTGCTATCTTATCAAGAACATTTCCCAGTGTATCGATATTGTAAATTATATGAGATGTTCCTTTATAGCTTATATTGTAAATTATAGAATTAACCGGAACCCCCGCATTTTCTGCCGGGAAACCGGAAAGCAAATCCTCTATGGCAACTCCGGTTGGCACGTTTTCAACGGTACTGGTTTTGCCATTGAAGAGTGTTACATTTGCCATTCCCGGGGTAATCATGGAATTCGTTTCCAGACTATTAAGCTCTTTACCTGATAGATTGCCGTAGGATGTAATTTCCATGCCCTTGGGTATTGAGTGTATACCGTCCAGGGATGTGGAATCTTCAACATAAACACCGGAATGTATCGGTGTCGATGCCGGCATCATGACAAAGACAAGCAATATTATACAAATTAATGCAATTATAAGGTTTATTCCCGGCCCTGCAGCGATTATGCGCCTTCTGACAACGGGATCTGCAGCCATTATCTCTTTTTCATCTGGCTCTACGAAGGCTCCTATGGGTATAATGAAGAAAAGTGCGCCAACGCTTGTTACTTTTATTCCCTGCTTCCTTGCAACAATGCCGTGGAACATTTCATGGATTACAACGGCAAATACGAGGCTGGCAGTCCCATAACCCAGAGGTATGAACGGATTTATCAGCGGAAGTGCAAGATACTCATTGAGCGGTGGTGCTGCGCTAGGTGGGGCATGGATTAGGGTCAGGAGCACAGCTTCATATAGCAGCATGGCGAACGCCAGCAAACCACCCAGAACAACAAGAATAGTAGAAAATTTACCTATGCCCTTTGCAGGAATATGTTTTGCAACAGCATCAAGAATTCCCTTATTTTTGGTTGATTTGATCATGAGCGCCGGGCCCATGGTGGAGAAATGTTTTGATTTATTAATTTCCGGAGCAAGGGATATTATTATAATTATCCAGGAAAAAACAATCAGTATTATCAGGAATATGTCATTATAGCTCATTTATAAACTCATAGTGAAATATCAATAATAATCTTTTTCCTTTATTCACGAATCCACGTTTACTTCTATTTTTTTTAGAAAATTCAGGATATTATATTTCTCCTCATCCGTAAAATTTCTTAATGAATCATCTATGAATTTCAGGTGTAGTGTTTCAATTTTTTTGAAGAATATTTTCCCTCTATTTGATACAGTAATGTTAATTACTCTCCTGTCTGTATCGCTTCTTTCACGTTTTACATAACCAAGTTCTTCTAATTTATCAACTACACCTGTTATCCATCCCTGTGTTACCATATTTATGTTGGCAAGCTCAATCATAGGCAGTGAGCCTCTTTCTGTCAAATTTTTTAAAATCCTGTATTCAACAGTAGATACACCCATGGAAATCAGATTTTTTTCGGAGGCTTTATACCATGTTTTCCATGTTCTGAGAAATTCCCTCCATACATCATAACTGCTGATTTTTTCCATTCTATATCATCTACTAATATTGAAGTTATATTTTATAGTTTCTATAAACTAAATAATTGTTTGTTAAATTATTTATGGTTAAATATTTTAGGCTTCAAAATCTACATTTTAAAGATAAAATAATTATATCTGTTTATATAAATAAATATAAAAATACAGGGAATTACGGCAAATGACTAATTTTAAATTCTGTATTAATAAAAAAATTTATACGGCACTTACTACTAACTAATCCATGGAAGAAATAATTGTGAGAATTGGAGGGGCTGCAGGAGATGGAGTGCAGTCTGCCGGATTAACACTGGCAAAAACATTATCAAGAAGTGGATTATATATAAGCACATACAATTATTATCAGAGTCTTATCAGGGGCGGTCAAAGCTGGTATCAGATAAGAGCTTCTGATGAAAAGGTCAAGAATCAGGGTAGTGGTTTGGATGTTCTTGTCGCACTTAATGCTGATGCTCTGGAAAGGCATACAAACAGGAATATAAATGAGGGTGGGGCTTCACCCCTTGCGGGAATAGCAATTTTCGATCCAGGCAGCATCAAAAACTTCAAAAAATATAACGAGGTAACATATTGCCCGGTCCCCATGAGGGACATAGCAATGAAGTATGATGCAAATCCCCTGCTTAAAAACACTGTTGCTCTGGGAGCAGTTATAGCAGCACTTGGTCTTGATTTTGATGTATTCTCCGGTGTTATAGAGAAAATATTCAATAAAAAAGGTAAACTTGTAGATGCAAACATAAATGCTGCAAAGGAAGGTTATGAATACTATTTGCAGAACTATTCGGTTTATAGAAAATTGAAAACATTTGATAGGAAGTTTTATACAATTTCCGGTGGTGACGCAGCAGCATTGGGAGCGATAAACGCAGGTATGCAAATGTACTTTGCATATCCAATGACCCCTGCTTCATCTTTTCTACAATTTATAGCTACACATGGAAAGAAATACGGAGTATTTCTCAAACTCACAGAGGATGAAATAAGTGCTATAAACGCTGCCATAGGTGCAAACTACGCAGGTGTCAGGGCTGCAACAGGATCATCCGGCGGTGGCTTTGCACTCATGACAGAAGGCGTTGGGCTTTCCGCTATGACCGAGGTTCCGATGGTTATATATGAGGCACAGAGACCCGGCCCTTCAACGGGTCTGCCAACAAAAACCGAGCAGGGTGATCTGAACCAGGTACTGGGTGCCGGGCAGGGCGATATGCCTAGAATAGTTCTTGCCCCCGGAACAGTTGAAGAAGCATTCAACCTCACCAAGGAAGCATTCAACCTTGCAGAAAAATATCAGTTGCCTGTTTTCGTGGTTACAGACCTTTATCTTGCAGAGCATGATGAAACTGTGAGCTTTGATCTTAACTATAAAATGGACAGGGGGCTTCTGGCAGAAGATAACGAACCAGATTACAAGAGATACGAATTCACGGAAACCGGAATATCTAAGAGGGCATTCCCTGGACAGCCTGGATTAATGCATAATGAGGATTCAGATGAACATAATGAATATGGTGCAGTTGTCAGTGATGCAATAACAGATCCTACGCAGAGAAAATTGTCAATGGAAAAAAGGATGAAAAAATTGGATGAATATATAAAGGAAATACCAGAAACAAAAACTTACAGACTGGATGATGCAGAATATGCAGTAATACAGTGGGGTTCAACAAGAGGTGCAGTAGAGGAAACTGTCGATTGCATGAGGAAAAATGGCATAAAAATAGGTGCAATAGAAGTTACACACATATTCCCCATGAATCAGGACATTCAGAAACTGCTTACTGGAAAGAAAAAAATAATAGTTGTAGAAAACAACTTTTCCGGGCAGCTTAACGGATTGATCAGGAAGGAATTCCTTGTGGATACGACATTCATAGGAAAATATGACGGAGAAGCCTTCTTCCCTGCGGACCTTGAAATACAGGTAGAAGAGGCAATATTCGGCAAGAAAATAAAAGTGGAGGAAAAATTATGATACCTGTAACAGAATATAAAGGAAAAGTGGCACCTGACTGGTGCCCGGGATGTGGGAATTTCTCACAGCTCAGAGCAATTTCAATGGCTCTCTCACAGCTGGACATAAAACCAGAAAATGTTGTGATTTCATCCGGTATCGGGTGTTCAAGCAACATGCCGGAATTCATCAACACATATGGATTCCACGGGCTTCATGGTAGATCTTTGCCGGTTGCAGAGGGAATAAAATGGGCTAACAGGAAACTTACTGTCATAGCATACGGAGGAGATGGTGATGGATACTTTGAGGGAACACAGCATTTCTACCATGCAGCAAAAAGAAATGTTGACATGACATATATGGTGTCAGATAACCAGGTATTCGGATTGACAACCGGGCAGGCTTCACCAACAACCCCCATAGGGAGAATTACGAAGAGTACACCTGATGGAAACATAGAGCCACCTTTCAATCCTCTGCACTACGCACTGACCGCAGGCGCTACATTTGTTGCCCGTGGGCTATCCGGTGATATAAAGCAGTTAACAGAAATCACAAAAGCCGCTATCCAGCACAAGGGCTTTTCATTTATAGATGTATTCAGTCCCTGTGTAACGTATAATAAGATTGAGGGCTATGATTTCTTCAGAAAAACAACATACGAACTGCAGGGAAACAATACTAAGGATTTCTTTGAGGCATTCAAGCATGCCTCAGAGTGGGGAGAGGAGGCACATACAATACCAATAGGCATACTCTATGATGTAGATGCACCTGTATATGAAGATGTGGATGAGACTCTATCAAAGTTTAATCTGAAGGAAAAAGAGCCATATAAATTAACAGAAGCAGACCTGGAAGAATTTTATTAATTTTTTATTCCATTTTTTCATTGTATGAGTAGTTAATTCAAATCAACATTTTTATAGGATGTTAATATTATTAATGATGGGACTCGGAAAAAGAGATTTGAACAGAAAACGAAAAAGTATAGAAATGAAAATTGACGAACTCGAGCAGAAAGCACGGAAAAATCCTATGGATAAGTCCATTCAATCTGAAATTAATGATCTGAAAAAGAAATTAGATAAATAAACCATGGAATGAATAATAAGGATACAAATATGCAATACAAATAAATATTCTATGCACGTAACATTGCAAAAATAAGAATAGTTCAAAAACTATTAAATTGCCCTCTGCAGCAATGTACTGCAAATCTTTTCAGAAGTATATAATTAATGAATTCGCCGGAATAGTATAAGGTTATTACAGACTGCAATTATAAATTACAAAAAGTGTAAAAAAGTTATGGAAAAGATTTGATTTACTAGCCAGTCATAGAATTTTTTGGGATTTTCACCTCATTATTTCTAAAAAATTTTGGAAAAAAACTAAATATAATCGATGTATATAAATTCAATATGATTTTAGTTACAAACGATGATGGATATAATTCAGTTGGTATAAAACAACTATATAAAAATGCCGCCATGATAGATGAGGCGGTCATGGTAGCACCTGACAGTATGAGAAGTGCTTCCGGAATGACTATTACATTTACAAGGCCTATGAGAATTCAATCACTAAAAAACATGGGAATCAATGGATATTCAATATCTGGATATCCGGCAGACACAATAACAATAGCCCAAAATGTAATCCTACCTGGAAGGAAAATCGATCTGGTTGCCAGTGGAATAAATCTGGGATCTAATATATCATTGAGATCAATATATGCCAGTGGAACCATATCAGCAGCTATGGCGGCTGCCCTCAAAGGTATAAAATCCATGGCATTTTCCATGGTAACCGATAAGATCAATGCAAACGAAGATTCGGATTTTACAAAGGCCGGTATATATTCTAGATATATCATGGAGGAATACTTCCAGAATGGATTTCCTGAAAATGCGGACATTCTCAACATAAATTTTCCAGGTACCATAACGGACGATACTGAAATAAAGGTGGTTCCAATGGCAACAAGCGTATTCCATGATTATCTTGTCCATAATACAGATCCCAATGGAAAGGATTATTACTGGCTCGGGAATGAAATTGAGAAACAGGAAGATAAAAACACAGATTATTACGTTTTGATGGAGGAAAATAATATCTCAGTTACGCCCCTCTCAATACATGGCCACAGTGTAACAGATTACCGCCCCACAGAGAAATTCTTTGACAGGGTAGATGACCGGATACTCGCAAATGAAAATGGTGTTGCGTAAACTACGGCTATTCTAAATTACACAGGCAGATATAATTACGGCAATGTGTTAAAATATATATCTCTTGAATCCATATCTTCGGATGATCCACATACAGGGACTTACAAAGAACTATGGTAAAAAAACCAT
>JAKAAA010000039.1 GCA_021797295.1 Thermoplasmata archaeon
GCTTCAATAGAGCCATAATATTTCTATTATGGAAACAGATATTTAATATATATCATATAGCTACGTTCTATATAACCATTGAACAGACAAATTTTAAAATGATATATGGATTTAACTTTTCGAGAACTAAAAGAAAATCAAAAATTAACTGAAAATATCGCAGGTAAAGTGGAAGTAAAAACCAAATTATTCAGTAAATTCAATGGTTCGAGCGCATACGGTTAAATTTAATGCACCAAGGCTCTCGATAGATTTGATATTATTGATAAATATAGGGTTCTTGAATCCCACTATCACGGAAAGTTATCTATATTTACCATCACAGTATTATTGATTTTCTCTCTTTTTGAATTTTCTTAATTCCCAGAGTCTCTATTTTACTATGCTTTTTATCACTTCCTAGATCTATAATCAGTATACTGTCTTCAGATGGTTTTATTATTTCAAAGAGTTCTGTGATCAGTATCATTTTTTCTTTGCCAGAGAGTTCACATGAGAATATAGAATATTGTATTGAATTACCGTATCCGCACATCAGATTGTAAACATTTCTAAGTCTCCTAGGTTCCGCTATGTCATATGCAACAATATATTTATTTCTCATTATAGTTCACCGTGTGGTTAGCGGTATATATTCATTTATTTCGCCAGTAATGCACCTTGATAAAAGTCGGGCCTGTACTTCCATTGTCCTCCTGTAGCTAGTGGTATATCCAAAAAGTGGGTGACGTATCAGTGTATCCATCCTATTCTCATAGTATTGAATAACTTTTTTCCTCGCATTTTCTTCTATGGCTACAGATTTCCCTGAGTGTATAAAGTCAGATTCTTTTATAATTGAATTATTAATTAGACCCAGCACAACAGAATCTCCAACAATAGATCTATATTCTTCCATAAGATCGAGAGCCAGAGATGGCTTTCCGTACTTCATCTTATGAAAAAATCCAACATATGGGTCAAGCCCTACCACGATAAGAGAAACCGTCACATCTTTGACTAACAACGAATATACATAAGAAAGTAAGGCGTTAACGGGATCAGTTGGTGGTCTACGGTTTCTACTTTCAAAGTCATATTTAAATTGCTGTTTAAGCATTGTTGGAAACCTGGCAAAATATATTCTAGCGGCATTTCCTTCTATACCTAGAAGTTCTTGGGATGTCACGCTAGTGGCCGTTTTTTCTATAAGGGTTTGAAGTTCCATGAGTGCATTCTTATTTTCAGGTTTTCCATTTCTTCTTAGTAGTGTCCTTGAATTTTTTATCTTTCCTGCTACAATGGATTTTGATATAGAAAGCGATTTTTGAATATCTATAGATGTTTGATACTGGGAAACGCGTAATTCACCATTTTTGTTATAATTGCCTGTTGTTATTCCATAAAACCAGCCAGAAAGACTGAAATAACAAACAGGAATATTTCTATGTATCAATTCATGTAATGCCTGTGTAGTGATCTGGACATTTCCAAATACAGATAAACTGGAAATATCCATAAAATTTGCAGTAGAACTAGTTTCCTTTCCCTTTACAATTAACTGATTGTTTTTCTTTCCAATTGTGGCCCCCTGCTCTCTAACATACATTGGATACGCATTATCTCTGGCCGGGTAAAGCCGTCTGACATCTGAAAAATTCCCGGAGGATAGGTATTTTGTCTCATCTGGTAAGCATATTGTGGCAAGCGAGCATCTGATACATTTAGGGCTATCCACTAAAGGAGGTGGAATAGTCTCTCCATTTAGTAATTCCTTCACCTCAGAAATTTTTGAGAGAGTTGATTCCACGAGTTCATCAGATATAATTATTTCAATTCTTTTTCTGTTTCTGTCATAATACACGTACCCTTTATTGCATTTATAACCATTATCATTCAATAAGATGACCTGGGCTACTGTCTGGTATAAATCAGTATCCCACGGAGTGCCATCCTTACCCATATTGCCACTTTTATATTCTACTGGGGAAACTGAGCCATTTTCCATCTCTAACAGATCTAATTTTCCAGAAATCCCATATTTTTCACTATATAGGGTTACTGATCTGGCGGTTTTGCCAATTTCTATTTCGTTATGTAATGGTTTGGATTTATCCACATTTCTATGAACGAATCTTCCTCTGATTGTATCCTCAGAATCTGTAAATTGACCATCTACGAATTCCAGCCAAAACAGTCTAGGGCAGTAAATGAATTCGTTTAACATCCTAAGTGGTATGAAAACATTGTCCATGTTAATCATCCGGGATAAATAATCCCAAACCGAAATGGGAAAAACGGCCTATGTTAAACGGTATAGAGACCTGATGATCAAAAGTTATTCTAAAGCCGTATCCCCTCCCAGGAGTTTCATTTTTTCTGTTGCGGCAAAAATCCAGCCATAAAAATATGTGCTGTCCATCTGTTTTTTCTATAGGGCATATATCTATCGGAGCTGGCAGTCCAATATATGAAAGTTCTTCAGTTACCTGTTCTTTTAACCATATACCATAATCGCCTCTTCCTTTCCGGTAATGCTTAGTCAATACAAAGGGAGTCTGACTGATGAATATTTTACTTTTATGGAATAATGTGCTTTCATTATTATTTCTTAGCCATTCAACTGGAAACATTTGGATATCAGGTTTTCCATTATCCTGATACATGGTCTTCATAATATTAAGAGAATATGTTTCTTCTTGCGTTAATGGTGTTGATGATCTAACCATTATATGATCGATTCTTCCATCTCTGTTAGTATCCATCGGAGAAATAAAAATATGCCTGTGCCCTTTCATTATCGAGCCATCTATGTCTATTCCTGAAAGCGTAGGTGAATTTTTCTTGTATTTTTTATTATAAATACCGAGAATTTTTTTATGGAATCTCTCCGCTATAATAATAGATTCTGTTATCAATGGTAACACAGTGGAGTTAAGCTCATAGATTACTCCATATGTTTTTTTATCGCTGGGTAATAGTCCACCTTTATATCCCACACTGACAATATTTTTTGGTATGTGATAATAAACAAACTTCAGTGCAGGTGGATTGTTCAGGTGTTTCTTTAAAACCATTTCCGTTGAAACTCCTATATCCTTTATCCATTGTTCCCTTGTTCTGTTTTCGTTACATTCCTCCGGAACAGCCACTCTGATTATATCTGTCTCAGATATTTTACCTGCGGGAAGCGGGAAACAGTTAATAGGGTTTTCCCCATCTTCTACGCGCAACTCAACAAAGGATTCGCTTCTTCCCAGATAATTTACATTCAGAACAATTTTTTCAAACAGTTCTTTTTCAGGCTCAGTAAAACTGCAGTCCCATAAAACGTATATTTTTTCATCTGGCATAATAGCAGCAAAGGAGTCGTATATCAGAGTAGCGCTTTTATCTGTTTTCAGGTAATATGGAACACTACAATATGAAATATGGGGTAGATAAAATTTCGGTACCTTGCTTAATTTAGCAAGAATACTCATTGCTACATTTCTGTCAGAATGAGTTAGTTTCCTTTTCCATGTGTCCATAAATGCCCTTATTAACCTATAAGGAGACGGAGGGTATTCAATTGCACCTTCATTTACATTCCTGTCATAAGGTGTAGCATGATATTCGCCGGTGATAAAACGTATGGAAATTGTTACCGTATAATATCACTCCGTGTCATTTTCATCTTCAATACTAGTTCTGTTTCCTTTCTTTGTATTTTCTTCGTCCTTCTTTTTTTCCGTTAATTCTGCTATTATTGTTTTAACCTCCATATCCTTTTTACACTTCTCAATTAACACCTTTATATAATCCTTTAACTCGTTTTTCTCTGGAAGTTTGTTGAGGGGCGAAGAGTCTTTAACTTTTAAATCGCATGCAGTTCTAAGTTTGAGTTTGCCGCCAAATAATGTTCTTATTTTATAGAGAGAAAGGGCGATTAATAAATTTGTTGCATCATCTCCCAGTTCATAACTTTTAAGTAAGCTAATATCAAGGTTAACATACGCGGTTATACGATCGGCAGTATAATCCGTTTTTGAATAGGGAATATTAGAATACGCAGATTTTTCTTGAATTCCATCCTTTACTACATATTTACCAGATGCATCTACGGTAGAAAATTTAACGCCGCCGTATGTTACCTCTTTTATACCTTCTCCCTCTATATATGAACTGAGTGCTCTTGGAACCCTGAATGTCCCTCCAACATTGGACATAAATGCCCCATGGATTAATGAATTTATATCAAAATGGTAAAATGCATATCCGATCTTTTTATAATCTGGGTAGGCGAGATTGACATAACCAGCTATTTTCTTTAATTCTGCTACAAAGTTTTTGTCGGAAATAATGTATGGAGAGTTAATTCTATGCGCTTCGGTAAGTGAGCTTATAGAAGCCACTGTTGCTTTGTTTTTATCCTGTAAATTTATTTTTATATATGAGAGGCCAGTGAAGTCATCTATCAAATTCGGGGTATTTTCCTTTATTATAGTTTCTTCAAAACGGTTTGCCATGGACTGGGCACTCTCAACAACAAGCATCCTGGTACCATCAGGCCTTTCATAGGTTGCTGCTCCGATTTCAGGGAAACCAGTAGGTTGAAAAATAGACCCTTGCACAGGTTCTAGTGGTATCTCCATTAGCAGTCTGTTCTGATTTTTTAAATTCTCTATTTCATTTTCTATATTGTTCACTTTATATCACCTCTTTTTCTATAAATTTCTTTCCAAATGCTGCGCCCAGTAAATCTTCCTCCTTTCTAAGTGGTATAAGCAATGCAGCTGAGAGCCTAATACCATACTTACTATCAGGAACCGATATATGGGAATAAAGGTTTTTATTTACAAGTAACCTTCTCTGTGCTATATTCACAGCTTCCCTGATTCTATTTGTTCTCAATAGGGGTATAATGCTGGACTCTATTACTGTTCCACTATCTAGATCCGGTGTCAGTGCAGATTTTAAAAGGACATACGGAATATTGACAGGAAATTCCTGCTTCTTAATAGTCTGTTCATATGATCTACGTATTTTATCTATCCTTTGGGCACTCTCGAAATTTATCATTGCTAATCCAAGAACAAGGCCTTCTATTTTATCCTCATCTAACTGTTCATCTATAAACATGGAAACATCCTCCAGCGTGGCTCCGAATACACTGTAAAGTGGGATTACGTTTAATCCCTGTTGCGTCGCTTTGAGAAGTCTGCGATAAACCAAATTTGTCATTTTATTAGGTAAGTCTTTTCCTATCCAGGAATTAACCCATGTAGAATCAATCCACCCAGTACATTTTTGATTTACCGGTTCTAACTCCTTCCTTATACTTCCCATATGACCATTTATTGATGCAATAGAAAGCGCTATTCTAAATTCTGGACTATTATCATTTGCATACTCAATCCAATCCTCCTGTAAGTATCCAAGTGTAGAATATTGCTTTTTACGTACAGATGCATATATTTCCATTTTTCCTAACAATGAAATCAGTTTCTGGGCGTTATAAGTAGACGTGTCAACAGCAAAGTTAAATACTGCATTATTTACGGATCTGAGCAATTGTTTATGTGACTCTGGAATATTATTGGATGGCGCGCCATGGATAAATGTCTGAACCATCCTGTTTACCTTATTCAATTTCAAAATTTTAGGATTATATCCTACAGATATACTTGACACAGGAATTGCCAGAAAATTTCCCTGGCCTTTTCTTTGATGTGTTACATATCTAACAAATCTGGTTATGCCCTTGTCAACACCTAGGGATTTTACCGCCTCCAAAAATTCCAGTCCTGTTTTTGCATATGAATTATTATATACAGCTCTTCCATAAGAAAATAATGCTTTTAATTCTTCAAGATGAACTGGATGTTCCCATAGCGGAGCCCATGTTTCTGATGATTTTTTATCAGGTATATCAGACGAGGAGTAACCCGCAGGAAATAATTTTACAGTAAATGGAGACATGATATAGCTCCTTGGGTTGATAGTATCTTTTCTACTGGTAGAATTTGACCATAGGAAGAGCCCTTCTATTAAAAGTATAAAATCCCAGGGATTAATATAAAAATCTTTGTTCTCAATATCATTTCCCTGGTTATATCCGCCGGATCTCCCGGGATAAAATTTTCCTATTTTTTCTTTCTTAAGTTTATCTGTTGGGGTTCCGAAAAGAGAGGATTCAAGCAGTTCAGTTGCATCATCTTTTTTTATAAGCATCAATATTATATACTTCATGAATTCTGTACTATATTCCAGGTTCCCCTCATTGCCTCCAGTCCCGAGTAATGGTGCCGTAATTTTATTTAAACTAGAATCTAGAACTAAGCATGTATCTAACCATTCAACAAAGTTGTCACTTAAGGTTGCCCGTGCCTCTGAGATAACGTCAGCAGTAATCATTACTGCTTTTTCATAAATATCTATACATTCCTTTATTTCTTTATCCGTATTATATTGTTCCAGCAATTTAAATTTTCCTTTTGACCCTGTTTTTATTTTGTCTAGAAGCTTCATAAATTTCTGGAAAGATTTTGAGTTCTGGGTTGTGCGTGTATTGTCAAAGCGACTATAGAAATCAGAAAATTTTTCTGTTCTGTAAGAGAATGCTTTAGTTCCGTAAAGTTTTTCAATATCTGATTTTATTCGACTGAAACGTGGGGCATTCTGTGCCATTAATGTCTTGTATATGTCATTTTTTTCGTTAGGATGTTGTTTATGAAGATACAGATAATTCCCCCTATTCCAAGGTGATATTACTGACGATGGACTATATTCGTTTAATAAAAAATCCATGATTTCCTGTTTATTTATACATGAATCCAGCACGAAATTATTGCTTTCCCAGTATGCCTTTATATCTACGCATTTTTGTTCAGCCAGCAAGCGAAATAAGCCCAGGGCTTTCATGTATGAACTCATGGGCTCCAAGTTGCAATTTTCTAAAGTTATTTTCATAATAAGCCCCCACTGGCTCTCTGATCTGCAGATCTGAGAATATTTTCCATTAATCCCAACTTAAATATCCCAATTACTGAATATAGCCTTAAAACTCTGTAATCCCAGCTGTCACCGGTTTCAGTTTCTCCCATTTCCATATAAGAAAGCCTTAAAGTTGTATCGGGCAGAAATTCTCCATTACAAAATTCAAAAGATGTTATTTTATCACCATCCCATATTCCTCTGGCATGCTTTATATTACTATTTTCAGGAATACTTTCAGATGGCATTGCACGTATGGAATTTCTTATTTTTCCATGATGGGCAACAACAAGATATGCAATAAGATCGTCCTTACCATTTTCTAGAGCTGCCAGTCCTGATGCAAGCTCATGCCTGAAATTCTTTCTTTCATATTTTTTCTTCCATTCTGTCTCCGGTGCCTTTGCAATATGGCATTTCATATCTGGAGGTGCATTCTCCTGATTTAATATGCCTTGAAAAACCCCATGCGCTTTTCCTACATCATGCCATTTTGCAGCCTCTTCAATTTTTGCCTGATATTCCTTGATATAAGGCATTTTACAGGCAATATCCTTAACCTTTTGATAAACTTCAAAGCTATGTTGTGCAATAGATTTCCATTGATTAATAGAAGAATTATTATCGGCGTATGATGTTCTGATATTTTCTTTTTTAGTAAGAGGTTCTACATATTTATTTGATTTTATATCCCATCCAATCTCTTTACTGTAATATCCTGAACTGGAATTTATCATATATATGTTTCCAGGAATAACATGATCAGAATCTTTCATGTTTTCCCAGTTTCCGGTCAACCAGGAATATTTATAAATATATTTCTTTTCTTTTGCAGTTTCCAGTTCTTCAACTGGAACAGGACAGAGTTCATCTCTGTCTGGTAAATCTTCATCTTCTGGATCATGAATATCACGCCAGAAGACGAATGCGTTGATATCTGTACCGCTTCTAACAAATCTTGAGATGTCAATGTCGTCTCCTAACAGCCCCGGGTCTGTACTGTATAAATCTAAAACATCCTTTTTTCTTATAACAAAGTTTGTTTGTATATCATTCAACTGTTGTATACAGCTAAAGTTTTCATTAATACTGGAATTTCTATCAAAATCACTTAATATTTTATAGCTATTTATTACATCATCTTTCTGGTATGGGTTTGACCTGTAATGCGTCATATCATTAGTATTTATAATATATATTTTAGATTCCTCGAATTCACCGTATCTATTACACCTACCCGCCCTCTGTATGATTGATGATACTGGTGCTATTTCTGTGAAAAGGGTATTGCATGAAATATCAACACCGGCCTCTATAACTTGTGTCGATACTATTATCCTATTGTTACTATCCCCTAATATTTTGTCGAATAGAGTTTTCCTATCAGGGCGCCTGAAATGAGAATGCAGTAAAATAGTTTCTATTTGGCTTCCAGAGTTGCGGTTGAGCTTTGTTAGTATACTGTATAATTTTATAGCATTACTCACCGTGTTTAATATCACAATTGAGTTGCCCTTATGATGCTCCAATACAAATTCCCCAAACTTGTCTAGGTTCTCAATGCAGGCATCGTCTATATCCGGAAATTCTATGTGTTTGTTTGCTTTGTAAATCTTATATAATTTTTCGTTTTGAAGATCGGTATTATCAATCCCAAGAATTTTATGTACCGGGGTGAAATCAACACTTGAAATTGATTCCTTAGATAAACTGGCGCTCATCCATAGCGATTTGGTACTACTAAAGACTCCGATTGTTTCTCTCAGGCCCTGCAACTGGGTACTGGTTTTCAGGGCATCCCCCATTAATTGGATTTCATCGAATACCCAAAAGCAATCATTATTAAGCAATCCGAATGCCATAGGCCATCTGAACTTGTTTGCCCCGTACCCTCTATTCAATGCCCGGGAAAGTAGCATGTCCTGAGTACCTACTAAAACTAAAAAATCCTCTGGATATATATCCCATGAATGTATTTGCTCTCCTCCCTCAAGTAAGAATATTTTAATTGTGAGTCCCGAAATTTTGTTAAATTCCTCTATGTATTTTTTTGCACGTTTGTAAGTTTGTTCCACCAGGGTTCTCATAGGTAAACAATATACTAAACGCCTCTGAACAGTTTCCTCCTTTAAATATATTTTCCAAAGCCAATCAATTAGTACAGTTTCAGTTTTGCCGGCTCCTGTAAATACACTCAATATATTATAATTATCCTGAGAATATCTGATCTGGAATGGATAAGGCTTAAATCCAGTCAGAGCCCAAAAAAAATCCTTGTAGTTATTATAACCAGTCACGTACAATCCATAGTTAAAACTGTAAATATATATAAATATATGGTAGCATACTATGTCACTTATTGGCTGTTAATTCTCTTGATTTTAAAGAATTTGCAAAATTTGTTGAACCTCCACAGGTATATGGTTAATTAAAGAGTAAACTGTATAGAACAATCCTATTTCCAATACTTAGTTTTTTTAGGGGCATTTCTGTGAATTTTTACAATTAACCATGTCTTCGAGCGTCAGGGGTTCTTGCACTTCCTGTTAAAGCTCAGAAACTAAGAGAAAGAAACCTTAATGTATTGGGTTCAAATCATAATATGCTCATGGAAACAAGTTTGTATAAAAACAGATCGGAAGTATATAAATCAAACCTGAAACCCTATGCATGGGTTAGTTACAAGTTAAAATTCGATATACTACGCCCCGAACGGGATTTGAACCCGTGTCACAGGCTCGACAGGCCTGTATGATAGGCCGCTACACTATCGGGGCAACCTTGTATTCCCGTAATTCTATCGTTTTATATAAACATTTTTTATTTTCTATAGAATCTGAAGAAGAACCATAAAAAGAAACCTGTTATCAGTATCCCCGAAAGAGAAACAAGAATCATTCTAATATAAATTACTGAGGTAAACATAGAGAGCAGAACAAGAGCTGCATTGGTGCCCATCACAGCCGTTAACAAAACAAGGAATTTCCCTGCAGGCATCCTTTTTTTCTCCTCGAACAGCTCCTTGATTTCCATGTCAATTTTATCCATTTATTGTATATCC
>JAKAAA010000040.1 GCA_021797295.1 Thermoplasmata archaeon
TGAACAATGTAAAGATTGGGGAGACAACAGAATTTACCATAAAGGGAATACATGGCATCATAGAGAGAAAGGTCACGAAGTTCGGTTCTGGAGCAAAGGTGGATTGCCCCAAGGAGTTCCTTGGCAGGAGGGTTTATTTAATAATAACAAGGGACGAAGAATAGTGTCCCACACTCAAAATAAGTTGAAAGGTTAAATATCCTTTAGTAATAAACTAAAAGTGAAAACCGGGGGAAATAAACTTCTATTAATAAACATGGTAATGCTTCTATCTGTTACATTTACAATGAGATCATCAACCAACATGCTCATGACCGTGGTCCCTGTGTTTACCAAATATGTCATAGATGCCGATGTGCTATTCGTGGGCTTAACCGCAACATTATATGGTATCGGCGGCATGGTTTCAAATGTGTTTGTAAATGGGAGGATAAGCGTTGATAAAACACCAAAGGTTGTTTTTGCATTTCTTACTGTTATGACACTTGGGATATTCTTCTATATATTCTCAAGTAACGTTTATGAGGTTTTCATACTTTCTGCAGTTACTGGACTATCAATGGGCGTTGTCCAGCCTCTATTAATGACGATTACAAATGCAATAGCTCCACCGGGTAAAAGAGATAGATATATAGCTGCATACACAGCATCATTATCACTGAGCCTTATATTCGGTGTTCTGGTTGAGGGTGTGGTAATATCTTCAATAGATATCAGATATGCTTTTGTGATTTTCTTCTTCATAGCAATGGTATCATCTGTGATCATGTTCTTCCTTGCTAGAAACATGCATATTCCGGCAAAATCAACAAAAACAAGATCTTTCAGGGAGATTATTTCACGGGCATCAATATCGCTTCATCAGGGTAAGGTATTATTTGCAATGTTCGGGAATATTTCATACGCATTCCCCTTCATTCTCCTGATAACCTATGGTAGCATAATAGGAAAAGAATATAACGGCATTGAACCCGGCACATTTCTTTACCTGCTTGCCTTATTTTACGGTGTTTCTTTTATTTCCAGAATAATTCTATCCGCAAGGCAGGTCAAAAATAAAGAATACCTCATGTATGCGGCCTATGCAGCAAGTATATTTGGATATATTCTTATTGGAATAGATACAGGAATAATAATGTTCATAGCAGCTCTTCTGATTCTTGGATTTCCCCACGGCTCCATATTTCCGCTTTCCACTTCTTATATAGCCGAAAGTGTTGATATGGAATATATGAATATAGTTTATTCAGTATTCCTTTTAATCATGGATGTTATAGCATTTTTAATTCCTTTCATATTCGGATTGATTTCTGACCTGTATACAATAAAAATAGCAATATATGTTACATTGGCTCCAATGGCATTTCTTATAATACTTTCAGTAGGAATCAACATAAAGGACAATAAGGCTAAAAAAGAAGGTTTAGCAACAGCAAAGGCATAAAAAATATTTATCTTATGCCAAATTTTGATGCTATCTCAACCATATCCGATACGTAATCACTGAAGAATTTAAGTATGTCTCTGGATGTTATTATTCCAGATATTTCTCCATCATCAATTACCAGTAAACGCCTGATTCCATTTTTTGCCATGAGATTTGCAATCTTCTCCATTGGAGTATCCGAGGGAACAGATGTTAAAGGTGCCGTCATAATTTCACTTAATTGAACCTTTGCCGGATTTTTATTCTTAGATACTATTTTATTGATGAAATCCCATTCAGTAACTATCCCTTCTGGAACCTTGCCAGTACCTATTATAAGGAAACCCTGCTGTTTCTCTGCCATTATCTTAGAACCCTCCAGAGTATTCATATTTCCCTCCACAATCTGGCAGTCCTTTCTCATTATATCCTCAGCATAAAGCACCATAATCAATAATTATGTGTTGATATTTAAAATAGATGTTCTGGAAATATAAGACTACTAACCGTTTATTATAATCCAGATTCTCCATTCGTAGGTTCAATATTCGTATTATTGTTGTTTTTCCTGGAACTAATAATATGAAATGCAGAACTAACCGGATACGGATCTTTATTTTATTTAATACCATAAGTATGCCAGTTAATTATCATTTGATAAATATTTACCAATGGTAAGTTTCAGGTATTGAGCCACATCAAGAACAATTTGACTATCTTTATTTGAGTTTAACCGGTAAATAAATGAAACAGTTAAAATATAATTCCTCAATTATGACCAGTGAACAATTGAAACTTGCAATCATAGGGTCAATGAATCTAGAATTCGCAGGCGGTGGTGAGGAAAACGCAAAGGATATTGCGGAGCTCTTTACACGCCAGGGATACGATGTTACATTATTTGGGGCCGGGATTCCCAGAGGATATGATGGTAAAATAAAAGAATATAACTTTAACTATATTCCCAGTGCTTTTCCATTTGATATTATGGCATCAGGCACCGTATTGAAGGTATCAAATATTTTGTCCATGGGCTTAATAGGAATTTACACCTCAAAGCAGATATATGAAAGGATAAAAGGCTTTGACGTGTATTATTT
Source organism: Thermoplasmata archaeon (assembly GCA_021797295.1). The sequence continues at coordinate 2,527 of JAKAAA010000040.1, forward strand.
CATTTCACCCACAATTATGTTCAGGACAGTGGGTTACAGACTTATTAAAGAGGGCAAAACAGTTATACTGGGAAATCATGGTACATTCTTTGAGGTTCTCGATACCTTGGGTACATTTTCACGGGCATACTCAAGAATTCTCACAAAGCTTATTTTCCACAAATTTTTAAAACATAATGTAAATTTTTTTGTGCACACACAGAATAAATTCCAGGCCCAGTATTACAGGAAAATAAAATTCAATCCTGAATACATCAGGGAAATACCGTATAACAATGTAAAATTCAGCAATTACGGATGCTTCAATAACGATGAATTCTCTGTGGTGTACCTAGGAAGACTTATGGAAAGCAAGGGAGTAGACATCCTGCTTGCCCTGGAAAAAATATCTGATGTGAATCTGCACATTATTGGAAAAGGGCCTTATATGGATAAATTAATAAAAATGAAAAATAACAATACAGTTATACATGGTTATGTAACATCAGAAGAAAAAGTAAGGCTTCTTGCAGGCAGTGATGTAATGATCGTTCCATCAATCAACGAATCCCTCTCCATATCAGCCATTGAAGGGCTTGCTTCCGGACTTTACCTTATAGTTTCTTTAACCTCCATGGGACCAAGATACATCGTAAGGCAGGACAATATATTCGGCGTTGCAGTGCCAAGAAATCCAAGGACATTTCTCAAGGAAATAAATAGAATAAAAGAAATAAAGGAAAGAAATAAAACAGATTATTACAGGGAAAAAATTTTGAGAAAGGATATAGCATCAAAGATGTTCGATGCCGATATGGTTGACAGCCAATTGATACAATTATTCACTGATGCAATTTCAAAAACAAATAAATAATTAATACCCTGCGGTACCTTTGACAATTTTATGAGGTATGTATTTCTCCTCAATTTTTAATATATCGCTGTTGCTGAGCCTTGTTTGCATGGCTTCAATATCGTCGTCCAGATATTCAGGCTTTGTGGCACCTATTACCGGAATAAATCCCTTGTGAAGTATGTATGCCAGTGCTAGCTGGGACACACTTATCCCCTTTTCAAGTGCCAACTCCTCCATAGATTCCAAAACATCAAAATCGGCACTGCCGAAATATCTTGACTTCATAACAGGATATGTTTTTGTCCTTGTTGTCTCAGTATTTTCCCCCCGTCTGTATTTTCCAGAGAGGAATCCTGCTGCCAGTGGAGAAAACGGAGAATATGCTATTTTATGTTTGTTGCAGAAGGCTATGGTATCCCTCTCATCCTCACGGTATACAGCATTGTAATGATTTTGAACTATAACAGGCTTGATATTCTCCTTCAGATTAAGTACAGTATAGAATTCTGCAAGCTGGTATCCTGCAAAGTTGCTCGCCCCAATATATCCCACTTTACCTGAATATACAAATTCTGATAATGTTTTTGCAGTATCGGTGAAATCCACTGTATCAAAAATTGTATGGAGGAAGTATATATCAATATAATCTGTCCTGAGGTTTTTGATGCTGTTTTTCAATTCATTGGCAAGAACGGTTCTGCTGAATCCCTGTATAAAATTATTTATTTTCCCTCCGCCTTTCGTGCTTATAACCAGTTCATTACGGTATCCTGTTATGGCTTCACCGATAATTTTCTCCGACTCTCCGGAGGAATATATATTTGCAGTATCAATAAAATTAATTCCATAATCTATAGCTTTCTTTATAATTTTGATTGATTTTTCTCTATCAGCCATCCATGCTGCACTCCCGAAGGACATGCCACCAAGACAGAGCCTGGAAACTTTCATATCAGTATATCCCAAATTAACATACTCCATATATGTACAAATGGATTTCATATATAAAGTTTAAATCGAAAATTAATGATAGGCGAGGATTGGAATGGAATGCCTTGTTTTGGCATGCTCATTTTTCTAGATGTTTTTATATCTTTACAGATTTTAATAACTGTTGGTTCTATAGATTCACTGACATTTTCAGGATTTACAATAGCATTAATTGTTAAACTTACAAAATCCAGAATATTATTATAGTTCTGTATGTATGATACTACAGAATGACATTTTTAAAATCTGATAGCAGAATAGACTCTCTATGATTTAAGAAAGAACAATTATACATTAAGATCGAGTGATGCTAATATTTACCTGAAAGAGAAATATTGTTGGTAGGTTCTTAACGTTGTAAAGTCTGAGAAAGCAATCTTAAATGTGACATATAAAATCCAAATTTAAAAGAATGGCAATAAAGTGAATGGACATTAAATGTTAGAATTTTTCCATGATTTTAGCAATATTTTTATATTAAACTATATTGTATAAATATGGTAACGGGTCCATATGCCTTTGAATTGGAAAGATCTCCAGAGGATAGCTGGCTAGTTGATGGTGAAAACAAACTCTTTGAAACAAATAAGGCCGTGCTTGAAAATATAAAAACCCTCAGGGGCATGCCAACTCAGACTTTTACAACCAGCAGGGTGAAAAACTCTATATTTATCGCAACCGATAAACGATTTTTCGGGTTAAAGAGAGATGGAATCATAGGCCATAATTATGTACCCTCTAGTTTATATACGTTAGCTAAAAAAAATATTTCAACTGCTGTAGCAGGTTTTTTTGTTTATGATCAAGAGTTTAATCAAAAATTAAATGATGATGTACAAAAATATATAATTCCACAGATCGACGATGCACTTAATGAATTTAACAGCAAGGGTTTTTTTGGTAAACGTAAACAACTAAAAAACGATAAATATGAAAAAATGACGCCTGATAAGTGGCATCCTTTATCATGGAATGTTGTAACAAAGGTAGAATTAAGAAAAGGAGGAATATTAAAAAATAAAAGTGGAATTATTTTTGATTTTGATGAAATCTTGGCCCCATCATATACAGAATATGCAAATAAAATATTATCAGAAAATCCAAAATATCTAAAATTTTTAAATGAGATACAGGACGCACAAAAAATGAGTTTACAGGAAAGAATAAATGCTAAGTGGATATCAATTATGCACAAAGAATTGGGAGTTCAGTTAACATTGGATGATGATGAAAATATAAATCTACTTTATGAAAACATACTGAAAAATTTAAAGAGTGACGATACTGGTACCTGACTTTGTAATAAGTTTTAAATATACTATAATAGGTTATTCGATTACATATGATTTCAATATCTACAATTATTATCATTTTATTAGATCCACCAGTAACGTCTTGCATGCCATATTGCGGGCATTTTTGTTAAAATTTAAAATGCCCCTTCTAGCTCACATCTCAGTATATACCGAATGTTACAGGTAACTTGTTAGTATCTATATTTCAAGTTATGTGTCAATCTGCATTTATCTATTATATTTCAAGTCATAATATTGATGGAAACTTATCCTCAGTTACATAACCATAGATATGGGGCAAACTATATATGATATCCATCAAAAATTATCTCTTATTAAATCTAACATTTCAAATACAATTTTATTGCCATATACAAATGATTGTCTTATCTTCCACTAAATTACGACATGAATCCGTAACATTAAAAGTATATATCTATTGCCATACTCATAGCCTATGTTCGTATAATAAACTGAATTTTAAAATATAAATAAAAAATTCATTCCTTATGTACCAGGTTGCCCTCACCGAAGACCATTGTGGGGTAAGCATCCAGTTCAAATGGGTCTTTATTCCATACAGAGAAGGATGCCAGCTTTCCTTTTTCTACTGTACCAAGATTGTCAAGCCCCAGTATCTCGGCCGGTCTCGATGAAACGTATGAAATGCACTGTTCCTTGGTGGCACCGAATCTCATAAAGTGGCGTGTTGTCAGGAATAGTGTCCTCTGAAGTATGACCGGATGGTCTGAAATCAGGGCAAATCTGACTCCAGAGTTCTGGACAAACTCCACATTCCTCCATGATTCATGTTTAAGCTCTACTTTATACGGATGGGAATCCAGAGGGCCATATACCAGTGAAAGATTTCTTTTCTTGATTTCCTTGAATATTTCACTGCTGTGGAAATCCATTCCGTGATTTATTATAGGCTTTATTCCGAACTGATCGGCCAGGGACATAAGGAACAATGCATCATCTTCCTTGTGCAGATGACACATTATTTTGTATTCACCTTTTATCAATTTAATCAGAAATTCCGTTTTCGGGTCTATTTCATCCAATGTTTTCTTTCCCTTCTCCATGAGATTAATGGCTTTCTGCGCCAGTGTGAAATTTTCCCTGATTATAGCGGCTACCCCCATTCTTGTTGTGGGCCTTATTCCTTTCCATTCAGTGGTACTTCTCGGATTATAACCAAGGGCCATCTTAACGCCTATATCCTTAACAAAAGCATCCTGTCTATTTTTGGAGAAATTCCTGATTAGCGATCCCATACCGCCGAGGATATTTCCACTTCCAGGAAGAACAACAGAGTATAGTACATTATTTTCTACCGATTCAGTGAATGCATGGTCATCCATGTAAACTCCGTCAATTGCTCTTCCAAGGGGAATCATGGAATCGAGTTTGTCATTGGCCTCACTCTCTGATCCGGGCTCTCCTGCCCTGTCAAGTCCGATATGGCTATGGGGGTCTATAAATGCAGGAGTTACTATGCCCTCACTGATAATATCGCAATCCGGTTTATTAGCGGTTACATCAGATATGCTGTTGCCATTAAAGCATACATAAACATTTTTTTGCACTCCCTTACCATCATAAAGCAAATTAGCCTTTACCGCTTTCATAATGGAATAGTAAAGTATTCAATTTAAATTTAACTTAAAAGCAGGAAGTTCTACGCCTTAGCGTTGAGAGGATATTACCCTGGAAAATGTCTAAATTACAAATTTAAATTCAATAGAAATTGCAAAACTAATGAAAATGTTATAATTGAACATATGCATTAACCGGTATGATTTGTGAGGACCTGGGATATATGATATTATATAGCAGATCTGGGCGTTCAGTAACACTCACGCATGAAGAAACAGTGAATCTGTGCCATAAGGCTGAGGAAGCAGGTATGGAACTCCCCAAATATATTAAAAGGGAATTTATGCATGATTTGAAGCTTATAAAATTCAGATACGATGATGAATAACATTATTCTTTTCTATCTGATTTTCTTTTAAATATAACGTTTTTACTATACAGGTCCTTTATCTCTTCACTTGTATATCCTGAATCCGTGAGAATTTCTTCGTTCCCGTTTCCCAGCCATGGTGGGGGTAATCTCACAGTTCCAGGTGTATCTGAAAGCTTGAAAGGAGTTCCCGGTAATATTACATTGCCGTAATCAGAATCCATATTCACAATCATTTCCCTGAATTTTATCTGTTCATTATTTACGGCTTCACTTACAGAGTTAACCGGAGCGCATGGTATTCCCGCATGGGAAAGAATTTTATATACCTCTGATGTTGTTTTGTCTTCCAGAAGTTTATTGATCCTGGATTCCAGCAGTTCCCTGTGTTCTACACGATCAACGTTTGATCTGAATTCCTTAATTGCCATCAATGATGGATCAAGTATATTGCAGAATATTCCCCATAGCTTTTCGGTCCCTACGGTAATAACAATATAACCATCCTTAGTCCTGAATGCCTGATAAGGTGCAATGCTGGAATGTGCAGAACCAAGTTTTTCTGGATTCTTCCCTGTAGATAGATAGGATGTCAGCTGATGAGTTAGGACAAGGAAGTTTGAATCCAGCATGGATAAATCAATATATTGCCCTTTTCCCGTATCCTTTCTCCTGTAAAGAGATGCAAGGATTGATACAGCCGCAAAGAGTGCAGTGGTTATATCTGCTATGGGCACTGCGAATTTCACTGGGGATGAACCAGGATTTCCAGTTATGCCCAGTAAACCGCTCATTGCAAGTATAACAAGATCATATCCTGGAAGATCCTTCATGGGACCAGTCTGCCCGAAACCAGAAATGCTGCAATAAATCAGTTTGCAATTGAGTTTCATCGCCTCTTCCCGTGAAAAACCAAATTTTTCCATTACACCGGGCCTGAAATTCTCCACAAGCACATCGGAGCTTTCTATAAGCCTCTTTAAGATTTCCTTTCCTTCAGGTGTTTTCAAGTCAATAGATATGCTTTTCTTGTTCCTGTTGGTACTCATGAAATATGATGATAATCCGTCCATGTATGGCGGTGCCCATGACCTTGTCTGATCCCCATCAGGTGGCTCAACCTTTATGACTTCTGCGCCCAGATCCCCAAGAAGCATTGTTGCAAATGGTCCTGACATTGCCTGGGTCAGGTCAATTATCTTTATTCCATCCAGTGCGCCCATTTTTTATGAATTCCCCAATCTATTTATGTTTTGGTATCGCATATTGATACAACAATATTTATTATTCTGTTGACAATAATTCCTTATGAGCGAAAAATTCATAATTATGGGAACAGGTTGCTTCTGGTGCAGTGAGGCAATATTTAAACTGGTTAATGGTGTCATTGATGTTGTTCCTGGATATTCCGGGGGGAATACAGAAAACCCAACGTACAGACAGGTATGCACAGACAGGACCGGCCATGCAGAGGTGGTAAAGGTTACATATGACCCTGAAATTATCAGCCTGGAACAACTGCTTGAACTGTTTATGGCATCCCATGACCCAACGTCACTTAACAGGCAGGGAAATGACATAGGGACACAGTATAGGTCTATTATATTTTATAATACTCCGGAGGAGGAAAGAATCATAAAGAATTTTATTGCAGAAAAGCAGAAAGATTACAAAAAACCCATAGTCACAGAAGTAAATAAATTTGAACATTTCTATGAGGCAGAGGATTATCACCATAATTACTTTGCAAACAATCCCTCAAATCCCTACTGCTCAATGGTAATCAAACCTGAGGTAAATGATTTCATAATGCGCCATGGAAATGTTTTAAAGGCGATAAAACACTAAAATGGTGTAGAGGGGAACTGTGCCTTAACATTATACCTCTTACTTTTTAATTCTTCAACAGTTTGATTTACTTTCTTTTTGTCTATTCCAAGATTCTGTGAAAATGATATATCGATTATTTTTTTACCTGTATTGACTATTATTATTCCGGCATTTGCATCATCTTTGTTTACTCCATCGCTGTTTCCATATTTATCTATGAATTTATTGATATTTTCTATATAGTTGCTTAAATCATCCAGGC
>JAKAAA010000041.1 GCA_021797295.1 Thermoplasmata archaeon
ATCAAAAAAAAAATAATACAATAAGTATGGTGGAATACCCGGAACTCAGGGAATATGTAAGTACATACTTCAGGATAACAAAAAAATGTCAGGAGTGAAGAATCAGCTAAAGAGGAATTTAGATCTGCTTTATCCTGGACTAAACATCACTTGTTAATATCAATATAAAGTACTTCAGTGATATAATCAACTATGTAGATAACATTATAAATAATAGTTATAAAATATTTGAACAGTGAAAAATATGATATACTTAGATCTCTGATAATTATAGGAAATAGAAACAACAGTGCTGTAAACCATGACATAAGGCTCAATATCCAGATTATGGAATTATGGAATAACCAATTGAAACAAACCGTGGAGCTGATAGAGGAACAGTACATTAACATAGATTATAAGATAAAGACAATTCCAAGAAGAGGAAAATTAACTGATTCTATTATATTATTATTCATAGGAAATATCAATAGATTTGATTCCATTGTAAAGTTAAGGGTACATAGAAAGGGATCCTATAACAAAACAGTCAAGTGATTGCAGCATATCATCACATAGAGCCAAAAGCGGCAATCTAATGATAAGGTATGCATTGTATGTTTCAACAGCCTCAGTTATAAAGTATAATCCTTTTGTAAGAAGAAACTACATCCATACAAAGGAGCAGGGGATGAGTGGTAACAAATTAATGGTAACGTATACTAATAGATTATTGAATATTATATATTCCATAATGAAAAACAATATAGATTTCAGGCATACAAAGATAGTAAACTGAAGAAGAATAAGACATAATATTTAAGATTTAAGATTTACAGCAAGATTAGCCTAAGCTATGGTAGTTATCTATAATAAACAGAAAATAATAAAATTAATGAGGTATACTATAATTATTTATGAAAAGAATTTAACCTACGATGATTAAATGGCTATCATAGTCTACTTTCATTAACTCTTTTGTGGCGTATTTTTGTGATATGGAAGAAGAGTTAATTTATAGAACTAATATTATTTTACATAATTTCCAGTGCAGTTATTACTGTACTAGCGTTCATAATCCTGCTATGTAAGAGATATTTATATAATCCAAATTTATTGAGAGATGCGTATCTGGATATTTTTAATTCTATACCCCGAAATAGGTAAATACCTTATCTCTATATTATAAAAACGTATAAAGGAGGATTTTTAAATAGGTACATTAATTATACTTCTGCGTATAAAATCGGTGAGGTTTGTGACTGAAATCACAAATGTTAATATTGTAATATTCAATGATTAATCCAGTGAAGGATATACAGATATTGAAAGATGTTTTTATTTCGGATTTATACTGTGTCTACCTGCAGGATATTTCTGCAGTAGTCATATCAGACCTGCACCTGGGCTTCGAGGAGGAGATGAACTTACATGGACTATTTCTCCCAAGACTGCAGAGGGATCATGTTGAGAAAATGGTAGATAGCATTCTGGAAAGATATTCTCCATCCAAAATTATCATAAATGGTGACTTCAAGCAGGAGTTTTCCAGGAATCTCCCACAGGAATGGGATGATGTCAACCATTTCATCGACAGGTATAAAAGGGAAGTAGATTTGATTTTTATCAGGGGGAACCATGACAATTACCTGATGACCATCCTGAAATCCAATGGACTGGAGCTATACGATTATTATGAAACAGAAAAATATTACATATACCACGGTGACAGGGATATGTCGTTCAGAAAGCTCACAGTGCTTGGCCACGAACATCCTTCCGTTGTGCTCAGAGATGAGATCGGAAGTGTATTCAAGATACCGGCATTTGTCTACAACAATGATGATAAAATACTGATTACACCTGCTATGAGCTTCTTTTCGTCGGGAACGGATGTATCAGAATCTTTATTAAATAATGAACATTTCACACCTGTTTTAAAAAATGTATCAAAGAAATTCCGTGCATATGGAATTACAGAGGATTTCGGCCTTCTGGATTTTGGCTATGTGACAGACCTATCCCAGAAAGTTTAATTTTTTATTCAAGCTTTCTTTCTCCTGGTCCCCTGTAAATTGCCCTGGGTCTTATTAACCGCTCCTGTGTTTCAACGTATTCTGTAATGTGCGCCAGTATGCCCGATACCCTGGAAAGACCGAACAAAGTAGTAAACATATCAACGGGGAAACCTATTGCTTTAAAAACTATGCCGGAGTAAAAATCCGTGTTTGTATATATTCCCCTGGAGCCAAAGGCTTTAACTCCAGTTTCCTCAAGTTTTTTGGCTGTTGCAAGTATATTTTTTTCTTCATTGGTGGCTGCAAGCATATCTGCATATTTTTTAAAAGTCTTCAATCTCGGGTCGTATGTCCTGTAAACCCTGTGCCCGAAGCCCACAAGCCGTCTCTTTCCGTTTATGATATTATCATTGAACCATTTATCAACCTTTTCAGGGCTTCCTATTTCCAGGAATTGCCTGTATGCTCCTTCTGCAGCTCCACCGTGAAGTGGCCCCCTCAATGCAGTTACAGCCGATGCCAATGCAGAATACATATCAGAAAGTGTTGATGCTGTAACTAATGCTGCAGTAGTTGATGCAGGTATTTCATGGTCCATGTACAGTATGAGTGCAGAATCCATTGCCTTTATCCTGTTTTTATCTGCTTTGCCAAAGCATGCCCTCAAAAATGTTTCTGAATATGTTTCATATGGATCAGGATCGATAATACTGTCCCCTTCCTTGATCCGGTATATATTTGCAACCATGGAAAGCACCTGCCCGAGTATTTCAGGAATTTTGTCCCTATCATTTTCCTTACTGTACTTATAATTCAATTCCTCCGATGCCTTTGCTGAAAGCAATGTCTGCAGCATGCCAAGTGCATCTGATTTCTCCGGCATGGCAAGAAGTATATTTTTTAAATAATCAGCAAGAACAAGGTTTGAGTTGATTCTATCCCTGAATTCCATTAATTCCTTAGAATCTGGAAATCTGCCAAAGAGCATCAGATATGATACGGCTTCAAAGGATGATTTTTCAGCCAGCTCATTGATATCGTATCCACGGTAACGCATGATTCCCTTGTTTCCGTCTATATATGTCAGTTCAGTATATTTTATGTAAACATTTTCTAATCCAGGGCTTATTTCTTCCATGTATTGTAATGCATTAAATATATAAAAGCTTAAACACTCTTCCGGAAATCCATTATATTTCCATGCCCGGGCAGAATAAGGCAATGCATTGATTCTATATCTTTTACGGATTTTTCGGCCATGGCTGGAGCTGCTGAAAACGCCTTGTTGTATCCTGGCTTGCCATGCAAATTGACAGCGGCATCCCCTGAGAATATGATATTCTCACCAGCTATTGTATAGGACGTTGAATCCCTGGTATGTCCCGGAGTTTTCATATAATTTATTCCCTTAAAGGACATTTCAGATACAGGTTTTATTTCCTTTACCGATTTTGCATGGATTATCATTGAAGCGATCTTGGGCATCAATGGTTTTGACGGGATTTTCTCAACTCCGGATATAATATTCGCTTCATTCGAAGGAACGTATATTTCCATATGGTACCTCGAGTATATTGATAACAGGCCGCCCACATGGTCAGGGTGGTAATGGGTTATCAGTACAGCGTCCGGCCTGATTTTATTGCTTTCAAGGTATGCAACAATCTTTCTCCCTGAACCGGGAGTTCCGGCATCCACTATGATTTTTTCACCGTTAAAATTGACAAAATAGGAATTTGCCATGGTATTATCTATTCGATCAATATTGTCAGAAACTTTCATATAATATATAAGGACATTATAATAATAAAGTTATCCTTTGAAACTATTTTTTGTCTGCAATAGTTTTGTCGAAGTTCTGGTAAAAATCGTAGTTGATTACCTCGTATTGTTCATTCCTGGTCATAATATTATTTATTATTTTCTCCTGATTTCCATCCCTGATCAGTGCATCCAGTGCGTCATCCATAGCCTTTGCAGCAATCCTGAAGAGTGTTACTGGAAATATAACTATGCGGTATCCCATTTTTCTGAACTCCTCCGCCTTTATGAATGGTGTTTTCCCGAATTCGGTCATATTGGCAAGCAATGGAAAATCAGTATTTTCTGCAAAGTATCTGAATTCATCACGGTCAAGCAGTGCTTCCGGGAATACTATGTCTGCTCCTTCCCTTACATAGGTTTTTGCCCTTGATAGTGCATCCTCCATGCCATTTACTGCCCTGGCATCTGTCCTTGCTATGATGAGTGTGTCTTTTCTTGCAGCCTCTGCGGCACGGATCTTCTCAACCATATTATCCTTCGGAATAACCTCCTTACCATTGAGATGGCCGCATCTTTTAGGTGATACCTGGTCCTCGATCTGTATTGCAGAGGCCCCTGCTTCCTCCAGGAGCTTTACTGTGCGGTAAACGCTCAGTGTTTCCCCGAAGCCGGTGTCAGCATCCACTATTATGGGAATGTCTGTTATTTCGTGGATGGCCCTCACCATGGATACAAGCTCTGTAAGGGTTATTACGCCCAGATCGGGTAACCCCATGGAAGCGGTCAAACCACCGCCGGAAAGATAAACTGCTTTGAAACCTTTCCTCTTGGCAAGCAGGGCTGAAAATGGATTGTAAACTCCTGGAACTGATAGAAAATCATTGTCAAGAAGGTTAGACAAGTTCACTCACCTCACGATCTTCCATGGTCCACAGAGCCTTCAGGGAATCGGTCATGCCCGTTAGTCTTACAAATTTGGATTCTATTTCCCGATCTGTCATGGGATTTTTATAGTGGCCTTTGGGAATCTCCACTGAGCTTTCGTGGGTTTTGCCACAGCATTTAACCTCGATCCTTACTGGAAGCTTCTCCGGATACTGTTCTGTGTATTCCCTTAATTCTGTTACCTTTATCTTTTCCATCAGGGATGTAATCTGTTTGTTTCTGATATCGTTGTAATTGTTAACCCAGAAGTCCTTGTTCAGAAGTGTTGAGGCAATGATGAATGGAAGACTGTGATCGGCTGTCTCCTTGTTTTCAGGATGCCATTTTTCAGGGTCTGCGAGTATTGAAACAGCTGCCTCATATGTGTAAACATTTATGGAATCAATATGATTGATATCTATATCATTCATAAGTTTCAAGGATGCTTCAACGGCTGCCATGGCATGATATTCCACCGGATATTTCTTAACATAGGTTCTCATTATTCCATCGGATTTATTACCCTCCAGCTTAGAGAAATCCATATCAGGTGCGATTATGTTTTTAAACCCAAGCTTTCCTGATAATGGCTCAGATGGGGATGTAAAGCCGTATAGTGTAGCAAGTGCTGCAAATACTGAATTCCTGGCACTGTTAGCAGCCGCCCCGGCCTTCCACATGGTAAGCTCTCCAACACGTGGCTGTCTCAGTGCCACATGTGGAACAACCGATATTGATATTGCATTGATTATCTGTTTTTCATTGAAATCCAGGAGTTTGGAAAGTGCGGCTGCCATTGCTATTTCCGTAAAATTAACGTGATCATAGCCCTTTGCCCTCAGGGATGTGGAATCACAGAGCCTCGTTCCGATCTCATAACCAACTGCAGTTGCAGTTATCAGATCCTTTCCTGTTTTATTGAATATTGATGCCAGGGATATGAGTGGTCCGAACATATCGCTGGGGTGCAGTGGCTCCTTGGATAAATATGTGTCATTGAAGTCCATATATCTTATAAATAATGAATTGAGAAATGCTGAATAATCAGGAGAGGATGTTCCCATTCCAATGATTTTAGCATTTCCAGGATATAAACCTATCATTTTCTTTATCTTCGATGCTGGAGGTGAATCCATGGATGAATATGCAACACCAAGTGCGTCAATGAACCTTCGCTTAACCTCGTGTTTCACATCATCGCTGATATCCTTATACGATGTTTTACTGATAAACCCGGCAATATTTTCTTCTATAGACATAGTGAATGATTACGTTTAACAATATATTGTTTTTTATAAAGAAATAGATAAGTCAGTACCGATAAATATATATGCCGAAAATAATTCCTTTATCCATTGACATATAAAAAAAATAAAAATGAACAGACAAAGGCGAACTCCAGCAGGCACGAAATAAAGCCAAAGAAGGAATTCTGGAAAAGCCGTCAGTTTATTTTCGGTGTTATAGCAGCAGTTATAATAGTTGTTATTGTAGTAGTAGCAATAACAAATCCATTCTTCGCGGCTCCTGCAAGTATTTCTCCAGATAAATATTATAAAATAGCAGACCACGACCTGGTATCAAATGGAACCACAGGAATATATTTCATTTCATGGCTGGGATGCCCAATAGGCGCAACTGATTCCTGGGCACTGTACTATGCCATGAACAGCACCACTGATATATACAGCCATGTGGAGTATCATCAGGCATATAATCAGGATATATACGCAAATGCCGCCGGTACTGCTGGTCAGCCCGGTCTTCTATTCAAGGGAACTTTCAATTTCCAGTATAATGGAAAAACAGTAACATTTTATCCTTTATATATGTATAATCAAACAATGACCGGCACAGTGAATAATGGGAAAATAAGTGAAAGTCTGTCTTCCTACGGACTTACACTGATAAATTCCACATTTCCTCCGGCTGTTGCCAAGATGTTCACTAAGTATGCCTCAGATATAACCTATGATCACCATCTTGAAACAACCTTCATAATAACAGGACCCCACGGAGCATATATATTAAATTCTTTCATGTATGATGGTGGTATACTGGGTACAGGAACATGGACGAATAGTCCTGCCACCAACACATACTCACCATTTTCCCCACAATCTGTTATGGCCGGTCTGAGCAGTGATAGTACTATAATTTCTGCTGCCCACAGCTTCGAAACAAATCTTACTGCCGTACAGTAAGGAAAATAATATAATACTTAATTTTATAGGGCTTTATGCCGAAACTTTATCTTGTGGGCATCGGTCCCGGAAGCACTGAACTTATTGCCCCCATGGCAGTGAGAGCCCTGGAAAATTCAGATATAATCATGGGATATGAGAAATATACTGAACTCATAGAGAAATTGGTCAGGAGTAGATCAATTGAATCCGGTCCTGTTACGGGCGAACTGGAAAGAGCAAAAAAGGCCATAGAATATGTTTTAGAAGGGAAAACGGTAGCAATTATCTCCAGTGGTGATTCTGGCATATACGGCATGGCTGGAATAGTTATTGAATTTATAGCTGCACATCATTATGATATAGATATACAGATTGTTCCGGGAATTACTGCTCTGAATTCAGCAGGTTCTCTTTTAGGTGTGCCGTTCATGAACGATTTCTGCTCCATAAGCCTCAGTGACAGGCTCACACCGGAAAATGATATAATAAAAAGGATCGAAGCTGCTGCTAAGGGAGATTTTGTAACGGCACTTTACAATCCTGTGAGCTCAAAGAGAACCGAACTTATAAAAAAGGCCAGGGAAATAATGCTGAAATACCGTGATACTGATACTCCGGTAGGAATTGTCAGGAACGCCTACAGGGATGGGCAGGAAGTTAGTATATCAACACTTGGAAATTTCCTGGACGTACCAATGGATATGTTTACCATTGTAATAATCGGGAATTCCGGGACATATAAGTATGGAAAATATATGATAACACCCAGGAATTATACAAATAAATATGAACTGTGATACATATGTTTGCAGAGGAAACAAATGGGCTTGTAAAGATCGAAATAGGTGAGAGGAGGCTTTCACTGAATATGGACTCCGATATGATTTATTATTCACTTGCTGACAGGACTTACAGGAGAACAAGAATGAACGATATCATCGAATTAAGATATGCAAACGGTAAGAGAGAGGCAAGGGTTCTGGAAGAACATGAAAAACCCGGGATTGTTTCAGCATTTTACCATGATGTGGAATTGGCTTCTTTGCAATATCCGGAACTGAAAAAATATGTAAAGGATTATAATTTCCTTGCTTCAAGGGGAAACGGACTCAGGAGAATATATGGAGGAAGAATTCCCATAGTACCGCCTGACAGGTATTTTTCATTATACATTAAAATATCCGAAGGATGCCCATGGAACAGATGTTCATTCTGCAACCTCTACAAGGACAGGAAATATATGCCATTGAAGATGGATCAAATCAAAAAGGAAACGGAAGAATTGAAGGCCTTTTTCAGGAACTCCATGATGGCAATGAACGGAATATTCCTTGGTGATGCAAATGCAACAAGTATGAATTCCCATGAACTGGAAGAAATTTTGATGTATCTTAAAGAGGAATTCAGTATGCCATTCTATGCATTTTCAGACGCATTTACAACACCCTTAAAAAATACTGATTTTCATAAACTCCATGATCTGGGCATGAAGAGGATATATATTGGAATTGAGAGTGGAAATCCCGATATTTTAAGAATGCTTAATAAAAAAATGGAACTTGATGTGGCAAGAGATTTTATAGGGAAAATCAGGGATGCAGGAATAAACGTTGGCCTTATTGTAATGTCTGGATTCGGGGAGGAGCATGTGAAGAGCACAACCAATTTCCTTGATTCTATTGAATATTCAAGGGGCGATATAGTATATATATCACCTGTAAAGGAATACGGGAACTTCCATGAGATACTTCTGAACAATGGCATTCAGGAAGATAAGGGAATAGCTATAAAAGAATATGAAGAAATAAGGGGTTCTCTGAGGTCCGGGCTAAAAATACCGGTGGTGGTGTACAGCCTGGACGAGGCAATGTACTGATTTATGGTTCTGGAGCAAGTGAATACAGGCAGGCAGGGTCAGGAGCGAATAGGTCTCCGTAGCGGGCATAGGCTCTAGATCTGGAACCGCCGCAGGAATCTGACCAGTTGCATGTACCGCAGGCACCGCCGAAGTTTTTATTGTCCCTGAGTTTTATGAGTGTTTCACTGTTCCTGTAGATATCTGCTATGCTCTTCTCCTTTACATTCCCAACTTTATAGGGTACAAAGCCACTGGGGTATACATCTCCATTGTGTCCCACGAATATGATTCCCTTGCCATCCCTTGTGTTTGAGAGCCTGGGTGGTATAGTCTTTCTATCGGGAAGCCCGAGAAGATCTATGGTTTCGTCGATGAGACGATAGTAGAGTTCTCCTGAATAGTTATCATATCCATCATCAACGCATCTCCTGAATATGGGTGATTCTACAGTTCTGATTACCATTCCGTAATTCATTGCAAACACAAGCCAGTGGTTTACATCCTCGAATTCCTCCGGTGTTAGTTCTTCCGAGTCTATTCCCCGACCTGTCTGGATAAGGAAGAACACTTCCCAGGTTTTTACATTGCTGTCCAGGAGAAGCTTCAATAGTCCAGGAAGCTGGTGAACATTTTTCTTCATGACAACAGAATTTATCTGGAGTTTCATGTGTTTGTCATTGAGTAACTGTATTTTGTCCATAGTTTTTTCATAGATGCCTGAACCCCGGAGCCAGTCGTGCATTTCCATATTACCGTCAAGTGACAGGGAAGCCGAGAGAACGTGATGCTGTTTGAAATAATCAACTCTTTCAGGAGTGAGAAGATCTGTTACTGCAGGGCTTATGGATACGGGTATTCCATACTGTTCACAGGTTTCTATTAT
>JAKAAA010000003.1 GCA_021797295.1 Thermoplasmata archaeon
TCCGGTGACATTAAGAAGTCAATAGAAAAATTCATGGATCTGATAAAGAAAGAGACCCTCAGCACAGAAATAAAAATAGCAGGGCATCCAGACGAGAAGGTATGGGATATTTCAGGTGAAAATGTAGGAGTGTTTATAGAAGCTATCAGTTGATCCGCTTCAGCACGACAAACTGCCTTATCAGCGATTTATGCTGATATACCGGCACTACACTTTCCACTGTAAAATAATCCCCTGCGTATTTCAGGAAATCAACATTATTTATTATAATGGAGCACAGGTGGGAACTCTTCAGCAATTCATAAAATTTTTTGAAGGATTCTCTGTATAAATCCACAATATCATGGTTATCTATTCCGGAACTCCTGCCATAGGGCATATCTGTAACTATTGCGTCCACATTATGTTCCAGATCAAGGTCTGATATATCTTCATTATAAACTTTGTAATCTTCTATTTTAAAATATTTAAAATTGAGTTTTGTACCCATTACCATGTTCAGGGAAGAATCATTGCCTATTATATGCCTATCCAGCATTGCCGCTTCTATGAGGATTCCTCCGGTACCGCAAAAAGGGTCAAGTAAGGTATCGCCCTCAACAGTGCCCGAGGTATTTACCAGGTATCTCGCGTATTTCGGGTGAAGGGACACGGGGGAGAAAAATGGCCTCATGGGTGCACGCCTATCCTCGAAGGATTTTTTATTCCTTTCATAGATTACCTGGCACAGATACCATTTATCCATCAATAATACCCGGATCCTGAAATCCGGATTTTTAAAGTTTATCCTTCCCTTGCCACCAAGAATTTTTCCTATTTCTGATTCCATTTGTTCGGATTTACTTTTGTCTGCGCCTACAACCCTTACATAAAATGTTCCCTGTGGCATTCCCTTATCTGATAATTTTCTATAGTCGATATTTTCATCAATAACAGCTGAGATAAAATTTATAAAGGCAGAATTTTTTAAATTTTCGGGATTGCCTTCAATCAAAACAAATTTCTGGTTGCAATCAATTATATTGAAATTATGATAAGCCCTCTGTATATATTTTATCTCGGTACAGGCGATTTCGCTATTTTCACCAGATACCTCCAGAATATATTTATTGCTCATTTTTTTCTTTCTTTATTTCTGATTTTTCCAGTTCCTTCTCAAGATCGGCATAAAGCGATTCATAAACCTTGTTCATTTTTTTTATGGTTCGCTTTATTGCAGCCTGCGGCTTTCCGGTGCTGACCTTGACATATATCTGCGGGTTGTCTATTTCCGGGTGTTTTATGTAGTAATATGAGTCAACAACCTTATCATCTTTAAGTATTTCTTCTGCCAGTGGCCTGAGAAGTGTGTTGTCATAATTTATCATTTCCAGTTTAATTGAATCTTTATCTTTTGAAATAATGTTGAATTTGGTATCCATAAGGGCTTATTTGAAATTAGTATATATTTATTATTATTGGTGTCATTTTCAAAATTGTTCATATTAGTTCTTATTTATTCTCGTCTATTACAGTGTAAATCCTGTTGACATATCTTTATGTGCCGGAATCATAAAGAAAGATATTTAAATATTAAAGTATTATATGGTAAAGAAAGGATATTTAATCCTGGTTAAAGGTGAAAGAAAATGGCAGAATTACCACATCTGAATTTAGTTATAATAGGGCATGTCGATCATGGGAAATCTACCTTTGTGGGCAGATTATTGTTTGAACACGGAGAAATTCCGCAGCACATAATTGACGAGTATAAGAAGGAATCAGAAGAGAAGGGGAAGGCAACATTTGAGTTCGCCTGGGTTATGGATCGGTTCAAAGAAGAGAGAGAAAGGGGAGTTACTATCGATCTTACACACAGGAAATTCGAGACTGACAAGTACTACTTTACAATTATTGACGCTCCTGGTCACAGGGACTTCGTCAAAAATATGATAACAGGTACAAGCCAGGCAGATGCTGCAGTCCTTGTCGTCTCTGCTAGAGAGGGAGAGGGAGTCATGGCACAGACAAGAGAACACGCTTTCCTTGCCAGGACACTTGGTGTACCCCAGTTGATTGTTGCAATAAACAAAATGGATTCAACCCAGCCTGCATACAGCGAAAAGAGATTCAATGAAGTAAAGGAACAGGTTACAAAACTTCTTGCACCCATAGGATACAGGGATGTGCCTATAATACCCATGAGCGGTTACAAGGGAGATAACATAATGAAGCCAAGCGCAAACCTTTCATGGTGGAAGGGCCCCACAATCATGGGAGCACTGAACGACCTTAAAGTTCCGCCGAAACCCACAGACAAACCCCTGAGAATACCTGTTGAGGATGTATACTCCATTACAGGAATAGGTACAGTACCAGTGGGAAGAGTTGAAACCGGCGTCATAAAGATAAATGACAAGGTAACGTTCATGCCGGCCAACAAATCCGGTGAAGTTAAATCAATAGAGGAGCACCATACCACAATGCCCAAAGCAGAACCCGGTGACAATATAGGATTCAACGTAAGAGGAATAGCAAAGAACGATCTGAAGAGGGGAGATGTTTGCGGGCCAGCGTCTGCACCACCTACTGTTGTAAAATCATTTACAGCCCAGATAGTAGTTCTTCAGCATCCCAGTGTCATAGCTGCAGGATACAAACCTGTATTCCATGTCCACACAGCACAGATAGCATGCAGGTTTGATGAAATCCTCAGGACCATAAATCCAAAGGATGGAACCACCCTTAAGGATAAACCCGATTTCATAAAGGCAGGAGATATAGCAGTAGTAAAAGTCATACCCGATAAACCCCTGGTAATAGAAAAAGTATCCGAGTTTCCGCAACTGGGCAGATTTGCAATCAGGGATATGGGCATGACCGTCGCAGCCGGTCAGTGCATAGACCTTGAAAAGTCAACAGTAGTGTGATGATATATGGCATATAAAGCAAGGATTTCACTGAGTGGCACAGAGAACAAAATAGTCGATGTTGTTTGCGATGAAATCAAATCAATAGCAAAAAGAACAGGCGTTGAAATACACGGACCTGTTCCACTGCCTACAAAGAAACTCAAAGTCCCATTGAGGAAGAGCCCGGATGGAGAAGGTTCACCAACATGGGATCGCTGGGAAATGAGAGTACACAAGCGCCTGATGGATGTGGATGCCGATGAGAGAACCCTGAGGCAATTAATGAGGATATCCATACCCGATGGTGTAAGAATCGAAATACAGATAAAAAGTTAAATTATTTTAGCTTTTAAATAAATTTTAACAATAATTAAATAATGATTTTTCATACAGGATTATAGAATTTAAACGGTGTTATTAATGGGGCGAAAAGAAGAGAATGTTGCAAAGGCAATGAAATTAGTTGAACATCCAGAGTTAATCAGGAATATCGATATAGCAGCTCATATTGATCATGGAAAAACCACACTGAGTGACAATCTTATTGCCGGTGCTGGAATGATGAGCGAGGAGCTTGCGGGAAAACAGTTGTTGCTGGATTATGATGAGCAGGAACAGGCAAGGGGAATAACCATCAACGCGGCAAATGCATCCATGGTTCACGAAGTGGAAGGAAAGGAATATCTTATCAACCTTATAGATACTCCCGGGCATGTTGATTTCGGTGGAGATGTCACGAGAGCCATGAGGGCAGTTGATGGAACTGTAATAGTGGTAGATTCGGTCGAAGGTGTAATGCCGCAAACAGAAACCGTGGTCAGACAGGCATTGAGGGAGAGAGTAAAACCCGTTCTTTTCATTAATAAGGTTGACAGGTTGATTAACGAACTGAAGCTGAACGGAGATGAAATGCAGAAGCGTTTCATAAAAGTAATTACCGATGTAAACAAATTAATAACAAAGTATGCTCCGCAGGAATTTGCAAGCAACTGGCTTGTCAATGTGAAAAACGGTACTGTTGCATTCGGATCGGCATACCACAACTGGGCACTATCTGTTCCTGCCATGGGCTTATTCAAGGTTACATTCAAGGATATTGTGGATCTGGTTGCAGCAGGTAAACAGAAGGAACTGGCAAAAAGGGCTCCTTTGCATAAGGTGGTTCTGGATATGGTAATCAAAAATCTTCCGAATCCGGCAGTTGCGCAGAAATACAGAATTCCACAGATTTGGCACGGAGATCTCAACAGTGAGATCGGAAAAGCCATGGAAATGTGTGATGACAATGGCCCGGTAACAATGATGATAACCAAGATTCTTATCGATCCCCACGCTGGAGAAATTGCAGTGGGAAGGGTTTTCTCAGGAATAATCAGAAAGGGAAGTGAACTTTATGTTACAGGAGCAGGCAAATCCAAAGTCCAGTTATTATCCATGATGGTGGGTCCGGACAGGATTTCAATAGATGAAATAGCCGCAGGAAATATTGCTGCGGTTGTTGGACTCAAGGGTGCAATAGCCGGTTCAACCGTATCGTCAAGCCAGGAAATGGAAGATTTTGAACCCATGTCCCATTATTCGGATCCAGTGGTTACACTTGCCATAGAGGCAAAGCATACAGCCGATCTTCCGAAGCTTATTGACGTTCTCAGATCCGTATCCAAGGCCGATCCGTCAATTCAAGTCGATATAAACCAGGAAACCGGGGAGCACCTTATATCTGGTATGGGAGAGCTGCATCTGGAAATTACAATGTACAGGATAAAAAATGATTATCACGTTGAGGTTGTAACATCGGCACCACTGGTTGTGTACCGTGAAACTGTTGATAAGACCGGAGGCCCATTCGAGGGTAAATCTCCCAACAAGCATAACAGATTCTATTTCAAGGTAGAGCCACTTCCCGAGGGCGTTGTACAGGCAATACTGGAAGGTAAAATACCTGACGGGTCTAAAATAAAAGATAAAAAGGCAGTTGCAGCAATACTTGAAGAGGCAGGACTTGATCATAACGAGGCAAGAAGTCTGGTTTCTGTGCACGGAATCAATGTAATGCTTGATATGACAAAGGGAATACAGTACCTGGATGAAACCATGGAACTGTTAATAGAATCATTCAATGAATCTCTTGATAAGGGCCCGCTGGCAAATGAAAAGGTATATGGATTGAAGATAAGTCTCATGGATGCCAAGCTTCATGAGGATAGTATACACAGAGGGCCTGCACAGGTTATACCGGCTGGCAGAAATTCAATATACGGTGCAATGTGTCAGGCTGGAAGAGTTCTCATGGAGCCCATGCAGAAGGTTTACATAAGTGTACCACAGGACCTTATGGGCCCTGTTACCAGTGAACTTCAGCAGAGGCGCGGAGTTGTGGAGGATATGCAGCAGGCCGGTGATGAAATTACCGTTATAGCCAATGCACCTGTTTCCGGCATGATTGGATTTGCATCAGCAATCAGGAGTGCCACCGGTGGAAAAGCCATATGGAGCTCTGAAAATTCCGGATACCAGCGTGTGCCATACGAACTGCAGGCTGGCATAGTTGCAAAGATAAGAGAAAGGAAAGGACTCAAGCCTGAACCATACGACGAGACTTACTATTCCTCACTTTAAATTATATATTTTATTTTTGCATAGTATTTTATTTTTTATCGTATTACATTTTTCATGAAGTCTGTATGCCTTAATGGCCATCCGCGGATCAAACACGAACTCAGGTGCAGTATATGCAATGAACCCTTTGAGATTATTCCAGATAAAAAATTTTCTGATAATATTGAGCTGAATTTTGATTATATCAGGGAGAGCGTAACCCTGGGCGAAGTTTTTACACCTGTTGTTGATTTGAACAGGAATTTAGCTTTAAAACTTGACTACTTCTCTCCCACTTATTCGTATAAGGATAGGGGCACAAAAAATTTGATATCTTATATAAAAACCAATGAATCAGAATTCAAAATTGACTCGATAAATGAAGATTCCTCCGGCAACGCAGGGGCATCCGCTGCCGCATACGGGTCACGTGCCGGCTATCATGTAAATATATATGTGCCACAGAATGCAAACGAAAATAAATTAAAGCAGATAAGCGGTTACGGTGCAAGTATTATAAAGATTCCTGGAACAAGAGATGATGTGCAGGTGGCTGCCGAACAAGCATCAGGTTTTTATGCATCGCATATACTCAATCCGGAATTCAGAGACGGAATCAGGACGCTTGCATATGAAATATTCCTGCAATCACCTAAAATGCCGGATAATATATTTGTTCCTGTTTCTGCCGGTACCCTGTTATCCGGGCTATATAGCGGCCTATCCCATCTCTACAGTTCCGGAGAAATTGATAAAATCCCTGAAATCATAGCTGTACAGCCCGAAAATATCTCTCCCCTGTGTTCACTGGCAAATGGATTGAAATACGATCCGGATAACAATCTTTCATCTATTGCGGATGCCCTGGTGGCCAAACGCCCGGTACTCCTACCACTGATGATAAGAATAATAAGGAATGGAAATAGCTGTGTTACGGTGTCAGAAAATGAGATTGTAGAGGCCAGAAAAGAACTTGCCCTGAAAGGATTTTATACAGAATACAGCTCCGCCACGGTTTATGCTGCATATAAGAAGGGCCATTATAATGGAAACTCCCTGCTGTTGCTGACAGGAAATGGATTGAAAAATTAATCTTGAAATCCGAAAGCCCTGTGTGTGAGAATGACAAAGAAGTCACCTGTAATCCTTACCATTAATACTATAATAATATGATACTGGTATTCCGGCATTTTTAACTGTAAGGGATACTGAGCAGTACTTTTCCAGTGAAAGGTCTATGGCTTTTTTCACCGAATCAGGATCAACCTCCCCCTGGAAGATGTAATGTATCTCTCCATATTTCAGCATTTTAGGATCCGTATCCCTTTTCTCTGCCGTAACTTCACACCTGTAATTTTTTACTTCCTTTCTCATTTTTTTAAGAATATTCAAAACATCATCGCTGCTGCATGCACCCATGGCAAGCATTAACAGTTCGGTAGGCGAATGGTAACTATCATTTCCAACAATGGAGTTTTTTATCTTTATATCATACTTGCCATCGTCTGAAATAAATCCCACATCCTTATCAAATTTAAACGATACTTTCATGCAATAAGTATATAATATTTCTATAAAACATTTCGTTATCTGGATGAGATGAATTTACCTATTATCTTTTCAATCATTTCTTCAGGAAGCCCGGTTTCTTCTGAAACTTCCGAAAAATCAAGTTTTTCCAGATATTCATATATTACTTTCCTGTAAAAGCCGTCATATTCTGAGGCTTTCTCACGTAGTTTTTCTATAATCAAATCCTTTTTCCCTACAAGCTCACCTCTCTTCTTATCAATAGTTTCTATCCCATCATTAATCGATTTGAGTTCTCCGATCAGGTCAACTGTACTGCCGGTTACATCCGAATCAGGATAGTTTATTTCACTTTTCTTAATTTCCATGAAGTTCTTTGAATAATCGATGGTTATGGTTGAAAATCCCATTGATCTATAAACTTTCCTGGGCGGGCCTATGGTTGAAGGTATGTTGCCGCTGGTTGATATAAATCCGAGTTTTTCGAGAATATCAAGCTGTTTATTTATTGCCTGCTGTGAAACCCCGATCATTTTACTCAATTCAAGAGCATAAGAATCATAATTGGCGAGTGTTTTCAGCATTTCTCTCCTGGTATTGTTTTCCAGTGCCATTAAAATATTCCATAATTCGTCATCCATAAAAACACCCGAAAAAATATAAATAGATTTTTAATCTATTTTAACTGCCTTTCCACCGTTTTTGCTGTTAAGTTTTTTAATTGTTATATCAAGGACTCCATTGGTGAATTTGGCTATTACACTGTCGATATCAACTCCTGTATTGAATTCTATGTTTTTATAGTATTTTCTGGATCCCTTATCAACCTTCAGTTCTATGTTGTTCTCATTTACGGTGAGGTTTATATCTTTTTTGTCCACTCCAGGCAGCTCATAGGTTATGTAGATATTCTCTTTATCTTCATTGATATCTGTTAATGGCTCCCTGTAACCTTCCTGTGGTTCATCCTTCTGACCTATAGCATTCCTGGGCACATTTCCGAATTCCTGGAACACTGGTTTGCCATCAGGCCCTACCTTATAGCTGAATCCATACACATATGGGCCCATTACCTTGCTATTTGTATCGTCCCTCATCATGGATTCCCAGAATCTGGCAATTTCCTTGTTAATTTTCCTCATATCCAGGCCAAACTCATCGTACATGTCATTAAATATATCATCCCAGTCATCATCTCTTCTTCCATTCATTATTATCACCTTAGTTAACAACCATTAGTTGTTAACTGTATATTCATAACACCTATAAAAAGTTTTATTTTATTAAAAAATCAATATAAAATAAGATAAATAAAAAAAACGGAGTTCAATCCTCGCCTGTTTTGTGGATATACCTGACACCTATCATGGATTCTACTTCACTATCCGGAAGATTGAATTTTCTTATTTTTATATCGCTTTCAAGCAGCATTAATTCTGCAAGGTCATCTGGATAACCTTCGGCAAAGATAATCTCACCTATATGGGAATTCATAATCATTTTGGAGCAGACTACGCATGGATGCGTTGTGACATATATCTTAGATCCTTTTATAGATGACCCGTTGACGGCAGCCTGTATGATCGCATTCTGCTCTGCATGCAATCCTCTGCACAGTTCATGCCTTTCTCCCGACGGGACATCCAGTTCGTCCCTTATGCATCCTACTATATCACAATTAACGGTATGTGCCGGTGGCCCATTATAACCGGTGGCCAGCACATTATTATCCCTGACAATAACAGCGCCAACCTTTCTCCTGGTGCAATTGGAACGGGAAGCCGCAAGATATGCCATCCGCATGAAATATTCGTCCCATGATGGTCTTCTCAAACTTTCCTCCATATTATATAAATAGATAATTGGCATATAAATATTGTTTATCATAATAACATACAGCTCTTATAAATAATCGGCAGGACAATTATATTTATTTATTGAGATGCATTATATGTAAAATGGCGCAGGGAGAATTTGATCTGGATTTTTTCAGGGATAATAAATTTATCAGGAAACAGTGCTCGGTCTGTTCATCATACTTCTGGACTTCTGATCCGGAGAAAAAAACATGTGGAGACCCTGCATGCGAAAGCTATTCTTTTATAGGCAATTCACCGGTTAAACGGAAATATTCAATAAATGAAATGCGGGAAGAGTTCCTGAATTTTTTCAGGAATGATAATTTAAAACACAAAATTCTTGACTTTTATCCGGTTGTTCCCAGATGGCGTGATGATGTTTTACTGGTAAATGCATCAATTTACGCTTTTCAGCCCCAGGTTACATCGGGCATGGTGCCGCCACCGGGAAACCCCATTGCAATGTCACAGCCAAGCATAAGAATGCTGGATCTGGATCTGGTCGGGAAAACGGGCAGGCATCTCACATCCTTCGAGATGTTATGCCATGATTCGTTCAATTATGAGGATAAATACGTATACTGGAAGAATGAGACAATTGAATATTCATACAGATTTTTAACCGAAAGGCTGGGAATAGATGGAAATATAATAACATACAAGGAAAAACCATGGTTCGGCGGTGGGAATGCAGGAAACGCCGTGGAGGTATTCGTCAGGGGACTTGAGGTTGCAACCCTCGTGTTCATGGATCTCAAGGAAGATCCAGAAGGTGATATAACCATAGAGGGAACGAAATATTCTCCGATGCCCCTGAAAATTGTGGATACCGGCTACGGCCTGGAAAGGCTGGTATGGCTGACCACAGGAACACCTACAGTATATGAATCTATTTTCAGAGCTCCCATTGATTATATAAAAGCCAATTCATCTGTGGAATCCATAGATGACCATATAATTCAGAAATTATCGGAATTAGCGGCGGAAATTGATCCCTATAGAGAATCGGAGCTGTTGAAGCAGTTGCGGCCATATATGGAGGAAAATCATATTCCCATGGATCAGGAATTCATGGAAAAATTGAAAAAGATCCGTGCCATGTACTCACTTGCTGATCACACAAAGACATTGCTCTTGATGTTTTCCGATTATGTTATCCCCTCAAATGTAAAGGTCGGCTACCTTGCCAGAACGCTGATCCGTAGATCACTCAAATTTATTGAAGAAACCGGCTTCTCAAAAGATTTCATGGATCTCATGGATTTCCAGCATGAGGCATTCTCCCCTATTATCAAAAATTATGACAGGTCATTCATATCAAACATTATATCAATAGAACGGGAGAAATATAATGAAATTACAAAAACAGCAGAAAATAAGGTAAAGAAATACATAAAATCAGGCAAACTGGATCTTGCGGATGCAATGACACTTTATGAATCGGAAGGAATCAATGAAGATCTCATAATAGATTCATATAGAAAAATTACGGGAAATAATCTGGAACTGCCGGATAATTTTCAGGAAATGCTGATTGCAAGGCATGAGAAAAAAACAGCAAAGAAAAAAAGGCATGAGCAGTATCCCCCTGTCCATACAAGGCCACTTTATTATGACAATACGGAAATCGCTGAATTTACGGCTATAACACTGTATTCAGGGGATAAAAGAATAATACCTAACCAGACTGCTTTTTATCCGGAGGGCGGAGGCCAGCCCTGCGACCTGGGATATTTTATAGCAAACGGGAAAAGGTTCAATGTAACAGATGTTCAGAAATACGGGGATTCCATAGTGCACTTTCTGGATGGGAATATACCGGAGGATGCCAGGATAAAGGGCGTAATTGATTATAACAGGCGGAGACAACTTATGATACATCATTCTGCAACCCATCTGCTCCTGGGAATAATGAGAAAGTATTTCGGGGAACATATATGGCAGAGTGGAGTGAAGAAGGATATAAACGAATCCAGAATTGATGTAACACATTACAGAAAAATTACCCTTGAAGATATAAGGAACATAGAAAATATGTGCCTTGAAGCCATAGAACAGAACAGAAAAATTACCGTTGCAAACATAAGCTGGAATCCGGCAATAGAAAAATATGGTTTCAGGCTCTTCGAGGGCGGTGTACCGGTTTCTTCAAAAATAAGGGTTGTTACCATCGATGGAATCGATTCAGAAGGCTGTGGAGGCACCCACCTGAAAAGCACCGGTGAAATGGGTTTTATAAAAATCATGAAGACAGAAACAATACAGGAAGGGATACAGAGGATTATATTTTCGGCTGGACCTGCTGCACTTAGGTACGTACAGCTTCTCCATGATACAGTAGTGAATGAGCAGGAATATATGAAGGTGGATGTAAAGGATGTTTACGGCCATTCCCTGGAGATTTTCCACGAAAACCTTGAAAATATCAAACTCATTGACCGTTACAGGAAAGAAAAGATAGAGGGCATTATAAATTCAAACCATGAAATGGCAGGAAATATAGCGCTTTATAACGAAAACCTTAACAGGGATGAATTGAATCTTCTGATACAGGGGTTATTCAGGAAGAATGCACCATGCCTTATAATAAACCATGGAAATGAAATTACCGGAATTGGCATAGACGGTTATATTGAGAAATTGAAAATTGCCCTGATGGGATACGGAATATCACTGGACGAAAAGGCAAGAAACAAAAAACTTTACAGTGCCACATCCAGAAGCGATATTAGTGAAAAGTTAATAAAGGAGATTTTAGTAGATGCTACAGTATGAGAGATTCCCAGATCATAGAAGAAATAGTTAAAAAATATTACCGCGTCTCGGATGTTGATAATACTAAATATTCTATAATATTCCACATATCAGGTAACGGTAACGAAAAAACCTTTGAAATGCTTCTGAATGATCTGAAAGACCTAGGTACCACGGCATTTACAAACGACCTTCCTGATAATCAGATAATAGTTATAAGCAATTCAAATCTGGCCAGGGAGAGAACCGGGCTTAAAACTCTGATGTTTTTCATTTCAATCATAACCCTGGTTTACACAGGATATGTTTATTCAAGTGCTTACTATTCGACTATTTCATTGCGCACAGGCATTATCTACGGGACGATCCTGTACGCAGTACCTGTTATCGGGATTCTCATGATCAGGGAGGCAGGCAAATACCTATCTCTGAGTAAAAGCCATATAAAATATAAATTTCCAATTTTTGTCCCTTCTCCTGGCATAGGAACGCTTGGAACAATAAATTCAAATAAAAACCAGTTCCGGGAACCAAAAGCCATGATAAATGCCGGTACAATTTCCCTTTTGTCCGGTTTTTTTGTATCTATCCTGTTTATAATAATAGGATCGTATACATCCCCTTTTATTCAGTACAGTGCTGCTGTGAGATCACCTATTTCAGCCCTCAATTTTCCACTGGTCTTCCCGATAATTCTTGATCATTTCATTCCGGTCTCTATTGCACCGGCACCCCTGGCACTGGCAGGTTATACAGGGCTTGTGACCACCGCTTTAAATGCATTGCCCATCGGATTCCTCGATGGAGGCCTGATTTTCTCAGCCATATTCGGAAGACGTTATAAATATGTATCCTACTTTTCCACGATAATAATTATTCTAGCCTCTATACTGGAACCCTATCTTCTGATACTCGTAGCCCTCCTGTTCCTGCTTGGCATCAGAGGTGCGCTGCCAATGAATAATCTGGCAAAACCGGGGCATATGCTGAAATATATAACTGTAGTAGTAATTTTTGTAATACTGTTGGGATTTGCACCACTTCCATTTCATAATATAAATAGCAGCAGTGTGGCTATTGCCGATTCCTGTTACATTATAGATAAGGACAAACCGGGAAATGTGACGGTAAATGTAACGGTGAATGAACAGGGAGTAAATATTATCCCCTCATTTTCAGTACATCCGGGCAGGTTAAAAGTCGAGGGGCATGAAATAGATAATAGCACCGCCACAACATACGATCTCGATCTAATAACATACAGGGCCAACTACTCCGGGATAAAAGATTTCAATATTACTGTAAATACCGGGACATCCATATTCCATAAAAGGGTAGAGGTGTATTTCCTGGAGCCGGTGGAAAATATCCATGTAAACAATTCAACCAGTCCTATGACCTTAACAGAGTATCAGGGAATGTCCTTTAATTTGACTTTACATAATAATTGTAATATGCCGGTAAGGGCAACATTACTCTCAGTTTCCAACCACATGGACGTTTATATGATGCCGAATAACAATGCAGTATTGAACCTTTCAGGGAATCAGTATCTTCCTAGGAGTTTTAGTATGGGAATAAATAACAACACATCAATTATGTTGGAAGCCACCACACCTGGTATCTGGCATTTACTATTGATTGAATCAAATGGAATGTCGGCGGTAATAATAACAATTAACGTAATGCCATCTAAACCTTCAATACCACAACCTGACCCACCAAATTAACTTTATTTCCCCAGGGATACTAACATGGAGCCGGAACGTGTTTTTTTCCAGTTTAATAATCTGTTTTTAAATTTTAATCCATTTAATCACAGTTTCTTTAACATGTCATTTCTTTTTTGTTTATAGAAAATTTATATACGCTAATGTTTTACGTTTTTATGAATCCAGCTGCTGAGGTTGAGGATTTAAAATGGGGGCCGGTACACACCCTTTTATTCATTGCATTTTCAATAGGTACCGCTGTTGAAGCGTACATATATTCACTATCATATATAGCCACCGGATGGGTTACGATACCACGTACACTATTGGGGTTACTGGCGATCTGGCCGCCTTTATGGCTCCTGCTTGGTGGTGCAGTATCAGGTCCGCTGGCCGATGAGATTGGCAGGAAAAAAACTTTATTCATTACACTGGCCATATACGCAGTGGGTGCCACCGGCCTGATTTTCAGCTTTACTTATATAACAATCCTGATCTTTATCGGCATGCTTCTGTTTGCTGCCGGCGGTGAATACAATACCATTCTTACCGCAACACATGAATTATTCCCCAGGAAATACAGGAGCAGGGCATTATTCCTTGAACTTAATTTTACCAATATAGGCGGATCCATAGCAGCAATACTTGCACTTCTTGCCATATCATCCATATTTGACCAGAGAGCAGTGCTGGGGGTAACACTCCTAATATCACTTATGGTCATGTATCTCATCAGATTGAGATTGCCGGAATCAGTTATGTGGCTTGAATCAAAGGGAAGATTCAGCAGTGCAGATACGGAACTCAAAAAATACTATGGCGCCTCTCCGGAAAAGGATACCCTGGTGAAGCCAAAAAAATTACCCTCACTCTATTTCAGAATAGCAGTCGGTGGAATAATCGGGTGGGCATATACAGCTGGCTTCAGCCTTATTGTGCTGACACTGGGACCCTATTTTTTCCCATCCCTTACTGACTGGTTGATTTTCGTTTTCGGAATAGTTGCATTCCTGGCAGGCTTTCTGGGACTTGTTGCCGATAAATTCAGCAGAAAACGTTTTCTGCTGGTTTCTGCTATACTGGTTGTTGTATTTGCATATCTGTTTATACCCACATTAAAAATATGGATAACAAATACATTCATCTTCTGGTTTTTATTCATAGGTGTTTCCGTTTTCATAAATATATATTTCCTGGCAGAGGATACGTTAAAGTCGGAAATCTGGGCTACAAAGAGAAGAGGGCTGTACTCTGCTATTGTTAGGGTAATCTCCCTGGGCGGATCCATACCGGTGATCTTTCTGGCGGTTAATTTACCGATAGTATCATACATGTGGCTGGGAATAGGAATTTTCGGCACTGGTCTGGTTGCATCGGTTGCATGGTATATATGGGGAATAGAAACCAGCAAGGGCAGAAGTGTAAGAATATGGGATGATGATAGATGAGTATAGATAAAAACACTTTAAAAGATAAGATTTTAGGAGTATTTTATGGAGTTGCAATAGGTGATGCAATGGGGATGCCCACCACCTTCATGAGCAGGGAACAGATAAAAGGGAAGTTCGGGAAGGTAACGGATTTCCTGGAGGCACCAATGGAAGGATCGGTGCATTCCAGACTTGTCAGGGGGGAGTATACAGATGACACTGAACTGACATACATGGTTGCAGACTCTATTATATCCAGAGGGCATATAGATCCTGAAGACATGGCGAACAGGCTTGTAAAATGGGCAGATGACAATGATATACTGAATACAACACTCATAGGACCCAGCACAAGGGGGGCCATACACAATTTAAAATCCGGTATGTCTTACCGGGAGACAGGAAAAAATGGAACAACAAATGGCTGCGCCATGAAAATCAGTCCCGTTGGAATCTATGATGCCTTTTCAGAGGATGAAAAAACTGTAAAAGATGTAATAAATGCATGTTTATGCACACACAATACTGCACTGGCAATTTCAGGTGCAGCAGCTATCAGCTTTGCAGTCAAAAATGCAATTTCAGATGGGAAAAACCCTGGAAATGTTTTCGATGCATCACTGAAAGGTGCCGATCTGGGAGCACGGTTAATGGGCAATTCCGGAGACTCTATAGTACGCAGAATACAGGAGGCTGCAAATATTGCTAATGCCAGCAATGATTTTGACCTCTTCCTGGACAGTCTTTATAATTTCATATTAAAACCACAGTGGGCGCTTACAGAGGATTCGGTTCCCGCTGCCATATCAGTATTTTTACGGGCCAGGGGAAATTTCAGGGAGTCAATATTGATGGCATGTAATCTCGGTGCAGATTCAGATACAATCGGTGGCATGGTGGGGGCAATGGCCGGTTCCTATGCAGGGTTCAGGAAAATTCCCGGTGAATGGATAAAAACCATAGACGATTCTGCCGGCCGGGATATAATGGAACTGGGAGGTAAATTTTTGGATGCCATGCAATTATGATCTTCTAATAATCGGGGATGCTGTTTTAGACATATCCCTGAACATAAAAGATTTCCCGGTACGGGCTGGAACCACAAATATCTCACCTGATATGGAAATAACCCCCGGAGGTCCCGCTGCCATGGCAATTATAGC
Source organism: Thermoplasmata archaeon (assembly GCA_021797295.1). The sequence goes on from JAKAAA010000003.1 coordinate 15,938, forward strand.
TTCACGGCTGGGTTTAAAAGTTGCATTTGCAGATAAGATCGGAACAGACATACTTGGCGATTATTTACTGAAAGAACTCGAAAAAAGCGGCGTAAATACCGAATATATAATAAGGGAAAATGGAGAAGCAACAGCAACATCAATCAATATAGTTGATTCAAAGAAGAGGCACTCCTTCCTGGGATACCTCGGTGCCGGCATAATGCTTGATAAGGTGGATAAAAGTTTGATCTCCAGATCAAAATCTATTTTTTTTGAGGGTTATAATCTTGCGGCTACCGGAAAAACATACTATACCATTCTGGATGCTGCCAAGGAGGCAAATTTGCAGAAAAAACAGATATTCTTTGATATAGGCCCGCTTATATCAGAAATTAAGGGGCTCAATGCGTTTCTTGATATCTCGACCACCGTTTTCTTAAATAGGGAAGAAGCGCTTGCATATTCCAAACTTGATCTGGAACGTACTCTGATAATGCTGGGAAAAAAAGAGAATGCAAACTACATACTGAAACTTGATCGGGAAGGCTCCATGATCATAAGGAATAAACAGACGATTCCATGCAGTGCTTTAAAAACCGATAACATTAAACATACTATCGGGGCAGGAGATGCATTTGATGCCGGTTATATGGCTGCCATGCTTTCAGGCTATAGAGAGGAGATGGCATGCATGGCAGGGAATGCGGTAGCCTCTCTGAGAATCTCCAGGGGCATCAAATCAATACCGCACATAAATGAACTCATGGAGAAAATAAATTCCTAGTTGTTCAGGTACAGAACCCGGGAAATTAAACTGCCCATATCGTGATTGAATTAGCCTCACCAGTAAATATGGAAAGTTTTTGTTAATTATCACTGTAAAAATCACATCTTTTCCATTTTCTTTACTATTTCGGAGGCAAATTCAGAGCATTTTACAGGAGTTATATCCTGCCTGCCGGTCAGGTCTCTGGGAATCTTGCCGTTAAGGAATGCAGCAGAAATAGCTTTTTCCACTATATTTGCTGGAATCTCCCATCCTACATGCCGTAACATGGAGCATCCTGAAAGAATAAAAGAAAGCGGATCAGCAGCATCATATCCTGCTTCCAGCGGAGAAGACGATTGAACCGCCTCAAACAATGCACATTGATCTCCCATGCTTGCACCATACTCTATGTTGATGGCCCCTGTGAGAAAATCCAGTACAAATCTGCTGAGGACCGTATCCATCATGATTATATCCAGACTCTCCGGTTCCACCAGCAATTTTTTTATAAACATCCTTGTTTTAATTATTTCATATTCAACGTTATCATATTTTTCAAGTTCATCATAACACCATTGCCCGAATTCTGGATTTTCACGGTCATCAACTATGGTGAGCTTTTTGCGGTTGTACTTCTTATAATAGTTAACAGCCTGTTTCACAACTTTCAGAGTTCTAAACTTGCTCTGGCTGAACATATATATTCCGGAATCTGGTGTAATGGTCATATCATAATTATCTGATATGAACTTTATCAGGTCATCAGTACTTTCAGACGAGTGGTAAAAAACGTGGGTGCGGGCAAAAGAACTTCTTATTACGGTAATGTCAATTTTATCGAAGGATTTAACGAGAACATCCATTCCTGATATATATTTTACCATTCTTAAATTGGAATATAGATTCAATCTCCTTCTCAATATTGTATTTATATCGCGGTTATCGGGCATAAGATTCAGGGTTGATTTCATTATTATGGATATTTTCTGTATCTCTTTTATTGATTCATCCGGTATATAAGTCCCGTATTTTTCATAGGCATCATTGCCTATCAGGATTTTATGCCATTCAATAGATTTCTCGCCCCCGTAGGCAAGTTCTATAGCGCTGTTAATTACATCAATCATGGCTTTTGTAATCTCGGGCCCGATTCCGTCCCCCTCTATATACCCGATGGTCAGCATATCAGGAACAACCATTCCCGTATCTGTGAATTCAACATACATTAAATGCACCATGCATATCAGCATATAATTTTTTTCAATGTTCAGATTAAAATATTTTTATACCAATGTAACATTATTAACTATGAGAACAGAAACTGATGTAATTGGCGATGTCCAGATTGATGACAGCATTTATTATGGAATAAATACCCTCAGGGCCAAAAATAATTTTAACATATCAGGAATAAAATCCCGTGACAGGGATCATATAAAGGCAATGGCTATAGTAAAAAAGGGAGCCGCCTATGCTAATTTTACCGGTGGGAAATTGAGCAAGGAACTCTATGAAAGCATAAGCAAAGCATGTGACAGGCTCATTTCTGGGGAATTTGATGATCAGTTCGTTGTGGACGTTTTCCAGGCCGGAGCAGGTACTTCCTTCAATATGAATACAAACGAGATACTTGCAAACCTAGTACTTGAATCTTTGAATCATAAAAAGGGGGAATACAAATATGTTCATCCGAACGATGTTATCAACATGAGCCAGTCTACCAATGATATTTACCCTACAATGATGCGTGTGAGCATTATGCTCAAATCCATGAAATTGATTGAAGCTGCAGGGGCACTGGTAAAATCATTGAAATCAAAATACAGGGAATTTGAAAAGATTTATAAAACCGGCAGAACACACCTTCAGGATGCCGTTAGAGTGACACTTGGAGATGAATTCAATGCATGGGCTTTCGCGGTGTCACGTGATTTAAATGAATTTAAATCATCACTGGATTACATACTGGAATTAAATATAGGGGGAACAGCAGTGGGCAACGGGGCAAATACTCCTGAAAATTACAAGGAAAATGCCGTGAAGAAAATATCTGAGGAAACCGGTTTTAATTTCCGCCCGGGAGAAAATCTCATGGGCATAATGCAGTTCATGACAGACTTTTCCAGGGTAATGAATTCCATGTCCAACATGGCACTAGATCTCAGCAAGATTTCCGATGATCTGAGGCTTCTGTATTCCGGGCCAGGAGCCGGACTCCATGAAATAGTATTACCGGCAGTCCAGCAGGGATCTTCTATCATGCCCGGCAAGATAAATCCATCCATAGCCGAGGCAATGAATATGATATGCCATTCAATCACCGGGTCCCAGCAGGCCGTAAACCTTTCCGTGAAGGCAGGGCAACTGGAGCTCAATGTCATGATGCCACACATAGATTATGAGATATCAAAATCTATAGAAAGGCTCGCAAACGGAATCAAAATGCTTGACGAGGAAGCCATCCAGGGCACACTACCGGATCGTAACAAGATAAAGGAAAACATGGAAAGGAGCTTCGGTTCGGCAGCATTGCTGAATCCATACCTGGGATACGATACCATGGCTAAAATAGTTGAAGAATCACTGGAAACTGGAAAAAGCATAAAAGAACTGGTCCTGAAAACCGGAAAAATAGACGAAAAGAAATATAATGAAATATTCAGCTTCATGAACTAAGCACATAAATGATTGAATAGATCAATATATTATTTTTTAAATTGCATTTATATACATAATAAATTTTTAAATTCCAACCCATGGATCCTTTTTAAAAGCTTTGGAAACAACCATGGTATCATATTTCACTATGCCATCCTTTCTCGCCAGGCTGTCCTCAAATTCCTGGATGGTTTCAAGATTCAGGAAAAGCCCCTGAAGCAATAGCTGGTTCTGCCCCCTTCTCCTGTACAGTGAAAGTATATTGGGATTGGCGGCAAGTGATTCCGCAATAGCATCAAGTTTGTCACCCTCCGTATCTATTCTGATGCAAACCTTTATGCTGTTCTCTATGGCATGCAGATCAACAAGTGCGGAAAAACCTGTGATAATTTTTCTCCTTACAAGTTCATTAATTCTTCTCCTGACTGTTGCCTCGCTTGTGTTCAGCATCTTGGCTATTTCAGCGTTGGACATCCTGGCATTATATCTGAGAAAGCACATAATTTCTTTATCAAGGTCATCAAATGGCAGAATAGACGGGTCTATATGCCCCCATCTTACAGAAAGATCACACTCATAATTTTTACTATCCTCACTTCTCTTTGAACTATTTTCTTCCGTCATAAAATAATATTTTAAAGCAATATATAACTCTTTCCACATATAAATTAAAATATAAAATTTAAGAATATCGAATTTAAAACTTTATATGACTGCATTTGAATATATTGTACATGTTCAAAAATAGCATACTGGAAAATCATGGATAAAAATTGTTATTAACGTAATTGCAATTAAAAAAGCATGAAAATTTATTTCGAATCTTACGGATGCACATTGCAGAAATCCGAATCTTCACTTTACCTTAATAAATTACTCCAGGACAAAGATAACCGGGTGGTTGACAATCCGGAGGATGCAGATATTAGCCTTATAGGAACATGCGTTGTAATAAAGCATACAGAGGATAAGATGGTAAAACGCATCTCAGCCCTGGAAAAAACTACTGGAAAAGTACAGGTACTTGGATGCCTGGCCACGGTTAATGGCAATACAATAGAGTCAGAAAATATAGAGGTACTGAAACCACGTGAATTCAGAAGTTTTTATGAGGGAGCGCTCGACGATATTGAAATCAAATCAGATATATATGATGGAATCCCCATAAATCAGGGATGCACCGGAAGCTGTAATTTCTGCATATCCCACATAGCCAGGGGTAGGCTCCTGTCCAGGCCTGTGGATAAAATAGTAAATCAGGTGAATATGGAGCTGGACAGAAATATCAGGGAAATAAGGATATCATCACTGGATACCGCTGCCTATGGCAAAGATATAGGTGTTGACCTGGCTGATCTGGTGAACAAAATAACAGCTGTAAACCGTGATTTCTATCTCAGGGTAGGCATGCTTGAGCCACGGAATACATATGACATACTGGCAAAACTGGTTCCAGCATATAGTTCATCAAAAGTTTTCAAATTCCTGCATATTCCGGTACAGAGTGCGGACAATGCCGTACTGGATGCGATGAACAGGGAATATTCAATTGAGGAGGCTGAAGCCGTATGGGAAAAATTTACAGATACATATCCGGATATGTCAATAGCCACGGATATAATCCTTGGATACTATAATGATTCCCGGGATGGCTTTGAGAAAACCCTTAAATTCCTTGAGAAATATAGACCGGATATTATCAACGTTACCAGATTCTCACCCAGGCCGTACACAAAAGATTACAGCAAAACACCGCTGAATTCAAATCTCATGAAAGAATGGTCCAGGGAAATTATAGATCTTCATGCTACACAGATGGAGAAAAAACTTGATCGTTTTCTGGGAAAGGAGGAAAGGGTCATTGTAACGGAAGAAGGCAAAAATGGAACCATGGTCGCCCGTGATATAAATTACAGGCCTGTAGTATTGCAGGGAAATTATAAAAAATACTCCGAGGTTTACTGCAAAATTGTGGGCCATGGAGGCAATTATCTTATTGGGGAATAAGAATCAACACCGACTATTTCATCCATTATATACCGGTCATTACTCTTAAAGCCAAAGATCTGTTCGAATTCTATGGGTGTCAGTACAGGTATGTTGAATTTTTCCCCATCATCTATGGAAACCCTTGGGCAACCTGTAAAAACCGCAGCATCACACATCAGATTCTCTATATCAACCGGGCTTATGTTGTCCGCAGTCACTATTATGGCATCCCTTCCCATATCCTTTATCTTGCTGTAAATGCTGTATGCCAGCTTCTTCCTGTACTGCCCGATTTTTGTATCAATTATAACAGCAAATTTTCTGGCATCCATGGCCGGCTCTATCCTTGCATACCTTTTCCTGAGGAATTTATCTATATCTGGCTGTATGTTTCTCACCGATTTCTGGTTCAGGTCCAGTATGTAAACAGGTTTGTCCGTTGACAGCTGTGCACCGATCCCGTGGAAGAGACCGGTACTTACCAGAAGGTAGGCATCTACCTTGCCGGCTATGGAGTGTGCCGAACTGAAATTGCAGCCCAGAACCTGACCGGGATATTTCAACCTGCCGTCAACGCTGCCAATAAGAACACTGTAACCGAGCTTATCCAGTTTCTCCTTGACATATTGCATTTCCTTATAATACTGGACAGATGAAAGAAGACCTATATTTTTGATACCATCTTCCCCGAGCACGGAAAAAATATCATCATCCAATTCTATAGTCCTGTAATAATACTCTATGAAAATGACCGGTTTCGTATATTTGATATTGGGAATTTCAGAATGGCCGAACTGGACAATACAGTCCACGTCCCTGTAAACCTCCATATTCCCGATATCACAGGCACCGTAAAATGACTGTGAACTAATAATCACCTTAAATTGTTCTGAAAATTTATTAAATAAATCGAAGGATTCCGGCTTTAAGCCATCCGGAATCTGAAGCAGTATTTTTTCTGCCTTACGGTTCTTTAATTCCTTTATTGCCTCTTCTACATTCATTTACAGCTTATCGTTTTATATCTATTTAAATATTAAGACTTGAGCTATGTCCTCCGAAAATTGTTGCATTCGGGGTTAAATACTTCTTTATGAAGTTTATGGCAACATAGGCGTTTCCCCCATCTATTGCTATTATTGGATGCACTGGCTCGCCCGGCATTGTAGCCACGTCTCCAACAGAGAATATACCCTCTATGTTTGTCTGGAACTCATCATTTACAAGTATATTTCTGCCATTTTTGCTCATCTCTATATTTACAGATTTGAATATATTGGCCTTACCTACATGCCCAATTGCAACAATCAGGGAATCAATGTTTAACTTCTGTGTGCTCTTGTCCTGTACATTTGAAATGGATATGCTTCTAACCCTATCATTACCAGATATTTCTGTTACTGAGCTATTCATCAGAAGCGATATTTCCTTGTTGTTCATTACACTGTCCAGGGTTTTTTCAGCCGCCTTGAACTTTTCGCTATGGTGAATGACATAGACCTTCTTTGCCGTCCCTACAAGCTCACTTGCGTAGTCAAGGGCAGAATCTCCACCACCCACTATGGCAACTACCTGATCCTTGAACCTGTTTATATCCTTCACAGTGTATTCGACACCGCGACCCTTGAATTCCTCCTCTCCGGGGCATCCAACTTTCCTGGGGGTGAAATCGCCTATGCCTGTGCACACCAGTACAGCCTTGCATGTGTATGCATTTTCACCGTTTACCTCTACGGTAAATTTACCGTCATCCGGTATTATGTCGGTTACCTTGCTGCTCAGCTTGATTTCGCCGTCGAATAATTTTGCCTGCTCATACATCCTATCCCTTAGTTCCGTGGCATTTATCCTTGGTATACCCTGAACATCATAAACCATTTTCTCAGGATACAGTTCCGGTATCTGCCCACCTGTGTAATCAAGGGCTTCCAGGGTTACGCTTTTAATATCCCTGAGTCCTGCAAGAAACGTGGCAAAGAGTCCGGTTGGACCTGCTCCTATTATAACAAGATCGTAATCCTCCATGCCACGATTATATATATGGGATACAAAAACTTTGGTATAGTCTAATTTGTTTTTCAGCCACCTAGAATCTGTAAAGTGTGCTACCGAAATCCTGTGAGGCAGCCTCTATTGATATATACTTTTTATTCCTGTTGGAAAGGTATGCCTTAACCGTTTCCAGTGCAATATCGGGCGTATTATTTTTCTCACTGAGGTGGGTAAGTACAATTCTGGTATTGTCAGAAGCAGATTCATATATAGCCTCGGCGGTCTGCTCGTTTGAAAGATGCCCGTGATCGCTCCTTATCCTCATTTTGAGCATTTCTGTATATGGGCCAGTTCTGAGCATTTCCGGATCATGGTTTGCTTCGATAGCCATAATATCAGATCCCTGCATGGCATCAAGAAGTTCCCCGTTCATAATCCCGAGATCAGAAACCACCGAAATTTTTATTCCTCTATTGCGTATCACATACACCACGGGGTCTACAGCATCATGGTTAACTGAAACCGGCATGATCGTGAAATTCCCTATTGCCACTTCGCCGTTTATGCCGTATCCCCTGTCCAATCTGATTTTATCAAGAGTTTTATTCCTGGAGTAAACGTCTGCCTTCAATTTTCTTGATATGGCCCTGGCACCGGATGAATGGTCAGAATGCTCATGGCTTATGAATATAGATTTTTCTAAATTTTCTATGCCCAGTTCGGAAGTTTTTTCGGAAAATTTTTTGAGGCTGATGCCGCAATCTATTATGATCAGATCATTTTCATCCCATATTATTGTTGAATTCCCCCGGCTTCCTGAAGAAAGCATATAGAAGTTAAGCATAAAAAGTAAATGCGCTTGCTGTATATTTTTTTATCCAATTTTATTTGTAATTATTGATTTAATTATATTTATATATTTATATAAAATATAGGATACGGCGATTTAAATGGCAGAACTATCAGACAATGCAGAAAAAATTTACAATTCCTTAAAGGCACTTGGAGCTGTTTCAGAGGAGAAACTGAAAACAGCTGATGACATAATGAAAAAAGCATCATTGGGAAAGGGGCTCATCAATGCAGGACTCAAAGAATTGATGGACAAAAAAGTAGTTAAAAGAGTTGCCAGACAAAAAAGTGCCGGCTATTTTATTATAAAATGAACGAATCCAGCCGGGGAATTCCGGATGAATACAGTATTTATTTTATAGTAATTGTGTGATAAAACTTATATAGTCACATTTCCTATATTAAATGCGGGATATGGTAACTTTAATACTGAATGTGGACCGTGATAACGACTACGGTATGAAGGCTGGCATAGAGGGACCAGTTACAGGTTATGGTGACTGTTATAATGCAGCATTAAAACTGATTTCAGTAGATCCCGAGGACTCCGATGCCAATGCACTTTTCGGCACGATAAAAGTCTATGAAGAGTTAAAGAGGAAGAATGAGAATGTTGAAATTGCACTTATCACCGGTGATGATGATGTTGGTGCAAAATCAGATGAAATATTAAGCAAACAGCTGGATGATGTTCTCAGTATGGAACATTATGATGATCTGATTTTGGTCTCTGACGGTGCAGAAGATGATTACATTACACCTATTATATCCTCAAGAATCAGGATAAGATATGTAAAACATATACTTGTAAGGCACAATGAAAATATAGAATCTCTTTATTACTACATTATAAGGGGAATCAGGGACAAGAAGATAGCAAGGAAATTTACAATACCTGTGGGATTGCTCCTTCTGAGTTACGGTGTATCGTTATTGGCTTTTACACTCTATTATATGGTAATTACAAAATCATATGTACTAAACCCGGGCAGCGGTGCCGTGATGCTGGTTACAATAGTTCTGGGTGCATATTTCGTGAGCCGGGCAGTGGAATTGAACCAGCTTATAGTCAAGCTTGCAGTGAATATGAAGGAATACTCACAGGAGGCAAAAATCTCGCTGCTCTCATACGTTGTTTCCTTCTTCATTGTAATTATAGGAATTGCATACAGCTATGAATCCACGGTAAGAATGGTCCCCATAATGAATAAAATTCTGCTGTTCCTGACAGTTTTTGTCTGGTGGATATTTGCATCGTTCGTTTCAAAGGAGCTTTTTGATGCCTTTGACATTTACATGGAGGAAAGGCATGGCATGTCCAGAATGTGGTACGGAATAGCATTTTCACTCTCAATGACCCTCATATTCTATGGCATGATAAATTACATCAGGTACATAGTGGGGTTCATACCACTTTCAGTAATGACCGTTTATTTTGGATACATCATAGCAGGAATCCTGATCGCACTCTCTGCCTCTGCTGTACACAAATATTTTTCCTCATTGAAGAATAAAAACGGCAACGTGATGGAGATAAAATGAAATTTGAGGACTGGTTTCCTTTTTACTTACAGATTACAGACTCCCTGGGAATAAACAGGACCGAGGATTATAGATCATCGCTTATAATCCATAAACTGATACATAATGATCTTTCTGCCATGGATCCATACAGGGGCAGAAATGCATTTGTAATCGGAAACGGGCCACACTTAAATGACGCTTTAACCACTGTGTCAGGAGGTTATACTATTGTTGCGGATTCTGCAATTGATACTTATACGGAGTCCCTGGGAATCCCTGATATTATAGTGTCTGATATGGACGGAAATATGGATAACATAATTGGGTGCTACAACAGGGGAACAACTGTATTTCTTCATGCACACGGGGACAACATTGAAAAGATATGGAATTATGCAAAATATTTTCCAGATGCCATGGCAACCACACAGAATATTCCCATGGTTAATCTCTATAATTTCGGTGGATTCAGTGACGGAGACCGTGCCGCCTTTCTGGCAGATCATTTAAGTGCAAACAATATAACTCTCGTAGGATTCGATTTTAATCATATCAATAATAAAAATTACTACGACAGCAATTCAGTAGCCAGAAAAAAGCTCAAGCTGGCATGGGCAAAATACCTTTTAACCTACCTTGCCAATTCAAGGGGTAGAAAATTTTCTGAGGGCAGCATTATAGAGATTTAGTTTTCAATTAAAGGCATCAGTTTGCCATTGCTGTAGATAACAGGATTTTTATACAGGTCAACCTGGAGTGAACTCTCTATATCTGCACCTGCACCCATGATTTTAAGCCTTTTTGATCCGTGGCTTTCCCTTATCTGGTTGCAATAATCCTTGATATCAACATTATTCCCCTCAAGTTTGCTTTTGAGCATATTCGCATAAATATAATCCTCATCAGATATACCATCTGGCCTGTTGGAAACAATTATGGACACATTCTCCCTGTCCTTGATGGCATTATATGTGGCAGAGAAATTTATGAATGATGATATATATATGTCTCCAGGATATTCCATAATCTTGAACAGGACCTTTATTCCGTTGGTTGATGTAAATAAAAGCGTTTTCCCCGATAAATCAGTATTCATTATGGCACTGGGGGAATTGCCGTAATTGAATCCGGGAATCCTGATTCCATACCTTTCGCCGCTGGTAAGATAATCGGGATTTTTTGCTTTAAGTTTCCTTGTATCGGTAACTGTCCTGACAGGGATGATTGAAGCAGCCCCTCTGTAAATCATGAGCGGTATTGTTGTAGTGGCCCTGAAAATATCTATTAAAACTTTTGTTGAGTCATCAAAATTTTTTTCCTTTCTCCCATCTATAATGTTAACCTTCATCCTTATAGAATATCCTTTTTATATATGTTACTTTTTATTTTTTTGCATATACAGGAGGAAAAAGATTTTTATTTTATAACCTGATAGTAAACAATATATATGGGCTCAGATTGAATTTATATGAATGGAGCCAGGTCTATCTTAGAGATGCTCAGGCAGTATCATGTTAATCACGTTTTCGGCCTTATCGGGGAAACATCATTTCCCCTGTATTATGAATGGGATAGTTTTGATGGTGTTGAACACATATCCGGAAGGGATGAAAGGAATGTTGCAATAATGGCAGAAGCCTATGCACGTGCCTCCTCCAGACCCGGGGTATGTGAAGTCCCTGGAGTAGGTGCATCCTATACACTGCCTGCAATTGTAGAAGCATACACCAGCGGTACCCCGTTAATAGAAATGTCCAGTGATATAGCCACGGATTCCAGGAAGAAAAATGTTCTGACCGAGTATGATAAAACCATGATGTTTTCAGGCGTAACCAGAAAAGTTATCAATGTGGAAACTCCAGGAGATATACCGAGGATGATGAGATATGGATTCAGGAGTGCAACCACGCCCCCATCCGGCCCGGTTTTTATCAATTTTCCCTTGAACGTATATGGAGAGGGGGTAATGGATAAGGATTTATACGCGGATGAAACATTTTCCAGATTCCCGTCCATCAGGCAGTCATGTGATAACAGCTCCATCGCCATGGCTGCTAAAATGCTGTTTGAAGCAGCCAAACCCGTTATAATATGTGGCCAGGGCGTCCTTTACTCAGGTGCATTTTCCCAGCTGCTTGAACTATCCGAGATGCTCTCCATACCGGTGGGTACAACAATTTCCGGTAAGGGAAGTTTTCCTGAGAATCACCCGCTTTCAATGGGTGTTGTGGGAAGCAGAGGAGGTTCTGAAATATCCAGGAATGTTGTTGACTCTGCAGATCTCATATTTTTCATTGGCACCAACACCGATTCCGCATCAACATCATGGTGGAAATCCCCTGACCCGTCAAAACATGTTAAAATAATACACCTCGATAGTGATGTCACACAGCTGGGGAACAACTATAAAATTTCCCTCGGGCTTCTGGGAGATGCCATGGCAATTATTGCAAAAATCAATGAAATTTTGCAGGATATGGCAAAAAAGGCAACCAGTGGAAATGAAATATGGGATTCAAGATCCAGATGGGAGTCAGGCATAATCGCCTCCATAAGAAGCACACCCTATGTGAATCCCGTCAAATTTATAAAATCATTGATGAAGTACGATGATAAGTTCGGCATTATCACCGCGGATCCGGGTATAGGCGCAATTTACGCCTCCGCATTTTACAGGGTACAGAAATCAGGAAGAAAATTCCTGTTCAATTACTCTGCAGGGGGTCTCGGTTTCGGGCTACCTGCGGCAATCGGGGCATACTATGCCGGCAAATCCACAACGGTATGCCTTACATCGGACGGCAGCATGGGATTCGTGCAGGGAGAGCTGGAAACAGTTGCAAGGTACAATATACCACTGAAGATCTTCCTCTTCAACAACAGGTCATTCGGCTGGATAAGGGCCACAATGGTTTCGGATTATGGCAGGGTTCTCAATGGAACGGATTTTTATGATACAAAATACAGCAATATTGCACAGGCTTATTCAATGGAATATATACATATGGAAAAGGATTCTGATATTGAAACAAAAATGAGAGAAGCATTTTCTGACCAATCCCCGATGATCATAGAAGTAAATGTACTTCCAGAGGATAAACTGATTCCGCCTGTTCCGGAGTGGAAACATATCTCGGATAATAATACCCGGCCATGGATGGGATAAAGTTTCCCAGATTCATGCGCATGCTCAATTTCACTGATCTTGGAATATAACAGCACCCTCACCATGAAGTTCAATAAAATCGATGGAAAACAATATCTGAATGCATAATGAAATAATAATAAAAAGAAAATATTAAAAATGAGTTAGAAATACGGTATAATTGAAGGTGTAATGAATGGTCGCAGTCAAAACAATGGTTGAGGGTGGAAAAGCAACAACGGGCCCGCCTCTGGGTCCTGCTCTCGGTCCCCTGGGATTGAACCTGGGTCAGGTTATAAAGGATATAAATGAAAAAACAAAATCATTTGCAGGGATGCAGGTTCCTGTAACTGTTAATGTTGTAGATCCATCTACAAAAAAATATGAGATTATAATAGGAGTACCACCCACTTCAGCATTGCTGAAAAAGGAGGCAGGAATCGAGAAAGGGTCCGGCAAGAACAAGGAATCATATGCCGGAAACCTGACAATGGATCAGGTAAAGAAGGTTGCGGAATCCAAAAAATCCGCTTTACTTTCATATAATATGAAAGGAGCTGTCCTTGAAGTTCTTGGCACAGCGCTTTCACTGGGAATAACAGTGGATGGGAAGAACGCTGCTGAAGTACAGCAGAAAATCAAGGCCGGCGAAATAGAAGTCGGTGAGAAGTAATGGCAAACAGTATTATTGAAGATATTAAAAAAATAAAGGAATCAAAGAAGAGAAAGTTCGAGGAAAGTATTGAAGTCGGTATAAATCTCAAGGATGTGGATATGGCCGATCCCAAGAACAGGATAAATGAGGAAATTATCCTGCCAGCGGGCAGAGGCAAGGACATAAAGGTCGGCGTCATAGCCAGCGAGGAAATGCGTCTCAAGGCCAAAAATGCAGATTTTACATATTCGGTGGAAGATTTGAACAACTTCTCTGATGATAAAAAGGCATTCAAGAAAGTTGCGAAGGGCATTGACTTTTTTGTGGCAGAATCTACCCTGATGGGTAATATAGGTAAAAACCTGGGTATAATTCTGGGTCCAAGGGGCAAAATGCCGAAACCACTGGCTCCAGGGCAGGATCCAACCGCTGTTATTGAGAGTTTAAAGAAAAGTGTAAGGGCCAGAAGCAGGGACAAAATCACTTTTCATATCCCGGTGGGCACCAGGTCAATGACCGATGATGATTTGTACACAAATATCAATACAGTGATGAAGAGAGTAATATCTCACCTTGACAAGGGCAAGGGAAACATATTATCTGCCTACATTAAGAGTACCATGGGTAGCGCAGTTGAAATTAATTTAGGTGATATAGAATGAGAGAGCCAGCACAGTGGAAGGTTGATTCAGTCAATTCCATAGCAGAAGAAATAAATGAAAGCCCAGTATCTGCCATAATAAGCATAAGCGGATTGAGGAATAAAGAGTTCCAGAAAATAAGAAATGATGTAAGGGGCCAGGTAAAGATACAGGTGTTCAGGGCAAGATTGCTCAGGCTCGCACTGGAAAAATCCAGCAAGAAGGGTATAAAAGGATTGAGTGAGTATACAAAGGGGCAGGTGGCACTGATAACCACATCGGAATCACCGAAAAAGGTTTATGATACACTTGTCTCAATGAGAACGAAAGCAGCAGCACGTGGCGGCGAGAAGGCCGAGGAGGATATAATAATAGAGCCCAAGGAAACATCCTTTCCGCCTGGTCCAATGATATCTATATTCCAGAAGGTAGGAATACCTGCTGGAATTGAAAAAGGCAAGATAGTAATTAAAAGCGAGGTTACCCTGGTTAAGAAAGGGGAGGCGATATCCAAGGACAAGGCACAGGTTTTAGAGAAACTGGAAATACTTCCTGTTACAGTAGGCCTGGATATGATAGCCGCATACAGTGATGGACTTGTATATACACTTGATGCCCTTTCAATTACCATGGAACAGATCATCTCTGATATGGCAGGGGCATTCCTGAAGGCAAAGGCACTGGCATTGAAGACAGACTTCCTTGTACCTGAAATTATTCCGGAATTAATGTCCCGGGCATACTTTGAGGCACAGAGCCTTGCTTTCGCTACAAACTTTGTCGATGAAAAGAATATAGATATTTTTATAAGGAAAGCTGTAATAAACGCTACAACTCTAAATTCATTAATAAATAAGGATTTAAATAATGAAAGCATAGAGAATGAAAACCCTGAAAAGGAAAGCAAGACAGAGGAAAAGAAAGATGAAGGATCTGAAGACGACGCAGCAGCGGGTCTTGGATCTTTATTTGGATGAGGTGACAAAATGGAATATATATATGGAGCTTTACTGCTTCACTCAGCAGGAAAAGAAATAGATGAAGAGAACCTTAAAAAGGTTTTGACCGATGCAGGAGTAAGTGCAGATGATGCAAGACTCAAATCATTGCTTGAAAGCATGAAGAACGTCAATATAGAGGAAGTTCTAAAGAACGCCTCAGCAGCACCTGTTGCAGCAGCACCTGCAAAGGAAGAAAAGAAGGAAGAGAAAAAGAAAGAAGAAAAGAAGGAAGAGAAGAAAGACGATTCCGATGCAGATGCAATGGCCGGATTGAGCTCTCTTTTCGGATAAATTATTTTTTAATTTTAGATTTTTATGGGTTTTTATAATATTTTGTGGATTCTTTTAAAGTATGTTATTCCAATTGCAATTCTGATTTATTCTATTGTTAAGTTCAATCCATTTTTTATTATGGTAGGCATATTATGGCTGCTGGCAACCCTGGTTGTTTCATTGATAAATTTCAGTATAAAAAGCAATTTTGTAAAAGGATAAATATAGGTTTACTGGATTAATTTCAATTCAACGATTTTGTCATAAACCTCTTTCGCGTGTTCT
>JAKAAA010000042.1 GCA_021797295.1 Thermoplasmata archaeon
CAGTATCTGCAATGTGCCATATATCAAAGAATCTCTTTAATCAGGCAAATTACATTCTCAGAAAGCAGTTCTTTAGCAGGGAGAAAATGTCCTCTTATAAAGAGCTCGCAAAAGAGTTTGCAAAGCCTTCAGATATGGAGGATAACAACAATTTCCAGAAACTGCCGGCACAGACAGCACAGTGGACAATAAAGAAGGTAAAGGATTCATGGAACTCATTCTTTAAGGCACTTAAATCCTATAAGAAGAATCCGGAGTTGTTTTTAGGAGTTCCAAAGCCACCAAAATACAAGCATAAGGATGGGGAATTTATTTTATAGTTTATTACCTATATTTTTATACTTTTATTCATGAATCTCGGAATCCAGCGTTTTGCAAATGTCAGGCTGCATGAGAGTTTCTCAAAGCTATCCTTAATCCTGCTTTTCAGATCATTCTCATCCATCTTTCTCTCAATTGGATACATCTCTTTTTTTGCCATGAAAATGTAATACTTATAAGTATAATAATATTAGTAAATAACTATAATTTTCACCAACCAGCAGTGCCATATAGTTAATGGAATGCTAAAATTCCCAAAAATAATGAATTTGGAGGTGGAAACAGGATTAGATAATAATATGGATTTGAGAGAGGTTAGAGTTATACCGTCAGGTGTCGGCTATAATGTAGAGATCGTATATTCTAAAGAGATATCAGATTTTAATGAAGTAAGTGCAAACAGGATACTGGGAATAGATGTAGGTGTAAGGAATATCATAACCATTGGAAACAGCATATCTGAGAAAGGCATTGCTGTTAAGGGTGGTGTTTTAAAATCCATAAACCAATATTTCAATAAGGAATTGGCAAGATTAAAATCTGTAAATGATAAACAGAGAAAGAATAAGGAGAACACTAAAAGGATAAACAAATTATATGCAGTAAGGAACAGGAAGATAAGGGATGTAATGCATAAGCTCTCCAATGCTGTTATAGTATATGCAAAGAATCTAAAAATAGATACAATTGTAATAGGCCATAACAGTGGATGGAAGCAGGATGTGGATATGGGAAAAAAGAACAACCAGGACTTTGTACAGATCCCTTTTAATACATTAATTAATCAAATATATTATAAAGGACAGGAATACGGAATAAATGTAATAAAACAGGAAGAATCATACACATCTAAATGCTCATTTTTAGATAATGAAAGCATTGAGAAGCATGAAACATACCTTGGAAAAAGAATAAAGAGAGGTGTATTTAAATCTTCCAATGGGAAGCTGATACATGCTGACCTACAGGCTTCCTACAATATAATTAAAAAAGCAATCCCTGAAGCTTTTGCCAACGGGATAGAGGGTATTGGGTTATATCCAAGTAGTTTAAGCATAAAAGATATGATAACTTCTAAAGAGGTCTGTTAAAATGGTTAACAGAAATCGTAACCTTATAGTAATCCCCGAGAAAACAAGCTATAGGTTACATAAAAAAATATTGATTATTCAATAATAGATTTCATTGTCTAACTAAATTTAAACAATGATATTTCAATGTTTCAGATTTTAGTATTCTCGATCGAGGCTTTATTTAAATCTAAAATTCTTTACTTATCAACTATATAGAATAATATTAATAAATACCAACTAAGTGCTGCCTCTAACTAATTTTACTATGAAGTTACATAGTGAACTACTTCATGTCAAGGCAATGTATCTCATGGATTCATTAACCATACTCCACGTAACACACATTTCTTCTATTGTATTACTGTTTTAAATATACTGTATAAATATGTTCATTCCAGAAATTCAATGTTTATATATTATTTTAACTGATAACATAAATACTATCGTTCTAAAACATATAAATTTATACATTTGTTTCATGAAATATAATGATATCTGGAATCATAGAATATTTTTCCCTTTCAAGGGTTTTAATCAATAATTTATGGGTTGTGATTGCGGCTTTATTTGTATTTATCATGACAATAGCTGTTGGCCTTCTGGAGATAGGAGAATTAGGGAATAAATACAAAAACAGTTTATTGAAAACCATTGTTATTTCTGGAACCGCCATAGTAGTTATGGCTATTGTAGGCTTCAATACTGCTTTTGCACCGACTGTGGATGGGATTATAGGAAATCCTTTCTATAAAAGTGGCTTTTTCCTGGGGGGATTTTCATCCAGTTCTATTACTGTTACATGGTGGTCCATGACCGGAAAATATTTCAATACCGGATTAAAAATCGGAACTTATTATTTATTCGAAACGGCCTTTGCAGCAGTTACCCTCGCCCTGGTGGGTGTAATCGTCCTACGGAAAATGAAATTCAAGGCATTTTTTATATTTTCAATCGTTTATTTTATAGTAATCTGGAATCTACCTGCTGCATGGATCTGGAATCCAACAGGATGGCTGTACAGATTGGGCATGAGAGATTTTGCTGGAGGTCTAGTCGTCCATGGAGCCGCGGCAGCGGCCGGATTGGCACTTGTATATGAAATATGGAGGGAAGAAAAGAAAAAAGGTTTAAAGCAATCTCTAAAAATTAACATGCATATAAACAGTTCTTTTCTGGCAATGGGTATATTATTGCTGTGGGTCGGGTGGTTCGGATTCAACCCTGGAAGCGTACTTGCTTTCAATAGTGATGTTCTGATGGTTGTAATAACCACATTTGTTGCTTCTGGCGCCGCTATGATGTCAACCATGCTATTTGGAGAATTATTGGACAGGAAAACCCCAATCATAATGGATGCAACCAACGGAATCCTGATGGGGCTCATTATAATTACACCTCTGGCTGGCTTTGTGAGTCCAGCCAGTGCCCTGATATTGGGGCTTATAGGAGGCCCACTATTTATTGGAGGGGAGAAATTATTTTCCAGGGTAAAGTGGTTTTCAGATCCGGTGGGGCTATTTCCAGGGCATGGACTCGGAGGTGTTTTCGGGGTTATAATGATAGCATTCTTTACACAGCATTCATTTGCAGTTGCTTCTGGGAACAGTGTTTTGCCTAACGGATTACTGTTTTATGGAGGATTTCCAGCATTGAGGCAGCTCGGGATAGAATTGCTAGGCATAGCCGTTGTTGTGATAGTTGTATTTGCCATATCTCTGGCTACCATATATATCATAAGTAAACTACTTCATGGCATATTGAATGATGAGACTTATGAGATAAAATAAGAATTTGACATAAATGTATGTAATAATTTAAAATTTATAATTATATTTTTTGAATAATACTTCAATTTCGTCTTTTAATTTAAGCCTGTCTCCATTAGATATTTTAAAGAATGGTTCCCTGGGACTTCCAGCATGTACTCCTGTCATGATTTCCACCATGTCATATATAGAGGAAATTGTGCCGTATTTTCTGGATAATCCGGATAATTCATTGAGTAGAAACTGATATTTATCTCCATTCTCATTGTCATAATTTTCTTCTATATCCTTTATAATTTTATATCCGTAATTTCCAGCCCCTGAAACATACCCATCAAGGTTCAGCCTGAATGCGGATAAAATATACTGGTCAGGGCCGGTATAAACCTTGAAATCGTTTACATACATTTTTGTATTCAGAATGTCATTCATATCAAATGTAGTTTCCTTGATACCTATCACATTTCCACCCTCCTTCTTTATATCATTAACAATATCATAGGTTATGTTATACCCTGTTGTATCCGGATAATTATAGATTATGGTAGGATATTCCGATGATATCTTAACATAGTACCTAACAAGCCATTCTCTTTTCATGCCTGTAAAATAATAAGGTGGGAGAGCTGCTACTGCGTGTATCTTTTTCTTCTTTGCTGCCCTGGCCATATCAATAGAATCCTCCAGATTGAGCGACCCAACCTGAAGTATAACACTGTCAGGCATATTTGCAAAGGCATCCAGTAACTCTAGTTTTTCAGGAGTTGAAATAGAAGGACCAATTCCGGTTGTTCCAGCTAAAAATAAATACTTCATGCCTCCCTTCAGCACATCATTACCGTGTTCCACGGCCAGTTTTTTATCAATTCTGTTATCAACAAATGGGGTGATTAATGGTATTATCGATTCTAGAGATTTCATACGTAAGTAAATAACAATGTATATTTAAGTTTTCTATACAATACCTTTCTAAATTTGAATGGAACATTTCTATATGATGTTATACCAAAGCGAGTTTGTATTTAATCAGTATTTATGGATATATAGAAATATTAAATCAAAAATGAAACTAAAGGCTAAGAAATTAATGTGAATTAGAAATGAAAACAAAACGGACGCCAACTGCTGAATTAATATTGATATATAGGAGATGTTTAAAATGATACATGATTTTATTGTATCGATTCTTCTGTTATTTGATGATCATTTCATTATTAACAGGGGGTTTATATTTACACATAATATGGTACACAACCACCTATTCGGGATATCACCGAAATATTTCGATATAATAATGTTAAAATATCATCTTGGCTTTACAATATATGAACATACAGCACAATACAATAAAAATAAAAGACAGGACTCTTAACTATTATCCATTGAATCAGCTAGCCGGCAAGTATGATGTTGATAATCTACCGTATTCATTTAAGATTTTACTGGAAAACGTGTTGAGGAATTATGACGGCGTTGATATAGATGATAGGTCGATAGAAAATCTTGCAAACATGAAGTCAGGGGCGGAAATGGCCTTTAAGCCTTCAAGGGTAGTTTTTCAGGATTATACTGGAGTTCCAATACTGGTGGACCTTGCAGCAATGCGGGAATACTACCAGAAAATGAGAAGGAACCCTGAAGAGGTTAATCCTGCAACAAAGTCAGACCTTGTTATTGACCATTCTATAATTGTAGATTCATTCCGCGGAGATGAGCCTATCATTCTGAATATGAAGGATGAATTCTCCAGAAATGTCGAAAGATATGACTTTCTTAAGTGGTCACAGCAATCTTTCAAGAATGTTAGAATTGTACCGCCAGGCCACGGAATAGTTCATCAGATCAACCTTGAATATTTATCATCAGTTGCGGTTATAGAAAATGGAGAGATATTTCCAGAGAGCCTCATAGGAGCAGATTCTCATACAACCATGATCGGAGGCATAGGAGTACTGGGCTGGGGAGTCGGCGGTCTGGAGGCTGAGGCTTCAATGCTCAATGAACCATATTTCATGACTGTCCCGGAGGTTATAGGTGTAAATTTAAAGGGCAATGTTCCCACAGGGGTTACACCCACAGATGTCGTACTTTACATTACAAAAACACTACGTGCAAGGAATGTTGTGGGAAAATTTGTTGAGTTCTACGGGGCACTTTCTGAATTAACAGCACAGGATCGGGCAACAATATCCAATATGGCACCTGAATACGGAGCCACCATCGGATATTTTCCAGTGGATAGTGAAACACTGAAATACCTCACAGGCACTGGTAGAGATGCAGAATCTGTAGAAAAATACTTCATGGAACAGGGCCTGTTCTATAACGGTCCAAAGAAATACAGCGATACCGTGGAAATCGATCTTTCTGATATTAAAAGTGCTGTTGCAGGTCCGAAGAATCCGGATGAGCTTGTAAATATAGATGATTTAAAGGGAAAAATAGATGAACTTATTAAAGACGGTAAAGACGGAAAGCTCGTTAAAAATGGATCGGTGGTTATTGCTGCAATCACAAGCTGTACAAATACATCTGATCCGTTTGTCCTTCTCGGAGCGGGACTCATGGCAAAAAAGGCAGTAGAACATAACATTGTACCGGCGCAGACAATAAAAACAAGCCTGGCTCCCGGATCTAAAGTAGTAACAGAATACCTGCAAAAGGCAGGTCTGATGAAGTACCTTAATAAAATTGGATTCGAACTGGTGGGTTACGGATGCACAACGTGCATAGGAAATGCAGGCCCCCTAATACCTGAAGTTCAGGATGACATGCTGAAAAATAATGTAAAAACTTTTGCAGTGCTCAGCGGGAACAGGAACTTTGAGGGAAGAATAAATCCATATATTGCAGGAGCATTCCTTGCATCTCCCATGCTGGTAGTTGCCTTTGCACTTGCGGGAACGCTGGATATTGACCTTTCAAGAGAACCAATAGGCCAGGATAACGGAAAAGCTGTGTATCTCAGTGATATATGGCCAAGTACTGAGGAGATAAAGAAGTATTTCCATCTTGCCATGGATCCAGAAACGTACAAAAAGGAATACAGCGATGTATTCAAGGGGGATTCAAACTGGGAATCTATGAAATCAAGCGGGGGAATGATATTTGATTTTAAAAAGGATTCAACATACATAAAAATGCCACCGTGGATGTACATGGAACCTGTAAAGGATGTAATAAATGGTAGAATATTTGCCATATTCGGGGATAAGATTACAACCGATCATATATCGCCGGCAGGGCCGATAACAAAGGATTCCGTTGCCGGAAAATATCTGGCATCGCTGGGAGTTACTGAGATGAATACCTTCGGTTCCCGCCGTGGAAACCATGAAGTAATGCTACGCGGTGGATTCTCCAATCCAAAAACACGGAATTTGATGGTAGATCATACTGGAGGTGATACTGTTTACTACCCGGATGGAGAAGTAATGACCTTCTACGAGGCAGCTATGAAATATAAACAAAATAATGTACCTTTAGTCATATTTGCAGGAAAGCAGTATGGATCCGGGAGCTCTAGGGACTGGGCAGCAAAGGTTACATCTCTTCTTGGCGTTAAGGCTGTGATAGCTGAAAGCTTTGAAAGAATTCACAGAAGCAACCTCGTAGATATGGGTATAATTCCAATACAGGTTAACAGTATTCCAAGTATGAAAGGCGATGAAATAGTTAACATAGAGGGTATCAATGATATCTCCATAGGAAAGGAATTAACTATAAAAATAAATGGAAAACCGGTAAAGGGAAAGGCTCTGATAAATACAAATGCAGAGCTCAATTATGTAAAAACTGGAAATATACTGAAATATATAGCTTTATCCGCCTAAAAATAAATTTTTTTAATTTATTTTAGAATAAATTTTTATTAGTTCCTTGAAATCAATGCTTTCATAGAATTTAGATGCAATCAGGTTCAGGGATGGAAATTCTGCAGTTATCATTTTTATGTTCCTTTCGGCAGCCAGCTCCCTCAATTTGTCAAGGAGTTTTATCCCAACGCCCTTTCCCCTGTATTCAGGAATTACATAAAATTCTCTAATTCTTGCCTCGTATTTAGGGTCATAATATATTCTGAATATAACATCAGACATTATCATGCCTACCAGTCTTTTTCCATCCTCGGCAACAAGTCCTATATGATTTTCCCTGTCCTCAATAATCCTGCTGAGTTTTTCAGATATCTCTTTTTCATTTCCTACTGATACCTTTAAAAGAGGATCAAATTCTTCGTTTAAATGTTTTAATCTCAATAGCTGCTCCATTACACCGTCTATATCCTTTTTTTCCATTAATCTAATGTTAACCAAGCTTTATCACCTACATGTCAAATAATTTGTTGTAAATATTTCTATTCTTTGTTATAATATCCGATGCAGTCCTGTAAAATCCCTCAGTGGAATCGGATTTTCTTGCGAGACCAGATTCTACGCATTTCCTTGCAACAACAGAGGCCACTCTGGGGAAAAGATCAAAGTCCTCCATGGATGGAACTATATGGTCCTCCGTAGGGTTTTCAACAAAATCTGCAATTGCCTGGGAGGCAGCAACCATGATCTGAAAATTCACACCCTTAGATCTTGCATCCAGAACACCCCTGAAAACACCGGGAAATACCATGCTATTATTGATCTGATTCGGGAAATCCCCCCTGCCAGTTGCCACGATTCTCGCTCCTGATTTTTTCGCTTCTTCAGGCCAGATTTCCGGTAATGGATTTGCCAGGGCAAATATAACCGGATCCCTGTTCATGGATTTTACCCATTCATTTTTAATTGTCCCCGGGATGGAAACTGATGCTGAAACAACAAGATCCGCCCCCCTGAAGGCATTTGCAGGGTCTCCCTTAACACGATCTCCGTTTGTTTCCAATGCTATTTTGTATTTCCAAGGATTCTTGAACATCAGGGCATCTATATCTGCCCTGGAAGGCTCTATTATACCCTTAGAGTCGATTGCAATTATGTTCTCTTTTTTAAAGCCGGCAGCCTCAAAAAGGTATATTGCAGCGATATTGGCCGCACCGGCACCGTTGAAAACGATTTTTGCTTCTTCCTTTTTTTTGTTTACCAGTTTCAGTGCATTGATGGCTCCCGCCAGTATTATGGATGCTGTACCGAGCTGGTCATCGTGCCATACCGGTATATCCATGGACTTCTGGAGACTCTCCAGGAGAAAGAAGCACCTTGGCGACTGGATATCCTCCAGATTGTATCCGCCAAAATATGGCTGTATGGCCTTTGCAGCAACTATGAACTCATCGTTATCCTTAATAACCAATGGTATCGGAATAGCATTCACACCGCCCAGATAATTAAAAAGTAGAGCCTTTCCCTCCATAACAGGGATTGCTGCATCCGGACCAACATTGCCGATTCCGAGAACTCTTGTACCGTCCGTTAAAATCGCCACTGAATTCCATTTGCCTGTCAGTTCGTATGCAAGCTCCTTGTCAGCCTCAATTTTTTTTGAAACGGCAGCGATCCCCGGGGTATAGAGTGATGAAAAATCCTCCATCCCTTTTATAGGGACTTTAGGAAGAGTCAGTATTTTTCCCTTATATTTTTTTGAGATTTCTATTGCGTTTCTGTCGAAGTATTCTGTTCTCTCAGAATCTTTCATTATCATAAAAATATATATAAGTTTATTATTAAAACTTTACGTATTAATTTGAAGGTGTATTACTGCAATTGCCGAAGCAGTTATCATGATAACATCATTATTTTATCTATAATGTCATTATGTATTGCATACCAATGCATTACTATGTTTTTACTCCATACACACCAGTTCCAGATCCATGGTTATAAAGTTTCCAGGAAGAACCGTACTGTATTGATGCTGAAGGGGAGTTGACTGGAGTTATGCACTATAACGTTACCTGATTCCCGGGTTTCTGACTTACTCATAAGATTGTATTAAAGTATGACAAAGAGTTATATTTTTGAAGTCAGTTGCGTAATTAGTTCCCCTCCCTTAGTTTACTGTACTCATTGTAGAAATAGACCTTTAACATCATTTCCTGTACAATATTCTCAAGCTTTACAGCCCTTATTATCTCACCGAACATTCTC
>JAKAAA010000043.1 GCA_021797295.1 Thermoplasmata archaeon
CCTATGCCGATCTACGAGGAAACACTGCCTCAAATGAATTCTTCCATTTATTATTCCTATCTGGGGAATTCAGAGAACTTTACCCACTTGAGCAGCAATGGATTTAATTATTACTTATTTAATAATACTTATAAAAATCAGTCAATTTTAATGTACGAGCTTAATTCAAATATAAGCAAATTGGTGAATAATTTCAATAGCACAAATTTAGGTGCAGTAAAAAATCTTACCAATAATTTGTATATGTATATACACCCATCCCCTGGAAAGGTTGAAATGAAAGTTTATTACCAGTCCTATGTTTCAATGGGCAATAGTGTGAATGGGCAGGGAATCATATTTTTCAATAATATCAGTGATTGAATATGTTCCTATTTCAAATCAATCTTCTTATACTATATTTCCACTATTGCATCAAACAGCTTATCAATATTCCCGGTTAGTCTTTCCCCCTGGCATAAGTATAGGCAGGCCATGGGTTGAAATGTTTTCATTATTTTCACATATCCTGAAATTTCCTCAAGCTTAAGCGCGTTGAGTGAAATATCAATAATTATTGCTGATTTGTCGGTAAGAAATCCTATGCCTGTAATAAGTTTATAAATTTCTGCAACCGGAATGTCTCCTGCTAGTTTGCTATATTCCTCCCTGTGGAACTGGATTCCCATAAGGTTGAGTTCGTTGTCAAGGAGTGTTAGAAATTCATTTTTCAGAATATTTTCGCTGTAAGCTCTTGTAAATTTTAAGGTCATAAAATCTATATTTTTTCTCCATGTACGGTTAAATTTTCTAACATTATGGTGATGTCTTATATCTTTACTTACTGTAATAGACAGACGTTTATTTTCATATAAAAAACGGTCAAGGTTTAAACGGTATTTATAGTAATCCCGTAGAACAACAATATCAGCAAGGTTTATTCCTATCTTTCTTCTTATAATTAGAGATGCTATAACATCCCTCCTGTCAGGTTTTTTCGATTGAAGCGCATTATAAATGCTGTTATATATATCCATGATGCCGAAATCCCTGCAAACTGATATGGTAAAGGCTCTTTTGTCAACTGCAGCATCAAAGTCTTTTATAAACCCATCTATTTCAGTGATTTTGATCATTTCCCGTCTTATTGCTGCGTTGAGTACTTCTATCCTGGTTTCATATGGAATAAAATCAAGTATCTGGGAACTAACTTCTGTTCCCGCATCGAAGAGGTCCAGTGGATTTGCCGGTACTGGTAATATATCTCCCAGAAGGTATGCAGTGATTCCTATCCTTCTTCCGTTTATCCTGAATTTTTTAATGTTTGAAATAAGATCAATTAAATTTGTTTTTCTATGTATAATTGCACCGGAATATCTGTAATTATTAAAGAAGTCAAAGGTAAAAATCTTGATAATAGATGATACTTCCGCATTCTTTGATATCAGTAAAACCTCATCATTATCATTCAACTGCAATGTAACATCGCCTACCAGTTTATTATCTCCGGCGTACATATTAAAATGGTTAAAGGAAAGGATTGAATTTTCACATTCATTTGCCTTCATCTGCTATCACCCCCCTGATTTCATAGCTCAAAAGTGCGGTAAAACCTATGAAAATCGTGATAAACAGCAGTGGAAATACTACAATCCACCAGATTCCGAACAGCAGTAAAAGATTTACGTTGCCACCTAGATACATTAAATTGCCGATATCCACCACAAACGGATTTTTAAAATAGAACCCGAAATATGTTATAATAACAACAATTCCACTTATCGCTCCCATATCAGTTAAAATATACGGAAGAAACTTTAAAAATGTCCAGTGTTTTCCAATCCTTCCGGAATTCTTCCCCAGATCAGAAACTTCCATATACCTGATAATGTAAAAGGGAAACCATCCAACGGAGATGGCAGCAATCATTCCTGTCTGGTTTGGCCGGGCTATATAAAGTATAAGGAGCATTACCAGCAAGTATGGGGCAGCGGTTAACGTTCGGACAAAATAAAAGATAAATTTACGTAAAATGCCTCCTGTATAATTTGCTATAAACCCTATCCCTATTCCCGCTATTGCGGAGATAATAAGGGATTCAAACATCACCGTAAAATCAAATTTCAGGGAACCGAGAAGTGCAGGAAGGATAGAAATACCGTAGTATGTTGTTCCAAAGTAATCCCACCAGCCCTTATCCAGAGTCGGGGGAGATGGTATAACAGATGATGTTTTTTTGAATACCAGCAGGGTTGACAGGGATTTGACATTAATATACTGGGGATGCACTATATCAAGGATAAATGCAATCATGTATAATGCTATGAAGAAAATGCTAATTCCTATATATATATCCCTGGAATTAAATTTCATTTTTTCCACCCCTGTTGATCAGGTCTATTAAAAGATCAAATATAATGATCATGAGTGATAGAATAAAGACACTGTAAATGCCGCCCATTATTCCGTATTCATAGTCCAAAAATGAATAAATTGCAAGTTCTCCTGTATTCATATATGAAAATATGTAGCTTATTAATACCATTCCACCCATGAATACAACAAACATCCATTTCATGTCACTCAATATCCTAGATTTGATACCTCTTTTTATGTATCTTACATAATTATCGGCAAAAGCATCCCTGGTAATTCCGGCTTTCATATACTTTTTATTGTATTCTATTGAAGCTTCATGGCTTATAAATACACTTAGATAAATTGTGGTTGGTATAAAGAGTGAAAAAAACGGAAGTGCCATGTGCCTGAGATAATCAAAAAATACATAAGTGGAACCGTGAACAATACTATCTATTAAAATAATATTTGTGGGTCTGGTTATGTAAATACTGTTACCGGTGGATGAAATCCAGTTATTAGCTGCAACTGACCCTGCTGAAAGGATGCCCTGTGATGGCAGCCACCCCAGTATGCCCGCAAATACGGTAAGCAACAAAAGACCGGATACAAAATATAAAAACATCAGTGGAAATATATTCATATTCAGCGTTTTTGTGATTTTAAATGCAGTGCCCGATCGGAGGCCGATAAAATATGATGCTGTATAGGATATAGCCAATGTTATAATCAGGAACAATACTGTTTCTGGAACTGTTATGAATACTGCTCTGGAAACTGCTCCTGTATAAAGGGTTGTATCTGTATTCCCCATAGTTCCCCATATCAGAGAATGCAGAAAATAAAAATACTGAAAAACTATATTTTTATGGAGCCCCAGAACATCTATAGAGCTTCCCGGGAAATCATTTTTTACAATATTAATTGGTACAAATTTAAAAGCAGTGAACAGGAATATAGTTACCCCTATGAATATCAAAAAATATTTTACAAGAATACCTATTATTTTTCTCCACTGCATTGTAACACACAGATTAAACTGATAAATTTAAATCTTTATGTCTGACAGATTATGCTGGACTGTACTCTTTATTATATATATCAACATCAGGAAGTGCTTAACTGTCTGGGATCATAATATTTATTTCGTCTCTAAAATCGGGTTAATTGCACGGATCATTTTTATATCACATAAAAAACGTCGAATTTATGCCATTAATTTTTGCAGAACTGAATATGATTCGATGTACATCTACTTTTCATGCAATTACTGTTTCCCTATGCTTTCATTCGCAATTCCGGGCAACAATATATTTCATTAATTGCTGCCTTCCATGTTAGAGGTAAAATAAGTCATCAGGACATCATCTGTATACCGGTTTCCTATCATGAACTGCCTTTTCCTGACTCCCTCATATTCAAATCCCAGTTTCCTGTAAGTATTTATGGCATTTACATTGCTTGAAAAAACCTCCAGATTTATTTTTTCTATCCCCTGTTCCTTTGACCAGGATATTGCCTCTTTTATCATCCCTGTTCCGATGTTCATATGCCTGAATTCTTTTTTGATTGCAATTCCCAGGGATGCTGTGTGCCTGTTTTTTTTATACATGCCACGCTGTATGGTTGTAACCCCCACTATTTTTCCATTCAATTCGCAGACAAGTGTAAGGTCATCCCTGCTCTTCAGCCTTTCCTGCTCTCCACGTTCTGTTAATAAATAGTATTCGCTGACCAGATAAATCTTTTCATCCATTACACTCTGCATGCATTCTATAATTCCATGGGCATCTCCAGGGACTCCTCTCCGGATTAAATAATTCTCTGTCTGTTCATGTTTTTTGAGCATCATGGCGACTCCAGAATATTTTTCAGTTCCTTATATATATTTTCCATACTCTGCGCATTGGCTCTTGCGTCTGCAAGTATTTTATCGCGGTTTGCAATAAAATCAGATGTCAGTATAGCACCCTCCCTCGAAGCCTCTATTATGCCTCCATGTTCCAGAATCCTCAGTGAATACCTGATTTTATGCTCCGGTATGCCTGTTTGCTGGGACATTTTAATTATTCCCATTGGCTGTTCCATAAGCAGTGTCTTAATTATGGTGAGATGCCTTTCAAGGGTTTCTATATTTTCCTTTACCTCCTTAAAAATTGAAGAATCATTCATGGTAATAAATAACAAGCCATTATTTATTATTTTGTAAACTTATGAAAATCATAATAATTGAATTTTGTTGAGTCAATTCATGAATTATAATCTCTTCATATCTGCAAAGAAGATGAATCTTAAACCAGAAATTTTCAGGCAAATTTTATAACTTCAGGATCATAAATAACTTTTTCCCTGTCCATTATGGTAAACCTAGCAGTTGTATTGATTATGGATCGTATTTTATCCTTGCGTTCCCCGATATATTCATCATATTTTTCCGGATTCTTTGAATTTTCCCTAATTTTTAATGTGTTGTTGAGAAGCGCTATCTGGAGTTTGATTTCGAACTGCTTTCTCTCATCAAAGTCATTTATATCAAAAATCTTTACCATTTAGCCCTTATTACTTTATTATTTTATTAATTTTTTTATTTTAGAAGATTCTGGAATTTCCATTGATTTTCATATATCCCCATTTTCAGGATTATAAAATCCATAAAAACTAAAAACTATTATGTTTAACCGTATAATGGTTATATATGTTGCAGATCAATAAATTAAGCGATTTTCAGTACCAAATCCCTGTAACAGGCAATATGAAAGTTCCGGGGATGCTATATATCAACGATCGCATATTGAAAAATTTCAGCGATGATGAACCACTCCGGCAGGTCATGAATGTGGCATCTCTTCCCGGAATAGTAAAAGCTTCCATGGCAATGCCGGATATACATCTCGGATATGGCTTTCCTATAGGCGGGGTTGCGGCCTTTGATTATTATGATGGAATAGTGTCCCCGGGCGGTGTCGGTTATGATATAAATTGCGGTGTTTCCCTGATTGCAACGGATCTGGATTATGATGAATATAAAGGCCATGTGGACAGTGTACTTGACGAACTCTATAAAACTGTCCCTGCCGGCATAGATAACAAATCGAGCTTCAGGATTAACAGTGATGATGAAAACGAAATTCTTTCTTCCGGCCTGAAATGGGCATACAGCAAGGGATACGCAACAGAAAATGATATGATACACACAGAAGAGAATGGATATATTCCTGCAAATATTGATGCTGTGAGTGAAAAAGCTATAAAGAGGGGCAAAAACGAGCTCGGGACCCTTGGAGCCGGAAACCATTTTCTCGAAATAGATAGAATTGATAAGGTTATTAATCCTGAAATAGCAGGTAAATTTGGAACAGGAATAAAAAATAAACTTGCCATAATGGTACATACAGGATCAAGGGGGACGGGGCACCAGGTGGCAACTGATTACCTTCTGCGGTTAAATGAGGATAGTGAAAGTGTAAAAATCCCGGAAGACAGGCAGCTTATATCCGCATATGCCAGCAGCAAATTAGGCGAAGATTATATGGACGCCATGAATGCAGCTGCAAATTTTGGCTTCGTAAACCGGCAGATTATAACCTATAAAATAAGGAGGGCATTTGAAAAGATAACCGGTCTGGATTCAGATAGCATGGGCATTCAAGTAGTTTACAGCCTGGCACACAATATGGCAAAGGTTGAAACCCATAGCATCGACGGAATCAAAAAGAAGGTAATCGTGCACAGAAAAGGAGCAACGAGAGCCCAGCCGGCAGGCATATCAGATGGATATTTTCAGGAAACTGGCCATCCGGTGATTATACCGGGCCATATGGCCGGCCCCTCATATATACTGGTGGGATTGCCTGGAAATGAAGAAACAACATTTTCCAGTTCATGCCATGGCGCGGGAAGATTGCTGAGCAGGAAAAGGGCCAGTGAGGAATTCTCTGCAGATAATGTCAGAGATGACATGAGGTCCAGGGGAATATACCTGCGTGCAACAACAAATAAGGCGGTTGTTGAAGAATCCCCGGGAAGCTATAAAAACATTGACGATGTAATCGAGGTGATCCAGGGGGCCAGAATAGCATCCCCTGTGGCATCCCTGATGCCTGTGGCTGTCATGAAAGGATAAAAGCTCAAATCATGGTTTTTCCTAAAATTCCCACTATTTTCTGAACCTTTCCGTAAAGGTCATTGAATTGCTGTACAGTAAGCTGCTGCGCTGCATCGCTCAGTGCCTTCGATGGCTCCGGGTGCACCTCGATCATCAGCCCATCTGCACCTGCTGCGGCCCCTCCCATTGCAAGGGGCTCAACATACCTGTTAACCCCTGCAGGGTGGCTCGGATCTATTATTACCGGGTATTCAGTTTTTTCATGCAGTACCGGAATTGCGGATATATCCAGAGTAAATCTTGTTGACTGTTCGAAAGTCCTTATTCCCCTTTCGGAGAACATAATATTATGATTGCCATTCATTGATAGGTACCGGGATGATGAAATAAGTTCATCCACGGTGTTGCCGAAGCCTCTTTTCAATAAAACCGGTTTTTTCTGTTTGCTCACCTTTTTTAAAAGTGAAAAATTCTGAGAATTCCTTGATCCTATCTGAATAATATCTGCATATTCTTCAATCAATGGCAGGTCTTCGACATCCATTACCTCGGTAATTATAGCCATGCCTGTGGCATCCCTTGCACGTGAAAGAAGCTTGAGACCATCCTCTCCCAGCCCCTGGAATGAATCAGGGCATGTTCTGGGTTTGAATGCTCCGCCTCTCAGCACATTCACACCGGTTTTTTTCAGTTCCTTTGCAACGCCGACAATCTGTTCCTCATCTTCAACCGAGCAGGGCCCGGCTATCATGAGAAACTTATCGTCCGTCAGGCTTAATTCATCAGTTATTTTTACGTTTACCATACGATCACCTTATTTCATCGCCGGAAAGTATTGACGCCCCTATGAGCAGGCCATTGTATTTACCTGTATTGAGGTTCTGGATATTCCCTGATGTTATGCCGCTTTCGAGTATCAACGGGAGGCCATATGACCTGAGGCGGTCATATACATCTTCCGCTTTATCCTCCATTTTCAGTGTTCTGAGATTTCTCCTGTTGTATCCTATCAGTACATTTTCTCCGGGAAATATATTTTCAATCCTGTCAGGGTCATGTACTTCAACAAGTGCCTCCATACCCAGTGAATTACCATACTTTACCAGATCCTTTACAGTGCTGTAATCAAGGAAATCACATATGAGGAGGAATACGTCTCCACCGGCCATAAATGATGATTGTACCATTTTACGGCTGGATATGAAATCCTTAATCAGGATTGGTTTGTTATAGCATTGCACGGCTCTGGCATCTAACTGGTCACCACCAAAGTATTGAGGTTCCGTTAAAATACTGATTCCTGCGATGATTTCCTTTATGTTATTAAAGTATTTAAGTATATCAGTATTTGATTTATTTCTGAAACCTGATGGTGATTTCCTCTTGAATTCTGCTATTATCCCCGGCTTCTTTTCCGTTTTCTCAAGAGCACGCTTAAGGCTGACGGTCTCTCTTTCCCTCATGTTGAATTCCAGCATTTCACGCTTATTATTTCCTGAATAAATACTATCAACTATCATAGAGCATCAACAAAATTTTTGAAAATGGTTTTTCCATAATCTGAATAGTAACTTTCGGGATGGAACTGGACACCGTAAAAACGTCCGTCTTTTGAATGGAATCCCATGATCTCCCCATCTGTTTCAGAAAGGGCATCCACAACTATTTCATTTCCACCTGATAGCACCAGTGAATGATAACGTATGGCAGTGAATTTTTCTGGAATTCCATTATAGAGAAGCGAATGGCTATGTCTTATGGTATCAGGCTGGCCATGCATGATCCTCTTTGCAAGAACAATATCGCAGCCCAGGTAATATCCCAGAATCTGATTACCGAAGCAGACGCCCAGAAATTTCGATTCCCTGTTATTATCTATAAATTCATAGAGATTTCCTCTGTCCTCTATTTTTACCGGATTCCCGGGGCCAGGAGATATTATATATCCATCATATTTCCCGGCATTTGCAAGCTTATCATTTGTTTTTATATCAACCTGCAGATCCGGGGAGGCTATATACTGATATATGTTGTAAGTGAAGGAATCATAGTTGTCAATAATCAATATTTTTTTCATATAATCCACCTGTAACTGTCAGGATTTTTGAGTACATTTCATTCACCTCATTGGCTGGAATAGAATCCTTTACTATTCCGGCTCCTGCCTGTGTGTAGCTTTCCATGCCATTTCTGTAGAGGCTGCGTATAAGAAGGGCAAGGTCAAGTTTGCCGCTGCCGGCAATTCCGAGAGCCCCGGCATATGGGCCTCTGGGGTATTTTTCATACTGGTTAATCAATGTCATTGCCTTCTTCTTGGGGGCACCGCTTACTGTTCCGGCCGGAAATACCGATGCAAGGATGTCACCGAATCCAGAATTCTCCGGAATCCCAGATACCCTGCTGACCAGATGCTGCACACTGGCAAATTT
>JAKAAA010000004.1 GCA_021797295.1 Thermoplasmata archaeon
GCATGACGCAACCGAGGGGGGGGCTTTTAAATTCGGTTTACGAGATCGGGTATGCTTCGGAAAATGGAATAAGAATATATTATGATAATATTATTATTGACAGGGACATTGAAAGGATATGCTTACTTTTCAACATAAATTCCATGAGGTCCATAAGTGAGGGGACACTACTATTTACGGTTAAATCCAGATATGCAGTGGAATTCATGGAAAAGTTGAGAAATTCTGGATTTAATTCAAACATCATAGGAGAGGTTACAGAGAAGAGCAAAGGAATAAAGTTGATCAGGGATAACAAAGAATATGATATAAATCCAGAAGATGATCAGTTATGGAATGCAGTATCGGAAGGCATTAAGAGGGGTCTTAAATGAATATAAGGGGGCTTTACCTTGTCACGCCTGAATATACCGGTGAATGGATCTTACATGCCACTGAGGAGGCATTAAAGAGCGGTATTAATGTTTTACAGTACAGGGATAAAAAATCATCATTCCGGGAAAAACTCCGTATAGGTGGAAGACTAAGGGGAATGTGCAGTGAATACGGAATTCCCTTCATTGTTGACGATGATCCTGTTTTAATGGACATGCTGGATGCAGACGGCATCCACATAGGGAAGGACGATGTTCCATTTGAATATATAAAATCTAGATTTCCTGGAAAAATCATAGGTGTTTCCACATACGGTAGTGTAGAAGATGCGATAAAGTTCCAGAAACTCGGTACAGATTACGTGGCATTCGGATCATTTTTCAGTACACAGACAAAGGAGGATGCAACCATGTGCAATATAAATATTCTAAATAACCTGGATGGAATTACTATTCCTGTATTTGTTATAGGCGGAATAAACAGGAATAACGTTGATATGCTTCTTAAATACAGAATTTCAGGAATTGCAGTGGTATCAGCCATCTATTACAGCAGGGACATCTCCGGCGAGGTATCATTTTTTTCAGATAAATTGAAGGAATACGGAATAACCTAAGATAATACCACAGGAAAAATTATAATATATATTTATATATACAAAGATGAAAATTGAGCAGGCTCTTATTTCTCAGTTGATGATTTTACTGAATATAAAAAACGGCAAGACCAGACCTTCAGAAATATCAAAGGAGCTTGATATAACACTCCAGGGTGTTGTTTATCACATAAAAATTCTCAGAGAAAAAGGATTCATAGATGAAAAAAACAATATAACAAAAGAGGGCTTTGATTTTCTTTATAACGGCCTTAACTACATAGAAGATTTTGTTCATAGTAGCCTCATCAGTATAGATTCTTCACTTGTGTGGGAGGTGATATCTGACCAGGAACTTATGTCAGGGCAGAAAGTATCACTGTATATGACTAACGGCTATCTTCATGCAGGGCCCTATGCAGGTAGCGGAGCCAACGGTATCACAGTAAAAAATTCAAAAAAAAATGAATGCACCGGAGTGACTGCCGTAAGGGAAATTATCAAAATAAAAAAATCCAAAATAATAATAGTAGCGTTCAATAATGTTGAGAAAACAACTGATATGAAGAACCTTGGCGAGACTGTAAACAATTATATTAAAGGCATAAATTTTGATTTTATAGGGATCACCGGTGAAATGGCAAAAACACTTATTGACATGCTTGGAAGAAAGCCAGACTTCGAATACGCATCCGTAAATTCTGCTTTTGAGGCTGCAAAACGTGGTTTCACAACCCTCATACTGGTATCTGACAGGTTTTTCCATTTTTCCCTGAATGAAATCAGAGAGCTTCAGGCGAAAAATCCCACGGTTGAACTGGATTTAAGGCATATTTAACTGAAATAATGCATATCCCGCGAAAATTCAGGATTTATAATGACCTGTAACGATAAATATATTATTGAAAATATATTAATACGTATATTTGTTATTTAAACTAGTCATGGCTAGTATTATAAACACGTTATGATAAAAATAAATTTTTACTATTTTTATAAATATTTAAATAAGACTTCATTATAAAGGTTGTTAATAGAGGTGTAAAAAATATGGAGGACGATGAAAGTGGCAGTAGGGGTACATATTATAGCGGATTTATACGGTGTAGATGCAGAGTTAATATCTAGCGCTGATGGTATTTCGCCTATTATTGAAAATGCTATCAAGGAAGGAAATCTAACAGAAATTTCTTCTCAGTACTATCAATTCAGGCCGATGGGTGCCAGTGGAATAGCATTGCTGGCGGAATCCCATCTATCATTTCATACATGGCCTGAACATGGTCTGGTGACACTGGATATATACACATGCGGGGAACACAGCAACGCTGATAGGGCTTTTAATTACCTGATGAATGTGTTGCATCCGACATCAATAGAATACAAAAAACTTGAAAGGGGTAGCAAGATAGAGGAAAATGTTAAAATTGATAACCCCCAGATGATGCTGTGATATATTGAGGAAAGGGTTACTTTTACTTTTTTTCTTATTGTTATTGTTTTTTCTGGATATTTTAATAGGAATTTACCATATTACTTATGAATATAACATCCTAGTAATTCCAGATGTATTAATTTCCATCACATCCATATACACCGCCGGGGATATTTTTCTAGACGTATCGTATAGCGTTGGCAAATCCTTATCTTTCTCAGAAAAATATATAGGATTGTTTATTGTTGGATTTGCAGCTATAGTGGATGAAATTGCAATGTCTGTTATGGCAGCTGTTGAAAATCTGGGAACTGTGAGCTTCGGCACAATTCAGGGTTCAAATGTAATTACACTTCTGGCTTTTTTCATACTTATACCCTTATATTACAGAAAGGGGATCTCCAGATTTGGAATAGATTCCTATGTTATACTTGCCACATCAGTAATTCTTTTGTTCCTCTCATTTTATTTTATTAAAGTTCCATTCTATCTGGGATTTATTACTTTAATTATATTCATTTTTTATATTTTCAAAAAAACTAAGTCAGGATCCCGCGGGGAGATTGCCCATGCAGAGGATGTGTATCCCTCTTATTATGGAATTATGGCACTCATTATAATAGGGTTTGCCTCATATAATATGATAAATTCTGCCCTTATTATATCCTATGTAACAGGCATAAACACATTTGTTTCATCTTTCCTGCTTCTGGGCTTCTTCGGATCATTGCCTGAAATAATGATGATGTCCATAGCAACGAAGGATAGAAGGAATGATGTGTCTATTGGACTGATAACTGGAAGTACCGTTTATAAAGAGACCATTCTTTTCTCAATAATAGCATTTATCGGAACGATGACTTTCCATAATTCATTTTTTTCCCTGATAATTATGGTAATTTTTTCATTTATCCTTGTTCTATACACTATAGTTTTCAAATAGGTTAGCATATCAAGAATATCAGTATCCCCAGAACTGGTCATCCTTTCTCTTGATTCTTATAAGCTCTTCCATGGTTTCTTTCATATCCATGTCCAGAACCTCGGCCTTCAATTCCTTGACAATATTTGCAGGAACATCTACATACAGATCCTCTTCTGCAAATATCTGCCTGTTCAGGGTTACGCCCTCGATTGCACAGGACATTTCTGCTCCCTTATCAGCAAACTGGCAGTTGATCTCTCCATCTCTCAGGCTTTTTATGGTTCCGGCATATTTATTTTTGCTGTTAATGAGCTTGTCACCCACCTTAACTCTGCCTGAAAGTACTTTAATTCCAACTATCACCGGTTTGGCTGCCCTGAAGATATAATCTGGCATTATAATCAGTTTAGATGGTACCGGCCTGCTATTCTTGCTTTCCTCATCAAGTTCATGCTTCTTGAATTCCAGCCACTTGTTCAAATCATCAATCATGGAATAAATAACGTTACCGGTAATAACCCGCACATTATTCGATTCCGTGGCTTCCCGGGCATCGCTTGAAACATTCACATTGAATCCCACTATTACCCTGTCCATGGGATTATTGAGGGTTGAAACATTGATTATATCCTTTTTGGTTATATCACCAATCTGCGCTTCCCTGATATTAATTTTATTCTGATCCATTTCATAGGCTATTGCCTCAAGAGACCCTATTGCCTCTGCTTTTATTGTTATCCCGGTATCCGAGAGTTTTATATCAGGTTTTGATTCCTTTATTAATTCCTCAAAGGCATTTTCAGTATTACCGTTCTTTATTGCTATTATGGATGTTCCTGATAAAACGTCCATTTTATCGGTTATTAGTATTCTTATGCCAGCGGCAGCACTTACACTGTTTTTTTCTTCGAGCCCTTTCTTTCCGGATGTTAATATGGCTTTTACCCTGGTAACTGCCGGGCCAGTAGAAGTGTTAAGCGCTATTTTATCTCCCTTATGGAGTGTCCCCTGGTACAGTATTGTATCCAATGTTATTCCCAGCGAATCTTCCTTTTTAATTTCTATTACTGAACCACGGACAGTTTTGTTTTCGAACTGTATGCTGTTTTCAAGAAATCTTTGAGCCAGACCTGTTAAAACCATTAAAATATCCGGTATTCCAATATTTAATTTTGCACTGACCGGAACAATAGCGAAGGATTTTGTAAAATCTGATATCCTGTCGTAACGGTCTGAGGATACACCTCTAATGTAAAGGTCATTAATTATCTTATAAATTTTCTCATCCAGAAGGTCTATGTATTCCTGCCTCTGCATCTTCAGGATGTCCATAAATGATGTGTTTTTTGCACTGATAAAATATGGTATTAAGTCTATCTTGTTTGCAGCAATTATGAATGGAGTCTTATATTTCTTTAAAACGTCTATCGATTCAATGGTCTGTGGTTTTAAGCCCTCATTGATGTCGATGACAAGTATGGCTATATCTGCCAGGGCGCCGCCCATGGATCGCATGTTTGCAAATGCCACATGCCCTGGTGTGTCTATAAAAAGAAGACCGGGTATTTTAATCTGAATGTTTTTAAAATAATTTTTGATATTTGTTTCAAGGGTTTTTTTATCAATATCGGTAGCACCAATTTTCTGTGTTATACCGCCAACTTCCTTCCTGGCAACCTTAGTACCACGTATATCATCGAGGAGAGTTGTCTTTCCATGATCTACATGCCCAAGGACACATACAATTGGTTCCCTTAAATTTTTTTTTGTTGTTTCCATATTCAATAATCCATTATCTCATTCTCATTAAAGAATATTTTATATTCATGGTTATATGCTTCCTGAGAGTCGGATGCGTGAACTATGTTTTCCTCTATGTTTAGAGAGAAGTCCCCCCTTATTGTTCCGGCTGCTGCCTTCGAACCGTCTGTTGCACCGGCAATATTTCTGCACGAAATTATTGCATTATCACCTTCGAGTATTATTGCAACAATGGGACCTGATGTTAGGTATGATACCAGACCGTCAAAAAAAGGTTTAAGGCTATGCACACTGTAATGCTCCTTTGCCTTTGCCTCAGAAACTTTCATCAATTTGAGAGACAAAATTTTTAAACCCTTGTTTTCAAATCTGGTTATTATATTTCCTATGAGATGTCTTTTAACGCCGTCAGGCTTAATGAGCACCAATGTTCTTTCCATATTATTACGCCTTTCTCATTTCCTTTAAGCGGTGGTATTCGTTTGTCCACTTTACATTTCTAGCTGCCCTTTTCAGGTCAATCATATTTGTTCTGCATTTTTTGGAGCAGAAATTCATTACATTCCCATCCTTCCTTATATAAATAATGCCGGATGCAGGTTCAATATCATGCCCGCAGAAGATACACTTTCTATTTTCCATTTTGTTCACCTTATAGATAACCTTCTGGCTTCTCTTGCAGTTTCTCTCAGCATGAGTATATCACCTACCTTTACAGGCCCGAGTACATTCCTTGCGATTATACGGCCCTGATCCTTGCCTTCGAGAACCCTTACCTTAACGGTTGTTGCCTCTCCGGTCATTCCAGTTCTACCCATTAGTTCTACTACTTCAGCTGGAGTTGCATCATCTGCCATAAAGCATCACTCTTCACTTTCTTCTGAATCTTTGCTCTTTTTCGCTGGTTTCTTTGCAGCTTTCTTGGGCTCTTTCTTTTCCTTCTTTTCTTCCTTTGATTCAGATTCCTTTTCCTTCTTTGCAGCTTTCTTGGGCTCTTTCTTTTCCTTCTTTTCTTCCTTTGATTCCGGTTCTTCGGCTACCTCTGCGGGAGCTGGCTCAGCTACTTCTTCCTTTTTCTTTTCTTCCTTTACGGGTGCTTTCTTCTTTTCTTCCTTACCGGTTTTAGCACTTTCTATGGATGATAAAAGACTCTTATATGCCTCATCATTCTTTCCGAAATCTGTAACTGCAATTGAAGCCGCAGATGCAATACCTACCTTTAAGCCCAGGTCATTTTTATTTTTAACATATGTATATGGAACTTTTCTCTCTTCACACAGGACAGGAATATAGAATACAACCTCAGGTGGAGATACGTCCTCTGCAATAACGACAACTTTGGCTTCCCCTCTCTCTATAGCCTTCACTACCTCATTTGTCCCTTTCTTAATCTTACCAGATCTGTATGAATTTTCTACAAAATCCAATGCGTCTTTGACTAACGATTCGGGAGCTTCAAACTTTACATAAGTGTTTTCCATGATAATCCTCCTTCACTTCTGCTTGGTATTATAAACTGTAATATAAATATTTAGAATTACCTTATATTTCAGCACATACAGGATGTCCAGTTCTATTAATGCTCAACTGCCACCATAAATTCTGTACTTGATTATAATACATCAGTATGCCAATTTATCTTTTGAATAACAATTGAATTAGTTTTACAGAATGAAAGTTAATGCCCTGTGTGAATTTCTATTTTTATAATGCTGGAAAATTCTGTAATACGGCGACAAAAATTCAATGTTAAACTCCAAATAAATATATATAAGTTTTAATTCAATGTTTATGAGCGAAAAAACAGATGTTATAGCGGCATCCATGATTGGAACCATAATTGAATGGTATGGAATTTTCATTTTTTCATCGGGTGCAATATATATAGAAAAAACTTTTTATCCAAATGTTAGCGTTGCTGAGGGCCTCTTATTGACATTGCTTACCTTTGCCCTCGGCTTTGTGACAAGACCAGTGGGTGCCTATGTTTTCGGTCATTTTGGTGATAAACTCGGAAGAAAGAGGATACTGCTTCTTACACTTCTTATATCCGGAATTTCAACAGGGCTTACTGGCCTGATACCGCCTGAGGCAAGTATTGGAGCACTGGCTATAGTTCTGCTGGTTGTACTGAGACTCATCCTCGGTTTTGGGCTTGGCGGAGAGTGGGGTGGTGCAATGCTATTGACACTCGAAACCTTCAAAGAAAGGAGAGGATTTTATTCCTCCTTTGTACAATCAACTGTCGGTATCGGATTGCTCCTGGGCACAGCAATATTCATACCACTGGTGTATGTGTTTCCAACTTCCTTTATGTATTCTATCGGGTGGAGAATCCCATTCCTTGCAAGTTTTGTAATAGTTATAGTCGGAGTTTTTATAAGACTGAAGGTTAAAGAAACACCGGTATTCGAGGCAGAGAAGAAAAATAAGAGGCTTTTAAAATCACCGGAAAAGGAATTATTCACAAAACACTGGAAGGAAATTATAGTAGGTACACTGCTTGCAGGGTCATCAGGGAATTTCTTCTATTTTGCGATTTCCTTGCTGCCTGTGATGTTTGAAGACATGAAAGCAATAACTGTTCTCGTGGGTCTCATTGGCACAGCTATATTCGGCGTGCTGGATATAATATTCGTATTTATTGGCGGCCAGATATCGGATAAAAAAGGAAGAAGGGTTATAATTGCAGGTGCAAATCTGCTTGCTCTTGCTGTTCTGTTTCCATCGATATATCTTATCGGAACCGGATATTTCATTTTATTCTTATCATTATTCGCGGTAGCCCATGGGTTGAGTTATTCTCCCCTTGGGGCAATGATTTCCGAAATATTTCCCACAAGGGTGAGATATTCCGGTAATTCAGCAAGCTATCAGTATGGCAATTCATTTATAGGCGGACCTGCTCCATACGTTTCAGATCTTCTGGGTACTATAGAATACGCACTTTATCCCGTATTCACATTAATTTTTATCCTGATTGCTCTGGGGGTTATCTACAAATCAAAAGAAACTGATAATGTGTCGCTGGAAGATCCAGATATCGGTGATAGTACAGTTTAAACCGTATTATTAAATTTTTAGTTTTTAAAATAAATAATATTTATAAATTTCATATCCAGAAGGATTCGTATCCTTCTTTTATTTTTTTAAGAACGTAGAGTCCTCCCACAGGTGCAAATTCATCAACAATCCCTTCTTCAATTTTGTCTTTAGTAAGCCCTACATTTGCCATAGCTGTCTCACATGCTATGATTTTGATGCCTGTTTTTTTGGCTTTTTTCACGGTGTCGAGTATCGGGCTATACAGAACCTGATCCTTATTGAGTACTGAAACAGCGGGAGTCAAAAAAATCATCTCAACTACTAAATCTTTATCGTAATCCTTCATCTTTGCACCCATGCCGGTGTTTGCCATTAATTTGGCCATGTTTTCCCTGCCAGTTTCAAGTACGAAAATAACCTTGTCTGTCATAAATATAAATGGTCTTGTTCAATAAATAAATTGCCATTATTCCTGTTTGAAAAATATTTTTCAGTTAATTGATATGTCCCTCAGGTCATCTATGATTGTTGCACCGGAATATTCTGAAATTATATTGTTATATGTGGGCAGAAATCTATTATCCTTTTTATCTATTATATACATTTTTGATACTTTCTTCAAC
This sequence comes from Thermoplasmata archaeon, assembly GCA_021797295.1. The sequence continues at coordinate 8,760 of JAKAAA010000004.1, forward strand.
TTCCTGGATATCTCCTCCAGGTTGCTTCTTGGATTTCCCGGAAACACATTGCCCCTCCCATCGGATATAAGCAGGGATATGGTCCTAAACTTCTCATATGTGGATAGGTTATATATTTCTTTCAGTGCATCATAAAGTGGGGTTTTTCCTTCGCTCTTTATGCTGTTTATATGATTTTTCAATGAAGTAAAGTTTCTGGAAAAATTCATAACAAGTTTTGAATGCTGCCCTGAGAATGTTAGCAATGCCACACGGCTGCGCATCAAGTAAAGTTTTTTGAGCAGCACGTCAGAAAAATCCTTTGCTATCTGTATTCTCGAACTGAAATTCATAGATCTGCTGGAATCAATTGCTATTATAAACGGAATGGAACCAGATGAAAATGAATCGTTCATGACTACTGTCCTGCTGTTAATTTCCGTAAAACCGTATGTCCATGTATTTAGTAATGATGACCTCATATCAAGATGCGTGCCAGATTTCTTACCTCGGTGCCTGTACTGCTTGGCGATTCCGGATCTACCGGAGGTTCTGGTTTCCAGGCTTTTCTGAGGCTTGAGTTCTATTTTTCCAATCCGTTCTTTTCTGGAATTGTTACCCTGGTTATCTTCGTTTTTTGCTTCATTGTTCCCTGCTTCATTGTCTTTGTTACTCTGGTCATCCTGATCCGGACCACTGTTTTCATTATCTTCATCTGTCTCGGAGTTTTCAGGTTCCTTATAGTTATAATCGGGCCTGCTATTTCCCTTCTCCCTGACCCTGTGATTGAGGGCAAACTCAAGGGCTTTTTTCAGATCGTTTTCATTTACCTCTTTTCTTCCATCATATGCAGCTATGGCTTTTGCTGTTTTCACCGTACTGATCATTGACCTGTTGCTCAACGAATTTTTCAGAACTGTATCTGCTATGAACATCAAAAACTCTCTCCTGATTGTAACGTATGGAAGTATTTCCCTGGCTTTCATTATTCTTGACTTTATATTCCTATCATCGTTCTCATATTTCCTGATAAATTCCGATTTGTTTTTATCAAATTCCTCAACCCTCCCGGATATTTCAAGAAGTGTATCAGCCGAATCAGGCATTTTTCCCTCTACAGAAATGCCGAATCTATCAAGAAGCTGTGGCCTGAGTTCACCTTCCTCCGGGTTCATTGTTCCAACAAGTATGAACGATGCGGGATGAATATAAGATACGCCCTCCCTTTCAACTATATTGACACCTGATGCTGCTGCGTCCAGTATGGAATCAACAATTGAATCCTCAAGTAGATTGACCTCATCTATGTAAAGAATTCCACGGTTAGCCTCTCCGATGAGCCCTTCCCTGAGTACTGATTCGCCTTTTATTGCATGGGAAATATCCAGTGACCCGACTACCCTGTCAAGCGTTGTACTGTTCGGGAGATTCGCTATCCTGATCCGCATCTTTTCTGTTTCAAGTTTCCCATTTTTCTGTTTCTCAATGCATTCATCACATAATTCTCCGTCCGGGTCACAGTGGAATCTGCATCCCCTTACTGCCCTTATTTCCGGAAGTACAGATGATAATGATCTCACCATTGTTGATTTTGCTATACCCTTGGGCCCTGTTATGAGTAAACCCCCTATCTTGCTGTCTATTGCATTTACTATCAATCCGAGTTTTATATCATCATTGCCCACAATTGCAGAAAACGGAAAATTGAATGTTCTCATTCGTTTTCACCCTCAATTTCCATGTATTCCTCTTCCAGTTTCTCCTTCATTTCATCGGTGGCGTGCCATATATCCCGTTTATATGCCTCTATCATTCTTGATGTGATCTCTGAAAGAGCCCAGGGATTCTCTTTTTTGAACCATTCTTTCATCTTTTCATCCATAATGAATTTTTCAGCAATGTTGTTAAAAATATTATCATTGACCATTCCAGTGGTTGCACCCCATCCGTAAAGATGCTCTATTTTTTTGAGCATTTCAGTTGCACCTCTGTATCCGAAATTCTTCTGGGCATCGATCCATTTTTCATTCAGTAGCTTTCCTATGGCTGTTCTCTCTATTTCCTCCTTCATGGTTCTGACCTTCGGCTTATTGGGATTAAATGTATCCTCAAACATCAGTGAAGGATTGGAACCACTGTTTTTCGCCATCAAGTAAAATCCACCGGCGTATGAATAATTGCATGAATCGTCATTTATATCGATCTCGTCTATCTCTCTTTTATGTATAATAGTCTCTATGTCCTTTGATATTGAAATAAGCTGTTCTCTGGATTCCTTTCCGAAATTGTTTTTACCGTAAGAGTACCCCATCCATTCTGTGAATATATCTGCCAGATCTTCTTCTTTTTCCCATCTGGAGGATTCTACAGCATTATTCACTCCGGAACCGTAGGATCCGGGTTTTGAAGAAAATATCCGGTCAAGGTGCCCGTATTTTCTGTGATGTTTAATAATAAAATTGCTGTCTTCATCCTCATTCAGTTCGGATACCTTCTTTACTGCCATGTCTATTAATTCTATTATATTGAAAAGGTTGTCACGGACTATCCCGCTGGACTCCACAACAACGTCTATTCTGGGTCGCTTCAGTATGTCCAGTGGTATAGGCTTTATATCCTTTACCTTTTTTGTTCCTTCCTGCCATACAGGCTCAACGCCAAGTGTGTACAGTATCTGTGAAATAAGTTCACCGTCCGAACGGTATGCATCTGTTGACCACAGAACGAATCCTATTGTTTCAGGGAATTTGCTTTCCTTTTTATATTCATTTTCTATAAGTTTGTTTGCAAGTACTACTCCGACCTGCCATGCAGAATGGCTGGGTATTTTAAACGGGTCCACTGCATAAAAATTTCTTCCAGATGGAAGTACATCATATCTTCCCCGCGTAAGCGATCCTGATACTCCCGGCTCGATATATTTTCCATTCAGGGCAGAGAGGAGATTATTTCTCTCGTTTTCCGGTGAATATTTCAGCTTCTCTATTATTCCAGATTCAAGTTCCGGCAGCTGCCCATCCTTGTACAGATAGGCATCTATCATTGCTTCTGCTTCTTCTTTACCTCTATTTTTGTATAATGATTCGTCAAATCTTGTTGCCGTGACCACATAATCTTTTATATCCGCCGTTTCCAGATCCTTTCCATATACATAAAGCCCCTTTGTGACTACCGAATCCTTGAAAAGATTCAACCTGTGCTCTATTTCATGTGTTGCCTTGTGAGAATCCTTAAAGTCTATGGATAAACCGATCTTATCTGAAAGTTTCTGTATTCTGTCCAGTATCATGCTCTCTCTGGGTTTATTTTCAGCCTTCTCTGTTTCTTCAAAATCATCTATTAAATCTTCAAGGTCTTTTATTTCCTCGGGAACCTCATCGTAGGCCGTGGGTGGAGTTATATAATCCAGCAATACAGCATAGCTTCTTCTCTTTGCAATGATCCCCTCTCCCGGTACATTTGTTGAATATAAGTATAGATTCGGAATTTCTCCAATGGAAATTTCAGGGAAATCAGAGGGTGATAATCCCAGGCCTTTTCCCGGTGTAAATTCCAGTGTGCCGTGGGTGCCAACATGGATGATTGCATCTGCCTGGAATATCTCCTGAATCCATTTATAGAATGCAAGCCAGTAGTGGGTTATAGGCGTCAGGGAATCGTGTATTGTCCTGATGCTGTTGTCATTATCTGCGAATGTTATCCTCTTCGGCTGAATTCCTATGAATACATTGCCTGACATTATTCCGGGAATCTGGATTTTTCCGTCCTTGAGCATATAATCCCTTTTAGTGTTGAGTTCACCCCACCTTGCTATAATCTGCTTCCGGGAGTCTTCAGGAAGTCCTTCAAAGAATTTATAGTACTGATCAACAGACATGCTATAAACCGATCCTCCCTTATTCATTATATCTTCAACTGTAGTCCATTTTCCCTCGGGAATTGCTTTCTTCTCCATTATTGTTTTTATGAGTGATTCTCCATCCTCCGGGGTATATTCTATGGAATAGCCACTGGATTTCAGAAGATGCATTATATTTGAAACAGAATTGAGAGTGTCCAGCCCTGTTGCTGTGCCTATGTTTGCCTCTAAATCCTTGAATGAAGACCCGGAATGGAGTATTATCGCAATTTTCTTCTCACGGTTTTTCTTGTATTTAAGATCGATCCATCGACTGATTCTACCTGCCATATAATTTACCTGCTGCCTTACCGGAACCAGTTCCCTGTATACTGTCCCATGATCGTAGATTTTTCGGATGAGCCCTATGAGGACAGGTTCTATGGTTCCGTCCATTTCAGGCAGCATGGCACTCATTATTGTCGAAACTACATCCAGGCCGGAAGAATCCAGCCATTCTTTCTCCTCCTTATAATAATAAATAAGTCCCTGGAAAACAGGCACACCGAGTTGCATGAGTGTGATCTTGTCCTCCTTTTTTATCAGTGAGAATGAGAGCAGATTGATAACTGCGTCTACGGTGGATTTTCCATCTTTATAGAAATATTCCTGTATGCATTCCTCTGCACTTTTGATATTTCTGGATTTGTCTCCGAATCCGTTTGTAAAGACAGGAATTGCAGATATTTTTCTACTATTTAATTCATCAATAATAGATCTTACAATGCCTGTATCGTTATCTACCCATGCTGTCCTGTAGAAAAGTATACCAGCTTTCCGGGAATAACCTGTCTTGCCATAATTATAGACACCTGAGAAAGGCATTTCAACAGGTTCTTCATATGCACAGCCATCATGAAGGCTTTCAATGAATAATATCATATTTTTGATATTTTCATATCCACCATAGAAATAATAATTGGATACCTTTTCCTCAACAAATTTGCTTACAGTGGAGTAACTGCTGAGTATCGGATCTATCGCAATGACATTTTTTTTATTTTTTATTACGGATTCAATGTCCTCAAGGATATTACTGTATATATTTTCCCCTGAAAAATGATGGATGAATACAGCATCGGCGTTTTTAATGAAATTGATGAATTCAGAATCCACCGGATCAAGCCTCGGATATTTTATCTCTATCTCATTTCCGGTTTGCTCACCTGCTTTGAGAAAGGACTGTATGACAGAACCATTCCAGCCAATAAGTACGGCAAACTTCATAAAAGTAAAGTAGATTTTACTATATAATTATTCTGAGGGGGACCCGCACATTGTGATGTTGCCGTTACAGAAAATTAACGGCATTGAATGTGTGCAACAGCCAACTTTTACTATATTTTATGTATAAAATTTGACACATTTCATTTTTAATTATCAGTTTTACAAACTAAAATTTAAATATTCATAAATCATTCAGTATTGGAATGACGTCTCCATAATGCAGTGCGCTGATGACGCCTACTGGTGATTAAGATGTTAAAGTTAATCCTGGAGACGGTTTCACAGTACTTATTCGTTGTTCTATTTTCCCCACTTCTTATAGGAATTTTTGAAAAGTTAAAGGCGAATATTGAGTCCAGAAAGGGGCCGAGCATATTCCAGCCGTATTATGACATTTTCAAACTGCTAAAAAAGGAAACTTTAATCACAGAAAATTCCTCAAAATTATTTTTATATGCACCGTATATGGCATTCGGTATATACTCACTCATAGCCCTGATTATACCGGTATTCATGACAGCTCCGATAATTTTCACTGCCTCAGGGGATTTTTTTGCCGGTGCAATATTATTCTCCCTTGCAGCATTCATAAAAATAATAGGAACGATGGATTCAGGAAGCAACTTTTCCTCCATGGGTGCATCAAGGCTTATGTCCTTCAACTTCTTCAGCGAGGGTACGCTTATAACAGTATTCTTTGCAGTAGCGCTGATAAGCGGCACAAATAATCCCTACACTACAAATCATTATCTTATCAGCCATCCGCTTTCCAACCTGAGCCTTGTGCATATCTTTGCAATATTTGCATTTTTTATGATTTTCATGTACGAATTCGGAAAGATGCCAACGCAGAGTGAGGGAAACCAAGAAATGGGCATGATAGATTCGGGTATAGATTATGAATACAGTGGGAAGGCACTTGCTGTAAACAAATGGGCATCGTACATGAAAGTGTATCTTCTGGGTTCGGTTTTAATCAATGTATTCCTTATCCCGTGGGGGATATTCAATACGTTTCCATTATTCTTCCTTAATGCACTTACAATGATCGCAAAATGGGTATTTCTCATAATCATCGTGCTCATAGTGGATACTTCCCTGGCAAAATTGCGCCTGTTCAAGGTTATAGATTACCTGGCTGTTGCCTTCACATTTTCTATCCTATTTTTGATACTTACTGAGGTGATCGCATGAATATGGTTTTTACAGTGATTTACCTGCTTGCCGCACTGATTGTGGTCACAGGCTTTTACATACAGAGCAACAAATATTTGAGGTCGATGGTTATGACACAGGCATTTCAGTCCTTCCTCATTGCTGTTATAGCAATACTTCTGGGGATAGAGCTCAAGCAGTATACCTTTTTCATACTGGCATTGCTTGTTATACTGTTGAGAACTGTTCTGGTTACATACTTCCTCGCAGGGAAGATACCTAAAAATAAGAATTATTTATACGAATCGAGGCTGCCTACCACATATTATCTTCTTGTAGACCTTGCATTCATTGTTATTTCCATATTTATAGTGTATTCAATATCCTTTATTCATATAGTTTCCCGTATATTTCCAGAGAGCAATATCATTCTATTTCCACTGCTATTATTCTTCCAGGGCCTTTTTATTATTGCATCCAGAAGGAGAACAATTGCACAGATACTTGGCTACATCGAGGAAGAAAATTCACTGATACTCATGGGCACCTTTATTCTTCCTGTTCCTATTATAATAGAAAGCAGTGTGTTTCTGGATGTTCTGATACTTGTAGTAATTTTTTCCATTATAAGCATTGAAAAAACTGAGCATAAACCTGTGGAGGAATTGAGAGGATGATTTACGAGATACTCATACTGATTATACCGCTAATTGCCATGGCATTCTACAAGAATATCAAGATTGCCAGCATAATAGCAGCTATTATTGAAATGTTACTGCTTATTCCACTGTATTTCAATTTATCTGATTCGGGGTTCTTTTTCATTGATCACATTACTTACATATTCATTCTGATGGTAACCTCCATTTATCTTATGTCTCTGGCTTATTCCAGAAAATATATACATAATGTAAAGAACAGGGGAATTTCAGAAAATGTTTATTATATGCTCATGGGGTTTTTCTATATAGCAATGGAATTTGCCCTGATGGTAAATAATTACGGCTTCATGTGGGTAGGAATAGAAACTACCACTATATCATCTGCCCTGTTATTGATCACTGAAAAATCGGATATATCGCTGGAAGCAACGTGGAGGTATATAATCATAGTTTCTGCAGGGGTTACGTTTGCTTTTATATCGGTAATATTAATTTATTATGCCTTCGGGACGCTTACAATAACGGTAATCCTATCCAGAGGAATTACGGATAGCCTCGCTGTAAGATTGGCTGTTGGTATTGCACTGGTAGGGTTCGGTACAAAGGTCGGGGTTTTTCCGGTTCATACATGGCTTCCTGATGCCCACAGTGAGGCACCTGCACCGGTCAGTGCAATGTTCTCCGGAGTACTGCTTCCTGTTGCCCTGTATGTACTTTACAGGATTTATGAAATCTTCCCCATGAGGGAGCTCTTTATCTGGGCAGGCACCATTTCAGTTCTTTTTGCCGCCATATTCCTCGGCTATCAGAGAAATTACAAGAGAATGTTTGCGTATTCAACAATGGAGAATATGAACATAGCCCTCATAGGACTGAGCACATTTACCTTAGCCGGTCTTGTTGGATCGCTTCTGCTTCTCCTTTCACACAGCTTCGGAAAGGCGGGTGCTTTCTATTCTTCCGGAAATGTTTATGAGATGTCAGGGACAAAATCAATTGACGGTGTGGGTGGATTGATAAGGAACAGGGCAAGTGCTGCCTCAATGCTCTTATCCTCCTTTGCAGTGACCGGAACACCGCCCTTCGGAACATTCTTCGGTGAATTTCTCATACTATATTCCGTGCTCTCCATACATTTCTATGCACAGTTCGGTATAATAGTACTCTCCCTGTTCCTTGCCTTTGTATCAATAAACTTCAATGTGTCAAAAATGCTTTTCAGGGGAAAATCCGAATACAGCGAATCTGGAATTAATACGGTTATACCCCTTATTGCTGCCATAATATCCATATTCATAGGAATTGTATTCCTGGTGGTGTATCATGAAATATTATAAATTCGGTGAAAAAACAGGAAGATATACGGGAAGAACTGAAAAATATGATGTTTACACCTCGACGCTTGCGGACATCAGCAGGGACGAGGATGATCATGCCGGGAGAACCCAGGGTGAGATATATTTCAATTATGGCCCGTCTGCAGGTGGACTCAGGGAATCTGTAAATTTCCAGATACTCACACCGGGTGAATCCATAAGGGATGTTATCATAAATTCAGGATTTAAAAGAAGGAATATTAACATAACGGGAAACACTATTTCAGAAGCAATGCTCAGGGTTGAACGTATCAATGGATTCCATTCAGCATCACACAGTATAGCCTATGCACTGGCCGTGGAGGATGCATTGAACATTGAGAATGGGGAGCTCAATAATGCAAGGATTGTAGAAATCGAGCTGGAGAGGATACGATCCAATATTGATGTAATAAAAGGCTTATGTGAATCTGCAGGATTCGCCGTGCCGGAAAAACAGCTGTTACTTCTGAGGGAGGAGGTTGCGAGAATAATCTCCGGTGCCTTCGGCCACAGATACTATTTTTCCGTAAATGGCATAAATTCTATTGATGGAGATTTTGCAAAAATAAAGCTGAGTTCTGTTGAAAAGCAGTTCAGGTCTATTTATGATGGCCTGCTTTCCTCTAAAATATTTCTGGATAGAATTCAGGAAAACGGAATTATGGTAGATTCAAAATCGACAGGCCCAGCAGCCCGTGCGGGAAATTTCAGATACGATGCCAGGTTGGATTCTCAGTCCCTGATCTATGGAAAATATAATTTGGTACTTGAAAAGAATGGTGATACATTCTCCAGATTTCTGGTAAGGGTCAGAGAAATATTTGAATCCATAAATATTATAGAATCATATGATATTAAAAAGGCTTACAGCAGGAATAAGGTGGAATTAAAGGGATCAGGGGAAGGTGCTGCCAGAATAGAATCACCTGCTGGAGATCTCTTTTACTATGTAAAAATAAAAGAAGGCAGATTAATGGACATACAGATGTCACCGCCTTCACATCTCAATATGCAGAATTTCAGATATGCACTGAAGAATAACAATATTTTTACTGATTTCTTCTTTGTATGGGAAAGTTTCGGCATCTGGATATCAGAACTGGAGGTGAATTTACAGTGAACTGGTTCATAAGCGGCTTGAGGAAGAGAATCAAAACCGAGAAGCTGACGGAGTATGAGATTATGTATCCTTCCCTGCTGGAGGGAATAAGTGATTATAACTGCCCCACGGAAGCGCTGAAAGATAATAAGTGGGATATGGACAGATGCATTTTCTGCAGGCAGTGCGATCTTACTCCCACAGGTAAGCAGAATGCTTATTCGGTGAAGAAACCGGTTCCGGATATATTCAGAAAATCCATATACCTTTATCCGGTTGACTCGGGAACATGCGGTGCCTGCAATGTTGAATTTACCACCCTATTTTCTCCACAGTATGATTCCAGCAGATTCAAAATTTTTATGGCAAATACCCCGAGGCATGCTGATGCCCTTGTTGTCATGGGAGTTCATACAGATGGAATGGAAAAGATACTGAAGGAAGCCTATGATGCCATGCCGGATCCGAAAATTGTCATAGGATTGGGTGCATGTGCACTCTCAGGTGGAATTATAGGCAGAGAAGCGATGGAAAAATATGATATTCATATTGCGGGATGCCCGCCCACGCCAGCAGCGATCCTCAATGCAATAATCGAAGCGAGGGAGAAAAAATGATATATTACTACATACCGCTTATGGCAGTTTTCCTTGCCGCAATAATTTCGATAAAATACAGGACAGCAGGATATATAATCACCGCAGTAGCCTCCGGCCTGTTTTTCCTTCTTACATTCAAAATTTTTGATTATATAACATACTTTTACCTTATTGCAGCCATTGTATGGATAATAACATCAATTTTTTCAATTCCATATTCAAAAAAATACGGGAAATGGCTTGCACCACTGTTCATACTCACCATTGCGGGAATGATGACAATATTATATGCAAATAACTTTCTTGTTTTCATAACAGGCTGGGAAATTATGTCCATACCGGCCTATTTAACAGTGGCAGTAAACAAGAAAAACGACATTGAAGCATATATATTTATGCTGTTCTCTGAAGTAAGCACGGTGCTGATTATAACCGCAGCAGTGCTTTCCTATTACTATACCGGCACATTTAACTTTACAGGGCTTTCCAATGACACTGTTCTGCTCATATTTGCCTTAGGGGCAATGTCAAAAATGGGATTAACACCTTTTATGATAAGTGAATGGCTTCCCATAGCCCATGGAAGTGCTCCGGCTAATTCCTCTGCGATATTCAGTGCAACCATGACACTTATGGGTGTGTACGGTATATTGAAAATAGCTCTGCTTTCCCCGGTTTCTACTGACATAGGCATACTATTCATCATTATAGGTGTGATTTCCGTACTCTTCGGGGCTCTTTATGCCTATATCTCTGAAAATATGAAATCCCTGGGAGGATTCAGTACCATAGAAAACAACGGGGTGCTGATGGCTGCAATCGGCTTATTTATTGCAGTCAATGATAGTGTTTTAAAAGAATTTATCCTTATCTCCATAGCCATTTTTGCCATGGCACATTCAATAGCAAAAACAGGGCTGTTCATATCAATAGGGCATACAGGTGTTGAGTACTTCAGCGCGGTTACCGGAGGAAAAGACTCTGTAAATCAGGCAGGAAAATTTTTTGCAATGTCCTCACTTTCCGGGCTATTCCCTTCTCTGGGGGGTCTCGGAATCTGGATGATATTGGAGTCTTTTTTCATGGGTGCATATCTATACGGCCCACTGGGTATTGCTTCAATCATAGCAGGTTCACTGATCGCTATGGGAGAGGGATTTGCCACCGCTGCAATGCTGAAAATGTTTTATTTCACCGATAGTCACAGGAAATCGCAGGGGAAAAATCTGGAGAATTATACAATACTCGGAACCGGCATAACCCTTGTATTCCTCTTTGCCATATCATTCATGGTCATCGGAAAAAACTATATATCGGGCATTCCCTCTGTTCTTGTATTAAATGGCCTCATGATTGAATCCCGCCTCGGTGTATCCGATTTCGGGCTGATAACTCCGCTTTATATACTAATACTCTTAACTGTATTTACAATGATTGTATTCCTTGTTTTCAGAAAGCCAAGGACTCGAATTGCACATCGCTGGAACGGCGGAATAGAAAACGGAGAATACTACAATTCATTCACTTATTCAAACAATATAAGGCTTATACTGAAAAGAATACTGATGACTACAAGAACAGATCAGGACAGAGTGGAAACAGTTGATGTATTCTGGATGGTCATGATAAATATTGCTAAAACCTACAGGAAATTTGCAAAATTTACAGCATACAAAATTATGAACAGTTCCATATCAGCGTATATTACATATATGATAGTTGCCTTCGTACTGGTAATTATAATAGTGTCGCTCCTCTGAATTCTATACGAAATATGCAAAAAAGAATAATTATGTATGAAAATCAGAAAAGGTTAATAAATAATAATTCTATAATGATATAAATGGAAGAGTATGGCTAATAGCCAAATTGCTCCGAGGTTTGAAAAACTTATGAATCTTAGAAGGATTTTACTGGACGTTGATAAGGGATTAAACAGGCCAACGCTCACGGAACTTGCAGGTTCCATAGAGGAGGTACCTGGTGTGGATGCTGTGAAGATAACTGTTACAGAAATGGATATGGAAACCATGGGGACCAGTATAACGGTTGAAGGATTAAATATCAATTATAATTATCTTGTAAAGGTTATAGAAGATATGGGCTGTGCTATACATTCCATAGATGAGGTTATTACCGGAAAGCATATAATAAAATGAATAAAAAATACATATTCCCGGTTAGTATTGGCCTCTCAGATGGGATAATCACTGCTCTGATACTTGCATCCGGGGGAATTATAGGAAAAAGCACTATAGATATGTTTGAATCCTTTAAAATTTCATTCGGATCTGCCTTTGCCGGTGCTTTCAGTTATTTTATAGCTCAGTATGCAGGTCTAAATGAGGAGTTGCACAGGACAGCTCTTCAATTAAATTTGAAATCAACTGATTACCTCCTGAAGGGCCATTTGGGTATTGAAATATTCATAGAATCGCTTCTGGGTGCCCTGATTGCAGCCTTTTTTGGATTCCTTGGTGCACTGATCCCCCTATCATCTTCACTGATTATCAGAGGTAATGAGACAATACCTTTATCGCTTTCATATGTATCACTGGCAATTTTGGGGCTGTTTATAAGTAAATCCACTGCAGGGAGAGCCAGGTTCTGGATTGTAGTCATGGTAGCAGTAGGTATTATTGTTACCATTGCTGGCTTTGAACTCAAGCTTATAGTGTGATTGAGAACATTACAGATGTCTCCACAATTTTTATATAATCTAAGGCAATGTTTTTAATGTTAGGGGGAGCCAGGAGCTGAGAGGATAAGGATCGACCCCATGAACCTGATCCGGGCAATGCCGGCGGAGGGAAATTATGGAAAACAGTATAAAATATAACACTGAAATTTCGGAAAGAGTAGCATTATCAAAATGGAATGGTAAACACTGGATGATTTTTCTTGCTGCTTCATCTTCCTTTCTTATATGGGGGATTGCGCTGAGCATAGCTCCACTCATAACCACATGGTATTTTGTTCCATCCTCAGCTTATTACTATATAATAGGAGCAGCACCTGCTGGTCTACTGACAGGAAATATTGCCATGGGTGCATTATCAGACTGGAGAGGCAGGAAAAACAGTTATATCATTACCATGGGATTAACCATAGCAGGACTCATAGGAATCGGGATAACATATAATTATATTCTTCTAATAATATTTGTGTTCATTGGGGAATTTGGTCTGGGCGGGGATGAGACAGTTTCCCTATCCATAATGGCAGAGTATTTTCCGGCAAAATATAGGGGGCCTGCAATAGTTGAATCCTCTAATATGGCAAATATCGGCATAACTGTCATGGCGGCTATTTTTATTTTATTTTCCAGTTCGGTTTTTGTCCAGAAAATTGCACTTATTGTAATAGCCATATTCTGTGGTTTTGTATCGATCATAGCAAGGGGCAGGATAAATGAAAGTGCTCTATGGGAAACCGGAAAGGGTATACCTGCTAAAGGATTCAATTTCAGGGATTTGGCAAAATTTATAGCCCTGACATTGATGGGAATTGCCATAATAGTGGGATTTGCCTTTTCCGATCTGGTGCTTGGCCCGTTTCATTTTCCACAATTCACTGACCTGATTATATTTTTCTCAGTATTTGCTGAATCGGCAACAGGTATTGCAGGTGGATTTATTATAGGAAGGACGGGAAGAAAATATACATCCATGATCGGGTTTTCCGGCATGTTCGCTATGTGGATAATGTTATTAGTATTCTTTAATACTGTAATATCAAACCTTGATGTTCTGCTCCTGATGCTTGCCATAAGCTCCGTTTTCGGGGAGATTGCATGGGGATCCAGAGAGTTGCTTGAACCTGAAAATTTTGTGAGCAGATACAGGGGAAGAGGCATCGGCAGTGTGAGATTAACAGGATATGCGGTATACATTATGTTTATATTCCTGCTGGCAGGTGCCGGTGTGCATCTATATGCTTACTTCATTCTCATTGTTTATTTACTAGGTTTCGCAGGAGCTATTTTATATCTGATCTACGGCAGGGAGACTAGGGGTTTCCATGTGATTTGAGGTAATTATCCAGTATTTTAAAATCAGATTTCATGATTTCTAGGCTGGCCGGATTTCTGAGAGCTGCTGCCGGATGCAACGTGATCAGATATTTATTTTCAAGTATTTTGCCATGGTATTCTGTAACAGCTTTCAGATTGAGCAGCGATCGCATGGCAGTTGAACCCAGAAGTATAATAATTCCCGGATTCACAATTTCAATCTGTTTCTTCAGAAAGGGCATGCATATTGAGATTTCCTCATCTGTAGGCGCCCTGTTATCCGGCGGGAAAAACTGTACAACACTGGTTATATAAACATCTTCTCTGTGCAGTCCTATTCCCTCAATAAGGCTATCAAGCAATTTACCACTTCTTCCTATAAAAGGCCTTCTTTCAATGTCTTCGTTCCTGCCCGGTGCCTGGCCAATGAAAAATAATTTAGAATTTAAATTTCCTTCCCCGGGAACAAAATTTTTACTTAAATTCCACTCCCTGTTTTCATATATTTTTTTGTATTCCGAATTTATTGACTCCATTATAATATACTTTTTGATATAAGAATCGGCATATTCAAGCAAATCTTTCTGGTTTTTAAAATTTAGTTCTTTCATGGCCTCCTGATAATCCAGCCAGATATACCCCCTGTGCTCATATGATGTTCTGACCCTGACGCTGTTAGGTACAATGGACATAAACATTCTCACATGCTTCAATATTTTCACCTTATTATAAACAAATCTGTATATTATATCATAATGGAAATATGGAATCAGACTCTTTTCATCTATTTTTACGCCTGCTTCTTCAGCTGTTTCCCTTATGGCAGCATCCACACCGGTTTCACCCTGTTCTATATGCCCTTTAGGAAAATCAAGCCAGCCCTCCGCCCTTTTCAGAAGCAGATATTTATAAATTCCATTGAAATTGGATAGAACCACAATGCCATAACTGTATTCTTCTCTCATGAAAAGGAATCTCAAACACATATAAAAATTAGCCCTGTTCTGGGAGCAATTAGTAGGGGTAATTTAAAATTAATAGTGCATATATTATTCTAAATCAATGCAAAACTCTTTATTTTATAACCACTTTGATAAAGAATGAGAATTTATGCTGAAATTTATCCTTCCAGAAACCTCCAAAATGTAGAAAAAAATTTACAGAAATTAATAAATTTTGACGGCTTCAATATACCGGACAATCCCCTTGGATACCCCACAATGCCACCGGAACTTATAGGCTATATGATTCGGGAAACTTATCCGCACAAGGAAATAATCATGAATCAGAGGCTGAAGGATATCAATGAATTAAAACTGCGATCAGTGATTACCGCAGCAAAGGCCATTAAAGCCTCTGTTATATTTACACAGGGAGATAAACCCAGATTCGGGAATGAATTCAATGAAATAGGTTCAATTGATGCCATGAAACTCGCAATAAGAAGGGGCGTTGAATCTGGTGTTATACTGAGTTTCAGGAAACCGCTGAATGATATAAAAACAAGGATGGAGAAGGGTGCAAACATATTTCTTGTAGTAAACTTCGGGGACCTTTCCATCCTGGATAAAATAAAGACCGAAAAGCTCATACCGTATATAATAGTCAAAACGGGAAAAAATGGTGAAATAGTTGAGAGGATAAATCAGCCTTCTGTGGAACTAGGTGAACTGCACTCTTTCATTTATAAATTGAAGGATTATAATTTCAGGGGTTTTTTATTTTCTGTGCCGGGGGACACAGAAACATTGATAGATATTAAGGAATATATATAGAAATTATTATTCAAATTTCATGGGAATCTGATATTTTTGCATGGGATTTTTTATAAAAAGCTTAATTAAGCATCCTTACATTCTAATTTATTGTACTGTGTCACAATAGAGGATAAAAAGGTTTCAAACTACGACAGCATCTTCCAGATTTTGAAATTAAAAGTTGATTCCATTTTTGTAATAGATTACGACGCATTAAGAAATAGGTATCTGAACCTAAAATTATATGATGAACTGGCAAAATTTTTTGAACTTACTGTAATGAATTACCCTGAAACGGAAAATGATCTCATGGATACCATTATAAACGGGGCTTCAACTGTGATTATAAACAATAATCTAACATATAAGAGAATATCCAGCTATCTTTCGTTCACACAGAATATTGCCATGAATTACAAGTATGTTGACACCTGCATTCATTTTTCCGAGATGGGCGGTAATATGTTTCTTACTGATAAGGAAATAATGCTTCCTTACGTGTTGGCTTATAATTATAATAATTTCCCCATTAAAAATTCCATTCAGCTGCGGAATTTTCCCACTGACCTTATGGAGTCCTCCTGATTGGAATTGTTTACATATAAGTAACAGATAGGGAAGTATATGCAACTGGAAACTGACATAGGAATAAAGCTCGGGAACCCATTTATCCTTGCTTCTGGAATTCTTGATGAGAATGGTTATACCATTCAGAGGATACTTGAATCCGGTGCGGGCGCAGCAGTAACCAAATCAATAGGATCTTCCGAAAGAAAGGGGTTTGACCCGCCTGTTGTTTATTCAGACGATAACTTTACCATAAATGCAATAGGCTTATCGAATCCGGGAATAGAGAATTATGGAGATGAGATTAAGATAGCACTGCGTGCGGGAAAACCTGTTATAGGCAGTATATTCGGACAGAGCCCTGAAGAGTTTGCAGAACTTGCAAAAAGAATGGAAAATTACGGAGCATCAGGAGTTGAGCTTAATTTATCCTGCCCCCATGTAAACGGTTATGGCATGGAGGTGGGTTCAGACCCGGAACTGGTAACAGCAATAGTTGAGGAGGTCAAATCAAGAATTAATATCCCGGTCTATGCAAAGCTGTCACCGAATACATCGGATATGATAAAGCAGGCAGATGCCGCATCAAAATGCGATGGATATGTTCTGATCAATACATTGAAGGCCATGAAAATAGATATAAATGCCAGAATGCCGGTTCTCAGCAATATTTATGGCGGCCTAAGTGGAAAATCAATAAAGCCCGTTGGAATCAGGTATGTTTATGAGGTTAAAAGGGAAACAGGTAAACCTGTAATCGGTGTTGGTGGAATAAATACAGCTGAGGATGCCATTGAATACATTATGGCAGGTGCTTCCGCCGTCCAGATCGGCTCCGTGCTTTCATCCAGAGGAATATCTGTTTTCAGGGATCTCTCTGAGGGACTGAGAAATTATATGGAAATGAATTCCATAGAAAAAGTGGAAGACCTTGTGGGGGTGGCAATCAGATGAGGTATTTTAGCGTTATAGAGAATATAAGGGAAGCAGAAAATGTCAGCACACTGGTATTCAATGATGATATAGAAATCATTCCGGGGCAGTTTATTATGGCATGGGTTCCGGGTATAAACCAGATTCCATTATCATTTTCTTCTACTGTGAATCCGAAAAGCATTACTGTAAAGGTATACGGTGAGGCATCGGCAAAGATTGCGGGTATGAAACCAGGTGATAGAATATTTTACGAAGGGCCCTATGGAAATGGTTTTACCCATGTGAATGGAAGAAAACTGATCATAGGAGCCGGAAGTGGCATAGCCCCGCTGATACCGCTGGCTGATAAAGACACTACCGCCATATTATCTGGAAAAACATCTGGAGATATTATTTTATCATCTAAATTTAATCCAGAAAATTTGAGGATTGTAACAGACGATGGCACATTGGGGATAAAAGGATTTGCCACAGAAGCGCTGAAGGACATGGATATGGAAAATTTTGACATGGTTTATGTGTGCGGACCGGAAATTATGCTCAAGGCAGTATTCAATTATTTGAAGGGTATGGAAATCTCCTGCCAGTTTTCACTGGAAAGATCCATGAAATGCGGAATAGGCATATGTGATTCCTGTTCAATAAACGGTTATCAGGTATGCCGTGACGGCCCTGTTTTCACCATTGATCAATTGAGAAAAATGGATGAATTCGGAAGAACAAAGCTTACCTACTCAGGCAGGCGGATCTTCTTTTAGAAAGTTTTTAATACAATACAATTATAGGAATTTATGGTAGATGGAAGCGTGGAAGAGAAGTGCATTTTCAACAGATCGGGAAATTGCTATTTTCTCGAATCAAAGGTGGAAACCTGCCATCTGTGCTTTAACTTCAAAACTTTTAATATGCTGGGCAAAAAGAAAAAATTATACTATAACATTTTTGATTATTTAGATGAAAATGGAATAAGCCGCAGCCTGTTCCCGAAGGATAATTCAGAACAGGATTCACTCAAAAATTTATAATAAGTATTATATTGTAATTTGTTATTGAATTAAAATGTCTTCCAATACTGATCACTTTGCAAACAAGAGGACTTTTCTCGCCTGGATGAGAACGGGCATATCACTCATGGGTTTCGGGTTCGTTATTGCAAAATTTGTTATATTTCTTGACGCTCTGGAGGGCAAGGTAACCTCATCATTCAGCGATTCGCTGATAGCAGGAGAAGTGATGATAGTAGTTGGAATGATAACCATTGCCTACGGTTATATTGAATACGTTACAAATGAAAAGGATCTGGATAACAATAAATATAATTCAAGAAAAACAGAGCTGTTTCTATTTACTGCAATAATAATAGGCATGGCAATTCTATTGCTGCTCTTTATAATATAAAAATATAATAAACTATTTATGCCATTTATGGAAATTATTTTTTTGGCTGTCCTCTCAGAACTATCTCCCTGAGCTCTCTGCCAACCTGTTCCTCAAGGGAATTGTCCAGGTCGTCCATGAGCGATTTGAGTTTTTTTGAACCTTCGTCGTATTCCTCTATCCATTCATCCGCAAATTTTCCACTCTGGATTCTCTGGGCCTTTTCCTTCATTCTTCTTTTTACATCCTCATTGATTACATACGGGCCAACGGTTAACCCGCCATATTTTGCAGTATCTGAGACAGCCCGCATCATTCCGGATAACCCGCTTTGATATATCTGATCCGTTATCAGCTTCATTTCATTGATTGCCTCAAAGTATGCCATTTCCGGCCTGTATCCCAGTTCAACTATTGTCTGGAATGCTGATCTGAGCATGGCTGTCAATCCACCCACAAGATCCAGCTGCTCCCCCATGAGATCTGTTTCAGTTTCCTCCTTGAAAGAGGTTTCCAGCACACCTGCCTTTGTGGCACCTAGTGCCTTTGCTATGGCTAGGGACTTGTTCAGTGCCTTGCCAGAATGATCCTGATGTACGCCGACCAGCACAGGAACACCTCCACCCTTTACGAAAAATTCCCTAACAGACGGACCGGGAGCCTTTGGCGCAGCCATGTAAACATCAACATACTCCGGTGGCTGAATCAGCTTGTAATGTATATTGAATCCGTGCGCAAATACCAGGTCCATGCCCTCCTTGAGAACCGGCTTTACCTTTTCATTGTATATCTTCCTCTGAACCATGTCAGGAACCAGAAATATAACAATGTCGGCATCCTTCAGGGCCTCTTCGGTCTTTACCGGGGTTACCCCATCCTCAATAGCCTTCTTCCATGAGTTGCCTTCCCTTTCAAGGCCAAGTTTGACCTTGAGCCCCGAATCAAGCAGGTTAAGAACCCATGCCCTTCCCTGGCTTCCATAGCCCAGAACAGCAATATTCTTATCCCTAACATATTTTAAATCTGCATCATTTTCTGTGTAAACCTTTCCAAGTATTTTACTCACTTATAACACCCCATTCGTATTTCTTTGCCTTATTATATTTAATTTCAAATTCTTTGCAGGTAGTTCCCTCAAGTTCCTCCACGAAGTCAATATCCACCATCTTGCTCAGGGTTACAAGGGAAAGATCCAGGTTGCCGAGCCCGCTTCGATCTTGAATGGACATATACACCGTACATTTTCCATTATCCTCTACCTTCATGTCCATCCATTTTATATCAAGCCAGAATCTCCTGAAATTAGCTGCTATTCTCTCCAGAAGTCCGGCATCCCTGTAATATCCTTCAATTTTTATTGTTTTGTCTGGGATCACTGACGATCACCTCACTTAATTTTCCGCCGGGCGGTAATGTTGGTAGCGCAAGCTCCTCCTTATTTACCGGAACCCTGATCACCGAGGGAACATTTTCCCTTATTGCAGTTCTCACGTATTCCATTATATCTGAATAGTTATGTGCTTCAAACGCATCGGCACCGAATGATTCGGCATATTTCAATATATTTGGGGAATTGCCGTAGTCCACGCCCACTATTCTTCTATTCTGGAACATATCCTGCACCTGACGGACAAGCCCCAGGGTTCTGTTATCATTTACCACTGCTATTACAGGGATATTTTCATCCACGGCAGTTGCAAGATTGTTTCCGGTCATCATGAAAGATCCATCACCGTCGTAGTCCACAACAATCTTATCCGGCCTACCAACCTTTGCCCCCATTGCAGACGGCAATCCGAATCCCATGGTTCCCATTCCAGTTGAGGAAAAGAAGGACCGGGGCTCAAGGTTTTCCCAGTGTGTTTCAGCCCACATCTGGTGCTGACCCACACCTGTTGTCATTATTGCATCCCTCGGCAGTACCTCCCTGAGTGCTTTGAGTATCTGCCATGGACGCATATAGCCATCATCCGGAGGGTGTGAGAACTGCGAGTAGTATTCCTTCAATTCATTAACCCTGCGATTCCATGCATAATTAGCCTTTTTCCTGCCCAGAACGGAGAGCGCATTCAGAAGCTCATTTACAAGTATCTTCGCATTTCCAGCCATTGAAACATCCGGTTTTATACCTCTGGAAAAATCCGTGGGATCCAGGTTTATTGACATGAATACCTTTTTAGTGTCCTTCATTTCATCGTATGATGTAAATGTACGGTCACTGAATCTTGCTCCAACTGCCAGGAGTAGGTCCGATTCAAGCGCAACCATGCTGGCTTCTGCCCTGCCGTAATATCCCATTGCACCAACATACAGTGGATAATCTGCAGGTATTGCGGATTTCCCGGGGAGTGTTGATACGACCGGGCATCCCAGGAACTCAGATAATTTAAGTATTTCATCGGTTGCGTTGGCCCATACAACACCGGTACCTACCAGTATTACTGGCTTTTCTGCCTTCATAAGATTTAATGCCATCCTGTTCAATATGTCTCTATTTACAACAGTTTCAAAGGGTTTATAATGCACATCTGGAGAATCGGGATATGTAACACTGCCGATATCCTCCATCTGTACATCCCTGGGTACATCAACAACCACTGGACCTGGCCTACCTGTAGAGGCTATATAGAATGCATTTTTCACCCAGACAGGGATTTCTTGCACGGTTTTGACCTCTACAGCATACTTGGTTACGGGGAATGATACGCCCAATGTATCGGATTCCTGAAAAGAAAGCTTTCCCATTGCATTCCTGTTTACGGCCCCAGTGATTGCAACAACCGGAGACGAATCCTGATATGCTGTGATTAAACCGGTTACTATATTTGTTACACCCGGTCCCGCTGTAGCAGTGAGAACTCCGGGATTTCCTGTAGCCCTGGCATAGCCATCGGCTGCATGGGCAGCTGCCTGTTCATGCCTCATGAGTATATGCCTCAATTCCCCTGATTCAACGTCCTCAATAAATGAATCATATAAGGGCATGTTATACAATCCCGGTATGCCGAAAAGATCTTTTACGCCTTCCCTTTTCATTGCCTTTAAAAGCAGTTCAGAGCCTTTCATATAAACCACTCCTGCAAAATCTAAAACTCACTGACAAGCTACTACTAAAGCTATTACTAAAAAATACGCCACAGATGTTAGATAAACCTACTCACACTTTTCATGTTTGCCACCATATTCCCAATTACTTTAATGTAGTATCCGTGACAGTTAATTTCAAACGTGCCCAATCAATATACATATAATGTAACAGGTAATATGCTTTATGTATCTATACTATTTAGTTTTTTTGTGTTAGAATTTTGGAACCTGGAGGTTATTATAGTTTATTACCTATATTTTTATACTTTTATTCATGAATCTCGGAATCCAGCTTTTTGCAAATGTCAGGCTGCATGAGAGTTTCTCAAAGCTATCCTTAATCCTGCTTTTCAGATCATCCTCATCCATCTTTCTCTCTAT
>JAKAAA010000044.1 GCA_021797295.1 Thermoplasmata archaeon
TAATATAGTAAACTATATATAGAAGTTTATTTTTACTTACTTGATAATCATGATTGGTGGTCAACCCATATTTATCCTGAAAGAAGGAACTAAAAGAGAGAGTGGAAAGGATGCAATGTTCGAGAATATAGATGCTGCAAAGGCAATCGCAACATCTATTAGATCAACACTCGGTCCGAGGGGAATGGACAAGATGCTTGTGGACTCCCTTGGAGATATAGTCATAACAAATGACGGGGTTACAATACTTAAGGAGATGGATGTCGAGCATCCTGCTGCAAAAATGATGGTTGAGGTTTCCAAAACACAGGACAGTTATGTCGGCGATGGAACCACAACAGCAGTAATTATAGCAGGGGCATTGCTTGACCAGGCTCAGGGACTAATAAAGCAGAACGTACATCCTACGGTAATAACCGAGGGATATAAAACTGCAGCTGCGCAGGCAAGCAGGGTTCTGGATGAAATATCAAAGCCTGTATCAATCAATGACAAAGATATATTGATAAAAATGGCTAAAACCTCACTGAATAGCAAGAGTGCATCGGTTGAAAAGGAACTTCTGGGAGAAATTTCATACAATGCAATAAAAAACATTGCCGAGGAAAGAGATGGTAAATACCTTGTTGATTTCGATAATCTTCAGATTATAAAGAAAAACAGTGGGGAAATAGATCAAACTGAATTGATTGATGGAATAATACTTGATAAGGAAAAGGTACATCCCAATATGCCAAAGGTTGTAAAAAATGCAAAGATCGCATTGCTGGATGTAGCACTGGAAATAAAGAAACCGGAATTTGATACCAACCTCCAGATCAGTGACCCATCTATGATACAGAAATTCCTTGGGCAGGAAGAAGATGTTCTCAAGGAAATGGTTGACAAAATAAAAGCAACAGGAGCCAATGTCGTCATAACCCAGAAGGGAATAGATGACATGGCCCAGCACTACCTTGCAAAGGCAGGAATGTACGCGGTAAGAAGGGTCAAGAAAAGCGATGTTGATAAACTTGCAAAGGCAACTGGCGCAGCCATAGTATCATCACTGGAAGAAATAACAGCATCAGACCTCGGAATAGCCGCAACAGTAGAGGAAAGAAAGGTAAGCGATGATTACATGACCTTTGTTACCGGAAGCAAGAATCCGAAGGCAATCAGCCTGTTGATCAGGGCAGGAACAGACCATGTCGCAGATGAAATAGAGAGATCACTTACTGACTCACTTCACGTTGTTGCAGCAGCAGTAGAAGATGGTGCTTATGTAACAGGCGGCGGATCGGCAGCAGAGGAAATTGCATTCAACCTGAGAAACTACGCCTCCAAGGTAGGTGGAAGGCAGCAGCTTGCCATAGAAAAGTTTGCTGATGCCATGGAAGAAATTCCAAGAGCACTTTCAGAAAATGCCGGACTTGATCCAATAGATATTCTTATAAAAATAAGAAGCGAGCACGCCAATGGAAAGAAAACATTCGGTATAAATGTCTTTTCAGGAAATGTGGAAGACATGGAAAAAACCGGTGTTATAGAACCCATAAGGGTAGGCAAGCAGGCTGTCGAGGCCGCAACCGAAGCAGCAGTAATGATACTGAGGATCGACGATGTTATAGCAACAAGATCATCCAAGGGTGGTTCACCGGGCGGCATGCCTCCAGGTGGAGATTACTGAAAAAGTAATTTCAATCTTTTATGTTTTTTATACAGCATTTTATTTTTCAGTACACTTATTTTTACCATACTTTTTAAAATTATAATATAGATATTTATATTCCAGGGTAATATAATTTTATGAGATATGGTTTTCATCTTGTTATAAGAGAAGAAATGATGGATGAGTATATTAAAAGGCATAAAAATGTATGGCCGGAATTATTGAACTTGTTGAAAGAAGCCGGTGTTAGCAACTACTCCATATTCATGGACGGCACTGATATTTTCGGATACTGGGAATGCCATGATCTGGACAGGACACTTAGCATTATAAACAGCAGTGAGATCAATAGGAAATGGCAGGATTTTATGAGCGATGTTATAAAAACATCTCCTGAAAGCAGGACGGGAAACTCTATCATGGAAGTTTTCCATCTCAATTAATCAAATATCAGATTTAGCCGGAATTCAATCCCGTTGTTCAAATATTTTATTGTAAAATGCATCCATCCTGTTAAGAAGTATCCTGCTCACAGGAGGGCACGGGCATCTGCATTTATACTCTGAAATTATGCCTCTTTTCATCAAAAGGTATTTTTCCAGGGAGGTAAAGGCATATAAATGGTTCACCTCAAATTTGAGAAGTTTGAGCACTTCCTCTTTTATCTCACCAGACCTGAGATTGAGAATAGTTTCTCTAATTTTATCAGGAATTGATGATCCAATTATGCCCCCGGTTGATCCAGCCTTCATCTCGTTTCCCATATTGATTCCCAGATAGCCTCCATAAATATCCACATCCTCATAGATGGCATGGAGAGTTTTCATCTTTACAAGAGATCTTCTTCCCTCTATTTTGAATCCTACCAGTTTTCCATTCTCTATATACTTCCGCCAGAATTCTATCTCCGGCAGAATATTTTCATCCATGCCTGTATCCTGAAATATTAGTGATATTTCTGAATTGTCAAAAACTCTGGATAGAAAGTGTTTTATCAATTTTCTTCTTATGTTGTAAAATGGTATAGAAGACGGCATGGAAATTATTCCTGCTGCAGCACCGTATCTCCCCGCTTCTCTTCCCAGTTTAATGGTTGAATCCAGGGAAACGTCGCTGAGACCGACAAAAACTTTCTGATTGCTGGCTGCCATTCCTGTGACCAGTTCAATTTGCTCTTTCTTCTCCTCTAGTGAAAGCCTGTAATATTCCCCGCCGAATAAAAGTATAGAAATACTATCAATATTGATATTCCGTAAAAATTCTACTATTCCTGCTGTTTCTTCCCAGTTTATCTCCTCGTTTGCTTTGAACACTGTAGGAATAGCAGAATTTATTTTGTAACCATTATCCTGCTTCATGGATATTTATAAATCATGAATTTAAATATTTAACTATTCTATTCCGGATTCTACTCATTTTGATATACCTTCTGAAATTTCAACGGAAATATTTATTAGAATGGCTACAATATAAAAATTATGATACATGTAGGTTTATACTATAAGGTCAAGGAAGGTCACAATGCAGATTTCGTCAAAACATTCAATAATGTTTTACAGTTATTAAAAAGCAAACCGGAAACCGGGTTTTTAGACGGAAAACTGTATCAGGAAGTTGACTGCCCCAGAGAGTATATGATTTATACAGAATGGAAAGATAAAACGGCTTTCAAGAATTTCATAGAAATGAGAGAATTCAAAGATACCACAAATTACGGGACTACAATACTGGAGGGAACGCCGAGGAACAAAATCTTCGGGGAAACCAATGGGCAAACTTATTAAATCATTTCATATATACAATCCATGGAAATATCATACAAAGCCGGCAGTATAATATCGGATGAAAATTATGCCGGCATATTTTCATATGATGAAAGAATTAAAAAATACCGCGCCCCTGCTTACAGGTATGCAGAAATAATCAAAAAGCCGGGAATTATAGATAATGTTTTCCAGGATAAAAAACTGGAAATAAATTCAGAAATAAACCTCAGGCCATACCAGAAAAAATCCCTTGAAATGTGGGCAAGAAATAACTATTCCGGTACCGTTGTTTTACCCACGGCGGCTGGCAAAACAATACTTGGAATTTACGCTATAACCATGCTGAAAGTCCCTACAATAATACTTGCACCTACAATAGAGCTTATCATACAGTGGAGGCAAAAGCTCAAGGATTTGTTAAAAATGGATATTGGCCAGATAGGTGGAGGTGAAAGAGATATAAAGGATATATCAGTATCTACTTATGATTCTGCATACCTCATGGCCGAAGGGCTGGGCAACCGTTTCAAATTTATCATCGCAGATGAGGTGCATCATATGGCATCTGAAAGCTATTTGCAGATTGCCAAATTCTATGCATCACCATACAGGCTGGGTCTTACAGCGACATATGAAAGAGATGATAAACTTCACGAGGTACTGGAAAAATATATGGGCGGTAAAGTTTTTGAACTGGGCTATGAGGAATTGAATGATTTCATATCAAATTATAAAATAGTCAGAATACCTATAGATCTCAGCGATGAGGACGAAATAGAATATGAAAGGAATCATGAAATCTTTCTTTCATATTTAAGAAAGAGAGATATAAAACTAAATGGAAATATGAATTTTGAAAATCTTATAATGTCATCATGGAACCCTGAGGGAAAGGAAGCACTCATGGCATGGAGGAAGGCAAGGGAAATAGCATTCAACGCTGAAAAAAAGACTGATTATTTAAGGTACCTTCTGAGCAAACATCCGGGAGAAAAAATAATTATATTTTCGGAGGACACGTCAACTGCCTATATGATTTCAAGGGAATTTCTGGTTCCTGCCCTTACATATATGACTCCCGGAAAGGAGAGAAAAAAATATCTGGATATGTTCAAAACCGGTGAGATTACGGTGCTTGCTACATCCCGGATACTGGACGAGGGAGTAGATGTCCCTGATGCATCAATTGCTATCATCATGAGTGGATCTGGCAGTACAAGGCAGTTCCGGCAGAGGCTTGGACGGATACTCAGGCCATCAGAGGGCAAATCCAGCTATCTCTATGAACTGGTTTCAGCAGGCACAGCGGAGTATGGCACTTCAAGGAGGAGGAGAAAGGGTGTTCCCGTCGGACTTAATGATAGCCCGTAAAACCAAAAATGGTTTGATATTCCCTGTTTTTCTCTCCGACGAGAACAGTGATTACCTTGAAAAGGTCAGATCTATATTTATCAGGAATACAGGAAATAAGAGGGAAATAATTGTAAAGGACCTAAAGGAACTGGAGGTAAATTCGTCCAGTACAAAGACCGTGCGGGCACTGTCACTGCTCTTCTTCCGGAATTCCATTTTTGAACCGCCGGTTAATGTGGATTCAATGGCTCTCCGGGAGGATGTGTTCAGAGCTGCAAGAATACCTCCTGTATCTATTGAGGAGAAACTGTCGATTCTCGCTCCCGTTGAGGAAAAGTACGGGCTGGATTTTGATGGCATTATGAACGGGCTTTACGCCGATAAGGAAAGCGAGCTAGTCCTTACCAGGGCGTATGATGGAGATCCGATGGAAATATCCAGAAAATACAACTTGGAGCAGCTGGAAACAATAATGGGAAAGTGCAGTTCACTTAACATTAAATCAGCCTCTAACTGGAGTTATATTATCACATCCATCAAACGGCTGGGCCTTCTATACAATACAAATATTTCCGGCACAGAACTGAAATCCATAGATGTCACAGGCCCACTGAATATTTTTGAAAATCCGGATCGTTATGCCAGCAGATTCGCACAGCTCATGTACAAAATAAGTACACTGGAAAAATGGAGCATTGAGGGCGACATAAAGATAAAGGATAAGTTTGAGAAAACAGTAAAGATGTATAAACTGAATTTGAGTGATGCAGTATCATATTATCTCCCGCAGAATTTTCACAGTGAAGAAGTTCCATATGATTTTGTCCACCGGGCAGACCCGCTCATAGTTGACGGCGAGGTTTATTTCCCGGACTATGTGGTCAAAGTATCTGACAGGAATGTTTACATAAATATCACGTCTAAATACCTTTCCAAAAGAGATGATGAGGTAAAGCAAAAACTGAAGGGCAAGGCTGACTGGGAAAATATATATATTCTGGATCAGAAAGATAAGAAGGTTAAGAATGGGATCGTATTCTATGGGGACATAGATTTCCAGTCCTTGAGATCCATATTGCAGGAAAAATATTCCGGAAAAAAACAACTCAGTTCAGAACTTGATGACAGTTCAATAAGTTCAATTAAAAATGAGCTTGAAAAGCTTTATCCAGATACAGAAAGGATGTTTGCATATATAGAGAGCCAGGGGCTTGTACCGGAAAGGATACTTCCTGCCATGGGCTATAAATTAAAATGGCATGGCCTGGATATAATAGTTGTAAAGAAGAATTAGATGTAATTCCAGAGTTTGTCCTGCCAGAGGTCATATTCCTCCGTAAGCTCTTTTATTCCTACTTTCTGGAAATTTTCATTTCTGGATTCCGATTCATATTTTGCTATCAATGTTTCATAATCCGTTTTTCCCAGCTCATCAAATTTCTTCTTAATCCTCTTTTTATTTTCTGGATGAAGGTCTCCGAGTTTTTCTCCCCTGTACAGAACCCTGTAGTACTTTTCCTTGTCCAGCGTTACATGGAAAACCCGCCATGTAATATCCATTTTCTCTTCCTGGCGGAAATAATTGCCTGTAAGATTAGCTAACGCCAGAACCACATTCTCCTCTTTTCCATTATTAAGCTGAAATGCTATTTCCACCCCATTCATGTACAAATATGGGATGTTGGTATAATTAACTTATGGATAAAAATATAGAATATATTTATGATTTTTTAATTACCCTGTCCCTTATTATATACCACGTTCCAAGTGCCATAACGCCAAGTTTCCCCTCTGCATCATAAAATTTGATCTCAACTATTACTGCAGTTCTTCCTGCCTTGACAGTTTTTCCCTCTATTCTGAATGGTCCCTTTGACATTGGCGCCAGGAAGTTAATTTTTACCTCCTGGGTTACCTGATCAATGCCATCATTAACTGTCATTGTAGTGATGCCACCTGCATAATCAACCGCACTCATTATCATGCCTCCATGGAGGACCTTACCAGCCCTCGTAATTTTCTCATGATAAGGTAATTCCATCTGACAAAACCCCTTTTCTATCCTGGTAATTTTCAATCCCATATAACCAAATAAATTCTCATTTTCTTCAAATGTCCTGTTGAGTTTATCAAGGTCATTTGAAAGGCCCATAATCAGTTCAATACGGCTTGTCATGTGCCTGTATACATTTTTTGTTAATAAATATAGAGTCTTTTTTCTTCAGGATCATCCGGGTTGAATTCGAGACAATTCATTTTAGAATAAGTTCAATTAGTCTAAGTTAAATTAGTCTAATATCAATTAGATAAATATTTATTGCATGAGTTTATTTATGTTTATGTTAGTTGATCGGGATTATGAACTTGGATATTTGGATAATCAATATAACAAAAATGGCAGCAATTTTATAGTTATATACGGCAGGCGGAGAATTGGAAAGACTTATCTTATTAATGAGTTTTGCAAAAATAAACCTACTGCCTATTTTCTCAGTACTCAGGAAAACAGCAGGGAATTAATAAAAGCTTTCTCAATAAAACTATCAACACTTTTCAATGATAAAATTATCTCACAGAATCCTCTCACATCATGGTCTTCCGTATTTGAATACCTTGTCGATAGGACAGAGGATTTATCAGAGAAAATAATAGTAGTTATAGATGAAATAACATATATAATAATGGCCGATAAATCATTTCTTTCAATTTTTCAGAAATATTATGATTTATATTTAAAGACTAGGAATATAATGTTTATATTAAGCGGTTCGCTTATTAATATTGTATATAACGATTTGCTCGGCTACTCATCGCCCCTGTATGGCAGGAAGACCGGCAATTTGAAATTGGATGAGTTCCATTTCTGTGACACATATAAATATTTCAGCTATCTAGATTTTCATGAAACTATTACAATATATTCATTATTTGGAGGAATCCCTTATTACCTTTCTCTTATAGACAATTCTAAAGATTATCTCGAACAGTACCTATCAAAGGGAAATATATTTTATAATGATGCGGAATTTATTCTCAGGGAAGAACTGTCAAATCCAGAGAGATACTTTACGATTTTGAAACTTATTGCCTCTGGTAAAACTGGGATATCTGAAATATCCAGTGCTATGGGCTATAAAACTAATGAATTGTCGCCTTATGTAGAAAAACTGACATCACTGGATATAATAAAAAAAGAATACCCAATATACAATAAAAAAAGAAATAATGGGTTATACAAAATTAACAGCAACTATTTCAATTTCTACTTTAATTATATATTTGAAAATAAAGAATACATAGAACGGCAGGACATTGGAATTTTGAAAAATATAATAAATAAAAATTTAAAGGAGTATATCTCAAGAATATTTGAGGATATATGTACAGAATTTCTTATAAAATATTCAAGGGATATAATACATGCCGATATATTAAGAATAGGCAGGTGGTGGGGGAAAACCGCCAAAGCGACGGCCCAACCTCTTATTGATGAAATAGATGCCATGGGAGAAGATTCCGCCGGGAGACATTTTTTTTGTGAAGTAAAATATAGAAATAGAATGGCAAACATCAAGGTTCTTGAGGATTTAAAAAGAAAATCAAATAATTTTCATTTCGAGAATGAACTTTTTATCATATTTTCTGAATCAGGTTTTGAGCAGGACCTGGTTGGCATATCTAAAATAGAAAAAAATGTAATACTCATTGATGGAGACACAATGGCAAGAATGATAAGAACCAAAACCATTCCGTCTTAAATATTTATTATCTATCAAAGTGTTTATACAGCAATGCATAAGTAATACAGCTGTTATAAATGAAAAACATTGTATAGCCTGTATTTCAGGTATAAAGATTATAGTGTATAATTCAGATAACTATTTCTACAATTAATATATTATGTTATTAACTATGAAGGCAAATGAGGCATTAAACCTATTAAGAATTTCAAGAAAGACACTTCATGTTTATGCTTCAACAGGGAAGATAAGGTTTACAGTTATGCCCAATGGCTTCTATGATTACAATGATGAGGATATTTATAAATTATTAAATAAGGATGTTA
>JAKAAA010000045.1 GCA_021797295.1 Thermoplasmata archaeon
TGTAATCAGGGAATAATTATTTCAATATCAGGTGCAATCCATCGAACAGTATGTATATTGCAAATGCAAATATTATAGCTGCAGAAACAATTTTAATGTATTTTTCATAGCCTGTTCCAAAGCGCCATACAACATATGGAAATACTATTGTCCACACTACAATTCCGGAATATAAACCGGTAATGGAAAATATGCTCAGTTCTTTGAGCAGGAAGAATCCAACTGTAAACCACCATATTATCTGAAAAGGGTTTGTCAATCCCATGGTTACACCTAAAACATAATTGCCTTTCCTTGTTTTTGATGGCATTTTTGACCTGAGTATCGATATGCCCAGGTAAAGCATGAAAATACCACCTATTATGTATATAACTTTCAGAATTGCAGGGCTTATGATTCCATTGGTCAGAAATACTATGGCAAAAAATGTTAAATCCGCAGTCATTGCGCCTAAACCTACCAGTGTGCCATGAAGCGGGGATTTCAGCGCTTCGTTTGCAATAATTGAATTTACGGAACCGGGAGGGCCTGCAAGTGACAGTCCCAGCAGGATGCCTAAGCCATAGTCGTAAAGAAACATCTATGGAAATATTATAAAGGTATTTTAAATCTTAACTCTACCAATTTATAGGTAATCTATATTAGCTATGAAAAAATTAAAAGTAATACCCTGTTGGCATACTCTGCTATAAGTCCAGTAAATGTACTGGCAAACATAATTATTAACCTGCCGGATAGAGATTTATAGTACCGATTAATATAACATAATGCGGTACAGTGGAAGAATTTTTGATGGAGAACACTTTCATGAAAAGGCAGAGATGGAAGTAAATGAGTCAACAGGAGAAATAGAATACGTTGAAGAAACTAAGAACAGTGATAAGGATTATGATGGGCTCACATTCTTGCCTGGGCTTATAGATGTACATACACATTTTTTTGGAACACCTACCAGGTCTTTAATGGACTGGATTCTTACTTCTGATGTGCTCCTTACATTACGATCTTATCAGGATGCCCAAAAATTATTAAACGGGGGATTTACTACAATAAGAACACTGGGAGATAAAGTGTCGCTTGACATGGGGAAGGCTGAAAAAATTGGGATGATAAAATCGCCACGGATAATATCTGCTGGTTTTTCACTTGCTGAAACCGGTGGAGATGATGACCCTAAAATGTTTACGCCGGAGGTAGCAAGGGAACTCTCATATTCATATTATTGTGATGGTCCCTGGGAATGCAGAAAAGCTGTCCGGATGAACCTTCGCAAGGGAGCTGAAGTGATAAAGGCATATGCATCCAGGAGCTTTGTTGGAGGTGGGTTGATAAAGGAAGAATTTACAGTGGAAGAACTTTCTGCAATAGCAGATGAAGCACACAGGGCGCATATAAAGGCCACTGCACATGCATATGGAAAGGATGCAATCACAAATACCATAGACGCAAATTTTGACAGCGTTGAGCATGGGCTGGAACTAACGGAAGACCACGTCAATAAAATGGTACATAAAGGAATGTATTACGTTCCTACATTGTCAGTATATAAGGTGAAACGTACAGATGTAAACCACTACAGGGATGCCATGATAAAGACACATCTGGAAAAGGATATACAGCTCGCATACAGTTCAGGTGTTAAAATAGCTGCAGGCACAGATTATGTAGGCAGTGACGATGAACCCCACGGACAAAACTACCGGGAGGCTGTCTATATATCTGAAGTTGTAGGGCCGCTTGATGCACTTAAATCAATTACATCTGTGGCAGCAGATTGTGTTGGCAGATCCGATATTGGAAGATTGATGAGGGGGAAGAAAGCAGACTTCATAGCAGTAAGAGGAGACCCGATGCAGGATGTATCACTTCTGAGGCCTGAAAACGTTGTTCTTGTAGTTAAGAATGGAAAAGTGGAAAAAAATACTCTCAATCATTGAGAATTATGCAAAACGGCTATAAAATTCCGTTCTTAACCATGATAATAAAAATGAGGATTAATGTGTTATTAAAATAAAATTATTATGTTGCCAATGGATCTTTTATTGCTGGTAATAAATATATTTCTATAGTACTCCATAATATGATATAATGGCTATAACGTTCCAGGGAGGAAAAGGTTCCTATCTTTTCACCAGTGATGGAAATAAATTGGTAAATTTTTCGGAATCAAACAATATACTTGGTCAGATGAACGCGGAGATAATAAATGCTATATACGAACATATTTCCACAAAACCCATTCATTACCCTCTAACTGTCTCATACAACAAATCAGCAGAAAATGTCATTTTAAGGCTTTCAGAACTAACAGGCATGCATGAATCCTCCGGCGTGTATTCGTCCTCCGGTAGCGAGGCGTGTGATATAGCCCTGACTACCCTTTCAGAACTCGGGCCTGTGATAACAGTAAAAGGTGCATATCATGGTAAATCAGGACAGTATATTAACAAAAATAGGTACGATTTATTAAAGTATGGCAGAGAATTTGAAATACCGTTCCCAACTGGAAATGATGTAATGGATCGTATAAGGGATTTAGTAAATGCAGGTTCAACTTCCATAATAGTGGAACCTATACAGGTAGAAAGTGGCATACATTCTGTCTATCCTGATTTCTTTGCAGACCTGGCAAAAGAATTCCCTAATCTGATTGTTTGCGTTGATGAATCATACACAGGCATGGGAAAAACAGGGAAAGTGTTCTCATACCAGCTCTACTCGGGTGCGTTGCCAGATGTGGTGATTGTTGGAAAAGCAATAGGTGGCGGGCTTCCATTGGGTATAACATTATTCAATCATGAAATTGCAAGCAAAAGTAAATTCCTGCTTAGCCTCAGGAATGGGGTTTATGGTTCAACTTCTGGAAATCTACTTTCACTTAGCCTTGCATCGGTTATACTCGATCATGTTTCGGATTCGTCATTTCTAGCAGAGGTTTCCAGAAAGGGAAAAATGATAGGGGACATTCTAGAACCTATATCAGGTAAAAGACTAAGAGGCTCGGGGCTTATATGTGGGATAGGATTCCGGTCAAAAAGTGAAGCAACAAATTTTTCAGACGAGCTCGTCTCATCAGGCATTTTTGCTACAGCAATGGGCGACGCAATCAGGATATCTCCTCCTCTAAATATAGAAAATAATGTTCTTAAAAATGCGATTGAAAAAATAAGGGAATTGATAGAAGGTCTTTAAACACTATCTCCCATATCCTCATTGCTGATTGCCACATTTCTCTTCCTGTATGCCACAAAAATTCCAATTAATATCCATACTATGATCACCGGTATGTCATATGCTATAGGCAGGGCAATACCCAGAAATGTGTAGTAGAAAATTATTATGATTGTGATTGTACCGACTGTTGGGGCAACAATATGCTTCACCACATTTAGTTGCTTGAGTTTTTTCATGAGGAAAGGTAGGCTCTGGTTTACTATGGCATGGTACAGCAGATTTGTAAATGTCAGTATTATAGACCAGAATACAATAGCATCAAACATTCCTGTCAGAATACCGAAACGATAAACCATGAATGCCTGTGTAATAACACTGGCAATCACTGCAAAGATAAAAACGAATGTGATAGCTATGACAGGGCTTTTATATTTTTTATGCACCTTAGCAAAGGATTCAGGAAATATCTTATCCCTCCCAAGAGCATAAACAACCCTGGAAGCTGAATTTCCAAATGTTAGCGGTGAAGTTATCTGGCCCAGCAATGCGACAATAAGCACGGTTAGCGCAAAGCCTAATCCCATGTAATCCCTGGTAAGAACCAGCGCAGGAGCATAACTTGATGAAAGGGCTGCAAGGTGTGATGGAGATGTTCCCACTGTTATTGAATACATCATGAAAGTTTCGAATACTGCAGCTATGAGGATAGATGTAACTATGGCCTTTTTCATAACTGTCTTAGAAAATTTTGCCTCTTCACTGAATTGCACAACAGCCGAATAACCTATGTATGCGGTTAGTGGACCCGTCACCATGCCAACAAAGAACCCATCTATTCCACCACTGGAATTCTTTATGTTGAAAGTACCAAGTGAGTTGTATTGTGTATGTGATACTATATAGATTCCAGCCGCAAGGACAAAGACAATTTCAAGAATTCCAATTACTATGCTTATCCTTGTAGATAACTTAACCCCAAAGTAACTGATTAAGAAAACATATAACAGCACCAGGAAACTTGCTACGAATGGCACCCAGAAAGGCAGTGTTACACCAAATAGAGCGCTTGCGGTTACAGGGATAAGCCATCCAAACACCGTTGCAGATATGATCACAGGGCCCATCTGGGCTATAAATTGAATCCATGCGGTGCTTCTGGATAGCACTGCATTTCCTGTTGCTTTTTCCACAAACTTGTAGTATCCACCGGCATTGACTATCTTTGTGCTGAAAATATAGACTGCTATAACATTGAGGAACATAAGCGCCGTACCTATGATGAATGTCAGAGGAGCAGCTTCACCTGCATATGTCAGGGCTGTTGTGGATGAGATAATGTAGATATTTGCAGGAAAAATTGCAACCATCGAAATAAAAACAACTCCCCAGAAACCGATACTCCCTCTATTTAGAGTTCCGTTAGCCATAGAGACATAAATATTTGAAATATTTAAACTTTGGTGTGTATAATTGAGCGAAACACCGGTGTTACTCATGGTATCCATATATACCGGGACTTATAGTTATCACGCATAGGGCTCATCTACTGGATTGTGCCCCTAATTCTGTATAATTATAAACTCTATGTTATCAATGAATTTATTGATGATAGCTTATACTTATATAAAAAAAGTTTTTTACCCCGCTTTTATCGAAAGTTAAACTTTTTGAAAATTTAAGAAAACTCTATTTTATCAATTTCTTTAAATAATATTCTGAATTTATTAATGCTTTCCCATATGAATTCTATATGATTGAATGAGCTGGGTATGGCAGTGAGAATACTGCGCGTGTCATACTAATACAACAATTGGGAAATTATTACAGAAATTCCTGCATCCTCTGAAATAGCAGATGAATAGCCACGTATAGATATATGCCATAAAAGTTGAAGAAAACTGGTGTTAATTATAGCAATGACATATTTTTAAGGATAATATACCCTGCAGCCAGGTCTTCCAATCCTATTCCAAGGCATTTGAAAACAGATTTGCTGTTTCTGTATTTATCAAGGTTTAACATAAATTCTCCCAATGTAGTTATTTTACTCCTATCCCTTATATCGCTTATTTCTGATGATTCCATTGCTGATTGTTTAGAATTTTCCTCTATTACCAGCCTGGAGTTTTCAAACACATCCCTATCTGCTTCCCTTGAACCCAGAACATTGGAGCCGATCAGGTTTATATGGTAATTTTCAGGCAGCATGGAATAGTTAAATATTGGTTTTACCGTATCTGTTGCGGATGCGATGACGTCGGAATCCTTAAGGCATGAGAGGCCTTTAACAGGTTCAACGTTAATTCTAGATTTTTCTGCAAATTTCTTTGCATGTTCAAAGTTTCTTGAATATACATAAGCATTTTCCAGTTCGTAGTACTCTGAAATTGAATTCAACTGCGATTCGGATTGAAATCCTGATCCTATAATTGTATAGTTGATTCTCTTTTTCTTTACCAGCATTGTTGTAACCATGGCTGAAATAGCCCCGGTCCTTATCTGCCCGAGAACATTTGCGTCCATTGCAAATAGTTTGCCAGGGTTTTCAGTACTGAACAGTATAACAAAAAACCGATAGCCGTTTTTTCCATACATATATGTTTTCAATCCTGCTATGCCGCGCCTTTCATAGAGTGCGGGCATTGTACTGAAAACAAAATCTTTTCCATTTATCCTGTCCCTGGGGCTAGAGTCAGATTCCCCCTTTCCATATGAAACAAAAGCTTCCTTTAACTCATCAACACATTCTTTTACAGGAAGGTTGTTTTTAACATCATTATCATCTATGTAGGTAATCATGATTTAACATATGATTATTATATTTCAATTTTCCCGGAATAAAATCCATAATAAATTAATTAACGGTGAAGAAATTATGAATTATGATAAGGGTTGGCATGATAGTGCCGGCCAACAACGTGGCACTGGAATACGATATGTATAAAATGGCTCCTGAAAATATGAGCTTCCATTCAACCAGGATGAGACCTTCAAGGAACTGCGAGCCTGATGATCCGGTAAAATTCAGGAATGATTTGAAACAGGCCTATAGCTTATTGAGAAGGTCATCCAGCATAATTGTATATGGTAGGACATTTGGAACACACAAAAATGCAGATATTATAAGGGAAGTATTCGGAAGAAATGTCATCATACCTGAGGAAGCTGTTATTGAATACCTTCGTGAATCAGGGGGCAAATCCATGTGGCTTGGAACGCCATATATAAAGGAAAGGACAGATGAAGAAAAAGAATATTTTTCAAAGAAAGGCTTTAACATTACTGGATCCTATGGGTTGAATAAAATATATGCGCTGGACATTGCCAGAACCAGCATGGAGGAAATAAGATGCATGCTGGATAAAAATATTGGCACGGTTGAAAAAAGTGATTTGATTTATATCTCATGTACCGCAATGCCCACATCAAAAATACTTGAGAAATTAAGCAGCATATACGGAAAACCGGTATTATCGGAAAACTCGGCTATACTGTGGAAGATATCCCGGATTACCGGAAATCCTATAAAAATACCCGGGTTGCAGGATATTTGATTTATTGCTATATTATTTAAATATGAATAATTATTTATTTTTAGTTACAATATGAATGTATGTCAATGGCTTATAATAAGGATTACTGGTTCGATTTTTTGAAGGATAATGAAATTCAGGAGAAAGATGCACATGAACTGCTGAACATGGATATCTATTCGTTGATGTCACTTGGTGACTCCCTAGCATCACTGGAGGTAGGAGATAAGGTTTCATATGCCGTTTCCTACAATATCAATTATTCAAATTTTTGCACAGCTTCATGCCCCATATGTGCATATTATGTTCCATATAAAATTAAAAAATATAACCCTGAAAAGGGATTTGAGCTTTCGGTAGAGGATGTGCATAAAGAAGCTATGAAGGCAAAGGAACTTAACGTTACAGAAATACATATAGTTGGCGGGTTCAACCCGGATTTAAATTTAGAATACTATGAGGACATTTTCAAGGAAGTAAAAAAAGTATTGCCGGATATTACACTGAAAACATTTACCATACCAGAAATAGACTTTATAGCGAGAACCACTGGAAATTCTATTCCTGAAGTTATAGACAGGTTCAGGAAAGCAGGAATGGATGCACATACGGGCGGAGGAGCAGAAATATTCAATGAAGAGGTCAGGAAACAGATAACAACTCCTGAAAAAATTTCCGGTGAAAAATGGCTGGAAGATGCCAAGCTAATACACAGCCTGGGAATAAAAGGCAATTCTACAATGACCTATGGCACAGTAGAAAATTACGATGATATCATAAACCATATGGTAAGATTGAGAGATAACCAGCTGGAGCAACCAGGATTTTTATCATTTATTCCATTAAAATTCAGCATAGAAAATACACCTTTATATAAAATGGGAAAGGTAAGGATGCCTGCCTCTGGAGACAAGGATATAAGAGTTTATGCTCTCGCCAGGGCAATTCTTGGAAAAGCCATAAGGAATGTTAGTGTTTACTGGGTTGCACTTGGCAAGGAACTGGCGCAGGTAGCACTGATGTCCGGTGGAAGCGACCTTGTTGGAACCGCATTCAGTGAGAAAGTCTTCGGTGCAACAAACAGGCATACGTCCGGGAGCGTGGAAGAGCTTAACCATCTGATTGAGGAAATAGGAAAGGTGCCGGCACTCAGGGATACATTTTACAACATAAAGGAGTACTATTAATATGATAGGACTCATCAACCTTTCCCATTCAGACCCGCTCAGCATGACATTCTCCCCTGATGAAATTGTAAGGAAAAGTGCAGCTGACAATTACAGGGACCTTGAGGAAGGGAAAACTGAAATAGGCATGGTATCCCTTGTTACATACCTGAAGCATATGGATAAATTAAACCTTGTAAAAAGCATCAACATACACACAAAGGCAAACAGCATATCAACAATACTCCTTTCAAGATCTGGATATCTTAAAAATAATATAAAAATAAATGTAACATCACTTACAAAAACTACTGAATTTTATTTGAAACTGGTTCTTGAGAAAATGGGAATATCCTTTGAATTAAAGGAATCTAGATATTCTGATTATGAAAGCCTCCTTAAGGATGCGGATTACGCACTGGTTATTGGAGATGATGCAATAAAAGCTTATTCAGGTTCTGCAAATATACTTCTTGATGTGGGGCTTGAGTTCTCAAAGCTATACGGGCTTGAGCCGGTTTATGCTGTTGCGGCATCCAGGAATGCAATAGATAATGCCAGAATCAGTGATCTTGATAGGCATATAGAAGATTCAAAAAAATACACAAAGGAATCAGCAGAAAAAAACTCATTAAAATTCCATGTAAAGAAAGAATTAATGGAAGAGTATTACAGGGTAATGGACTATTCCTTCAACAATAGCGTAATGAAAACTATTGAATTTGCCCGTAAAATAATCGGATAAATGTGTATTTGCAATTAATTATTTTTTCATAAAACTTATTTTTAGATACATATTTATTTTATAATGTCATGATATATTATGATTTCTTACGGCTACATTGATACAATAGAAGATAAAATAAAGAATGGGGAAACACTTGATGAGAATGAAATAGTTTCATTATATGATTCTACAAGCCTCAGGGACCTTGGAAGGCTTGCCAGGGGCAT
>JAKAAA010000046.1 GCA_021797295.1 Thermoplasmata archaeon
GTGGTTCTGTTCAATGTATATTCATGTATTAATGGAAAACTGTATACTAGTTCACCGGTTTTAATCTGGAAGTCCTCCCGAGTGATCATTTGTGACCCGTAACTTCATATTTTAACCTTTTAAGGAGAAAATTTTTCCATGAAGAAATAACCTGAAGTCTCCAATTGCTGTCATTATGTATGCTGGGAGTATATAATCCTTTATGCAAGTCAAAATTATTTTAAAAAATTGTTAAATATTAGGTGAATATGATTAAACTATGGATAAAGTTGAGGTAAAAAATCCAGGCCAGTATTATGTTAATAACTGGATAATTTATGATGCATTGAATGGTCCTTCCATAGATGAGAATAAATGGTCGCTGAAGGTCACAGGACTTGTGGGGAAACCGGCGGAGTATACATACGGTGAACTGAACAGAATGATGGGAATTGAGTATATTTCGGATTTTAACTGTGTCACCAAATGGTCAATAAAGGACGCAAAATTTACAGGACCGTCATTGCATGATATTATAATAAAATCAGATCCTTCACAGGAGGCTGAATGGGTAATGTTTGTTTGTGCTGACGGATATGATACACCGGTTCCCTTTGATGATGCGATGGATGAAAAAAGCATACTTGCCCTGAGAATAGATGATAAGCCTCTGGGAATTAAGCATGGATTCCCGGCACGACCATTCATACCTTCTCTGTACGGATGGAAGAGCGCTAAATGGGTAACCGAGATCAGAATAATGGAAAAGTATGAGGATGGTTACTGGGAAGCCTACGGTTACCATGAAAGAGGCAAAGTAGAAGATCAGGAAAGATTCAAGGGCTTTGCATGGAAGAAAATAAAGAGGCATTCAATAGTAGATAAATAATTTATTATTTTATTAAAAGCTCCAGTGGCGCATGATCTGAACCGGTAACATTTTCAAGTATTTTTGAGTCTTCAATATGACTCATAAAAGTATCACTTACAACGAAATAATCTATACGCCATCCTATATTCTTTTCACGGGCATTGAACCTGTATGACCACCATGAATAATGCCCGGGTTCTTTATGGAAATATCTATATGTATCTGTATATCCATGTGATAATATTTCCGTCATGGACTTTCGCTCTTCCTCTGTGAATCCTGGATTCATCTCATTTCCTTTTGGCCTTGCTATATCTATTTCTTCATGGGCAACATTGAAATCTCCCGTGATTATGATGGGTTTCTTTTTATTTAAACGATCCATGTATGCCAGGATTTCTTCATTGAATTTGAGCTTGAAATCCAGTCTGGGCAGGCCGTGCTGGGAATTTGGGAAATATGAGTTAATAAGGTAAAAATTTTCATATTCCAGTGTCTGTGTCCTCCCCTCTGAATCGAATTCTGGATTGCCAATGCCCTCTGTATACTCTACTGGTTCGTCTCTGCTTAGAGTCATTGTGCCGCTGTAACCCTTCTTATCTGCAGAATTTATATATATTTTATATCCAAGATGGTGAATTTCCTCTGGAATATTGACTTTATCCACCTTGACCTCCTGCATAAGTACTATATCAGGATTTTCTTTTTTTATTATGTCTATAATTCCATTTTTGATTGCAGCTCTCAAGCCATTAACATTCCAGGACATGATTTTCATAGATTAGAATTATTACTTTATATATAAAATCAGATGCTTAATGAAATTAACAGAAAAATAAACAGTCTTGATGGTTCTAATATAATGTGAGTATTATAAAAATAAAATATATTATTGCTTTTCCCCGTATGCCGCTCCTCCTGGAGTTTCAACTATAACCTCATCATTTTCCTCCAGGACAGTTGAAAACTTGCTCGGCATTGATTTCTTCTTACCGTTGCTGATTATATATAGTTTGCCTGTTTTCCCCGGAAATCCGCCCTTGAGACCCCATGGTGGAATTATGAACCTATCTGCTATAACTGATATATATGTCCTGCTTCTTACCCTGAATGATCTTACTATTCCTTCACCGCCGTGGTATTTCCCCTTGCCGTAGCTGTTCTTTCTTAGATTGTTTCTTGTGAAGAAAAAGGGATATTCCTTTTCGGCAATCTCCACCGGGGTGTTCAGTGTATTGGTCATATTGCTATGTATTCCGGATTCTCCATTGGAATCATACCTCCCGCCATTTCCACCACCGATGGTTTCGTAATAGGACCAGTATTTATTCCCGATCTTGCCACCCATCATTATGTTCATCATTGTTCCTGATGAGGCTGCCGGTATGTAATCCAGAAACTCGCTCAAGGCCCTCAGTGTAACATCTGCTATTCTCTGTGTCGTTTCAACATTTCCTCCGGAAACGGGGTAATTATTCTCAGGGTTTACCAGAGACCCATAGGGTGCTTTTATTGTAATAATAGAGTAGAATCCGTCATTTGTGGGTATAGAATAGCGCATAGCACTTCTTATGGCATATGCCACTGCTGAAAATGTTACTCCCTCCACTGCGTTGAGAGGATATTCTATCTCACCGTGTGTGCCCTGAAAATCTGCTATGACTCCGTATTCACCGATCTCCAGTTTTATATCTATGTTTATTTTTTCAATGCCCTTTTCCAGGTAATCCTCTGCGGTATATTCCCCGGATTGCCATGAT
This sequence comes from Thermoplasmata archaeon, assembly GCA_021797295.1. The sequence goes on from JAKAAA010000046.1 coordinate 2,611, forward strand.
TTTAATGCCATTAGAGACAATTCTCGTGAATGCTCTATGAGTGAATTCCAGGAAGAAAGAATTTCATCCGCACCGTATTTTGATTTTAATTCGTTTATCCTGTTTATTCCCATCTTATTTGCAGATATCTGGGCATTCAGATCCCCTCTTGCAGTTTCAGGGTCCTTGAAATTTGCAAGGATCATTTTGATTATATCATCAGTAATGATTACAGGCGGTATTATTAGCCCTTCCTGATAGAGATTCCTTGCATCAGGATTGAGACTTCCGAAAACTGGTCCTCCAACATCAACATTGTGTGCCTTGTTTATGACATAACAGAATATCTTTCCATCATGGTAAACAGGTGCTATAATTGTGACATCGTTGAGATGTGTTCCTGATATGTATGGATCATTTGTTATGAGCATCTCATCTTTTTTCAATGTTATGTTATGTTCTCTCATATAATTGATAATGTTTCTGGACCCGATTTTAAATGAACCCAGATGAACAGGTATATGTTCTGCCTGCGCAATGATCCTGCCGGCTGAATCCAGCACGGCACAGCTATGATCCATTCTCTCCCTTATATTGGGAGAAATTGCCGATCGTTTCAGTGCAACTCCCATTTCCTCTGCTATAAACTGTGTAGCCTTTCCTATTATTTCCCAGTCAGTCATAATCTCACCGCTCTCAATTCATTATTTTCCCCGCGGGATATATTCCATCCCGGAGGTACAAATGTGCTCGAACCATCCTCCTCTATTACAGCGGGGCCGTTGATTTTTTGCCCTACTGGTAGGGCATCTCTCTGGTAAACATACACACTTTCCCATTTTCCACTTATGTATACATTTCTTTCAAATGGTTTGTTTTCAGTATTTTTACCTGATTTTACGTCTGGCTTTACCCTCTTTTTTACGGCAAAAACCCTTATTGTAAGGATTTCAATGGGCCTTTCCAGTGTGAACCCGAATGTCCTGTTATGCGTGTCGGTAAAATCCTTTATTATTCTACCCCTGTCTGGTACTTCCACGGGAATTGTGAGTTCAGATCCCTGGCCCACATATCTACAATCCGCATATCTCAGGAATTCTGGGTCATTTACCTGATATTTTAGTTTCTGCTCCAGCCCTGTGAAGCCGGCTTCAAGGTCCTCCGGGTATGACATTCTTGCCTCATATTTTATATCGGCAAGCATCAATCCAAGCGCACTGAATACCCCGGGTTCCGGAGGAATTATTACATTCCTTATGCCGAGCTCGTCTGCAACAGGCATTGCGACCTGTGGACCTGCCCCACCGAATCCGAAAAGAGTGAATTCTGCAGGATCAAGCCCCCTTTCCACTGTAACAAGCCTTATTGCCCTGGCCATTTCAAGGTTTGCCAGCTTTATTGCCGATTCCGCAACCTCATATGGATTTCCCAGTTTTTCTAGGGCTTTCAGTGCAAGATCCTTTCTCAGTATTTTATCAGAACCAGACATTTTATCGTTTATGATTCCCATTACAAGGTTTGAATCTGTTAGCGTAGGCTCTTTCCCGCCACGGTTGTATGCAACAGGTCCTGGTTCTGAACCTGCACTCATGGGCCCTATATTCAAGGCACCGGTCTTATCCTTCCATATTACCGTACCACCACCGGAGGATACCTCGGAGAGATCAATAAATGGAAATCTAACGGGGTATCCGGAACCCTTAATTATTCTGCCGTGGTGTGATGAACCACCGACCTCATATTCCGCAGTGATTTCCACATTATGATTTATCACCGTCCCCGCCTTTGAGGTTGTTCCTCCCATATCAAAACTGATCACCTTATCGATGCCTAATATGGATGAAAATTCACTGGCGGCTATTACACCTGCCGCGGGCCCTGATTCGATTATATTAACTGGTTTTTTAATTACCTCATCCACCGATACGAGTCCACCTGCATTTGACATCATATTAATTTCCGGAGACCCGAATTTATCCAGTACAGATTTTAGCCTTTTAAGGTACCCTGATACAACGGGCATAAGAACCGAATTTACAACTGTAGTGGAAGTTCTTTCATACTCCCTCGGCTCCGGTGATACACCATATGATATTGATATGTTATCAAAATATTCTGAAAGGTAATTTTTTAGATTAACCTCATTTTCAGGATTCATATATGAGTGCAAAAAGCATATTGCAACAGATTTGACCTTATTTTTTATAAGTGAATTTTTAACGCTTTCCATGCCATATGTATCTAGTTTCGTGACAAGATTGCCGTTAACGTCCGTGCGTTCATCCACTTCATACCTGAGTTTTGCTGGTATAAGCGTTTTTGGTCTGTGGAAATCAAGATTGTATAATTCTGGTCTATTCTGTCTTCCGATTTCTATTACATCTCTGAATCCTTTCGTTGTAATCAGTGCAGTTCTGGGAAGTTCAAGTCCGTACTGACCCAGAAGGGAATTTGTTGCGATCGTTGTGGCATGTATAAATTCATCAATATCCTTATGAAGATATTTGCTCAGCCCTTCCATAACTGCCTGCTCAGGATTGGCCGGTGTTGTTGGTACCTTATAATAATGTATTTCTTTATCTATTATTATGATATCAGTGAATGTCCCGCCAATATCTATCGACACTGTAACCATGCTTTTGGGATTGGTTTTTACATTATTAACATTTTCCCGAAAACTTAAGATTTTTTAAGCATGTGGATAAAACTCTGAATAAATACAGCTCTCTGTGGAAAGACAAACACACAGCGTCGGGAACCGTGTAATTTCAGACAATTATCTGGATAAATTTTTATGGCTCATTTTTACCAGACGTCGTGATATTTCTTCATAATACTGGTTCCCGTGGAGAATTTCCCGGTAAAAATCTATGGCCTTATCGTAATCATGGACATTGACAGGCTTGGGCACACCGTCCTTTCCTCCCAGGCAGAATGAGTATTTTACCGGATCTGAAAAGGATGGTGCCGCTCCATAAATAATTTCTGAGAGGTATGATAGGGCCCGTATTGTAGATTTTGTGAGTCCGGGAATATTCATGAGTTCTTCAAAAGTGCCCGGGTTATATTCATATAATTCCCTCATTCTATTCCAGTCAATTTTATAATTCATATCCAGTGCAGGTGCAGACTCCATAAAATTATCCAGTGACCGCTGCCTGCTATATTTTAAGGGATTATCCTTTATAATATCTATAATTCCTGATCTGTTTTTTTCACTTTTCTCCGTAGATAAATCCAGGTTTATTATGTTCTCAAATCCGGAAATGCCATTTCTGGCATCGTTGTATAAGTCACGGTTATTATTCTTCCAGTGATACCTTCTTGCCAGACGCGATTCTGAATTCATGCCCTGATTTACTATTGTATAATTCCCGTGGTAATCCATTATTATAAACTGCATATAGAGAGTGAATCCATCCTGCAGTAGCTTTTCATCTACCTTCCCTATTAATTTTGCATCCTTTCTTACCCGGGCGATTTTACCAGATGGTATATTTCCATCTGCCTCCAGAGCATCAAACTCCTGCTTTAGGGTTCCCATATGCCTGCCCTTCCCACCTAGTATTTTCAGGCTATCCCCCTTATTTATGTATTCCTTCAGTGCGCCCAGTGTTGCGGTGGTAGTCCCGCTGGAATTCCAGTCAAAGCCTATAGCCAGAGATAGTGAATGGAACCAGAATGGATCTGAAAGCCTGTTTAGATAAAAATCCTCTCCATAACTTCCTATTATTATATCGGAAATAATACCACCCAGTTTAACCATTCTCTTATAGAGATACTCCGGAGGATGACCGTAATGCAGTGGCAGAATGGATGATCCGTGATTTTCCACATTATGATATTTTAAGATAGATATATATGCTTTTCTCCCCAATGATTCTTTAATATTTTATCATAGCAACCCGTAATTTCCTGTTATCTGGTCAAGTAATTCATCCTCATCAGGGCCTATACCGATACAGGTCAATGTTCCCGGTATAATCTGTGTAAAACCTGCATCTGTTATGGTCTCACTGATAACCCCCAAAATTTTGCATTCCTCCTTTATTTTATATATTTCCTGAAGACTGTCAACCTTGACAACAACCTTTTTTTGACCGGTCGCATACCATTCATTGAACATTTTCTTGTTTTTTTTCATTGAAATAAGGGTACATGCAACTGCAGCGTGCGCCACCTGGGCGGCAATTTTTCCCTTTCCCATTGCAAGGTCCTTTCTTACAGCAATAACCATTTTTACCATGGAACATCCTTCATTTTAAATTTATATGCCAGTATATTTACACCCCTGTGTATGGGAGGCGTTATAATCAGTATTACAATTATAGGTAATAAATCACCGTAAATGGACATGAAAAAATTTCTTGCAAATATAAAAACCAGAAGAAACGATACAATAACAAAGGGCCACTGATCCAGTATAGAACCTTTTGCACCACGTTTCATGCCTATTCTTCTCTTTATGAATGACCCGGAAATATCACCTAAAAGTGATCCGAAGCTCATAGGGATAAGAACCAGCACAGCCTCAAGGATATTCTTACCGTAATCCGGATACGGAATGTTCAGAAAATATACGGCATAGTAAATTATAATTCCTGATAAAATTCCTATAAGTGAACCTCCAATAAATCCGGACCATGATTTTCCATCTCCCAGTATTCTCTTACCTTTGTATGTTTTGCCCATGTCCATTATGAAGTGCCCACCGGTTATCACGGCTCCGGGATTTGCTATAAATGCAGGTGCGAAAAGTATGATTCCATAAATAGTAAAAAGTACGATATTACCCATAAGTTTCAACTGCCTTGAGTACATCTGCCTTGGTAATTATTCCCTTAAGTTCTGCGCCATCAACTATTAAAACAGCGTTGGAATATTTTAAGAGCGGGTATATCATGGATATTGGACTGTTCTTATCCAGCTGCGGCAGAACCTTTCCCATGACCTTTTTTACTGTTAAAAGCTTTAATGATTCTATGCTTGTGCCCTTTATGAGCATATCATTGATATCGGATTCAGTAATTGTGCCTATTATCCTTTTATCTGATGTAACAACCGGTAGCTGTGAGTAGCCTTTTTCCCTCATTTTATTCAGTGCTGATATGATCGAATCGTTCATTTCGCATGTATCCACATCCTTTGTCATGATGAACTCAGCTTTTATGTCTATATCCTTTGCGCGGTTCCCTGATGTATTAAGATATTCAAATATCTTTCTAACCTTATCATATGCTGGGTTTATTTCTCCCTTTTCCAGTCTTGCAATATAAGACTGGCTTACACCGCTTATGCGTGCTAGCTCCTTCTGGCTGATACCCAGCGATTTCCGCATTTTTCTTAATTCTTCAATACTAGGAAGCATTTAATTGATATAATTAATTACTATTAATAATTATTTAAGTTTATTATACTAGTTCGGACAAATAATAATTTATAATCCTTGAAAATACCCATATAATGTTCATAACGGTGGAAGGAATTGATGGATCTGGAAAGACCACACTGATAAAAGCCCTTAGGGTTGTATACCCTGATTTTTATTACACAAAGGAGCCAACAGATGAATTTCAATTCACTGATCTGAAAAAGCTCAACAGCCCGGAGAACTCGTTTTACAACTTCTTTCTTTTTACCTATGACCGGCTCATACATCAGAAAGACCTTAAGAAAAATAAAAAAATAATATGCGATCGATATCTTGCCTCCTCCATAGCATATGAAGGCCCTATGATTGAACGATTACTGGGGAGCAGGAAAGAAACAGTTCAGTGGATGGTAAATGTGTCTAAAATGATGTTGGTTCCTGATGTTATTATCTATCTGGAAGTTGATATAGATACGGCAATGGGTAGAATAGAGACTAGCAGGAAAAACCTAAATTTCAAGGGAAAACAGCTATCAATGCTGGAGGAAAAAAATGGGCTCTATAGCATAAAAGAATATTACGATTATTTTTTGGATAATATATCAGAATTTATTGAAAAATCTGTCGATATAAGGAGAATAGATGCTAGTAAATCTATATCTTATGTACTTGAACAGGTACAGAAAATAATAGAGGTGTTATAATCAGGCTGTTGTCACAATTATTTCATCGCCGAGTACCATTATTGTATGCTCTGACTGGGCAATCATTGCCTTGCTATGTTCTTTCAGCACAGCAAATCCCGATATGTATTTGCTTGACATCTTC
>JAKAAA010000047.1 GCA_021797295.1 Thermoplasmata archaeon
ATCATGTGCTTCCGGCAAAAGCTCATGCTGTTCTTCCAGTTTTTTAAGTGAAAATAAAGTAGGAGTATATGAACAGTATGGCAAAACTGTAATAAAAATAACAGGCAATATTAAAAAGGAGGAAATAGAAAATAAAATAAATAGCTGCTCATGCTTTGATAAATAAATTTTATATTTTGATGTGTATTTTTTCCCCGGTATATTTATGTGAATAATTTATATGTAACTGATTGCATAAAAATTATAGAGTAAATTTACCAACATCCTCCAGTACCTGTGGTTTTTTGGCCCTGTAATAGAGGTACGATACAACTATGAACACGAAGTATAATCCCGATATGTAGGATGCGTAATTGAGCGGAGGTGGCGGAGCGGGATAAACCACGTATACTATAGCCACAAACAGCGCAATGGCAACTGCCCATGGAATTATAAGGTGCTGGATTATTTTCAGTGTCCCATTACGTTTATGGTAGAAACCAAGACCGATTCCTGATATGGCGTGATTTGAAAAGCTGAAGATGGAATTGCTTATGATCAGGAACAGGCTTGCAGTAAGAGGACCAAGAATAAGGCCAGAAACTATCGCTATAGTTATGCTGAGCAGCCCGGTGAATATGACCAGGTTTCCTGGAACTTTATGTTTATTTATCCTGGTGAATACTTCAGGGAACAGGAGTTTATCCCTTGAATAGGCATATGAAGTTCTCACTGTGCTATTCATAAATCCTACACCAGAAGAATTGAAACTGTTAATTATAAACAGTGCAAAGATTGCAGCCACTGCAAGACCCAGGTATTTTGTATATACATATATTCCAGGATCAGAAAGATTTGCATAATTGAACATGTTGCCGACCCCATACACCACTGACTGGGCATATGAGCTTATTATTATAACTGCCCCTATCATTGCTGCAAGTATTCCCAATGCCAGAGGTATATTTTTCCTGGGATTTTTAGTTTCCTCGGCCACCGGAACTACAGAATTGAGTCCGCCGAATGTTGCAATTCCGAGAATCATTTCCACGGCAATGTCTGTATAGTTGAAATGAACTGCGGATGCTGTAAAAGGTAAAATAGAGTTGTTGGGGCCTGCGATGATTATGAGTGCTATGGACGTGCCTATCAGAAATATAAACTCCGCCATGCCTGTATACAGAACGTATTTCAATGATAGTTTCACCCCGAAATAACTGAGCGCCGTGGTTTCCCCAATAACTATTATGGTCAATGGTATCCATATCCAGGGATATGCGGCTGCTAATGCCGGATCAAGCGCATAGAGAAATGCGGTGAGGCCCAGCATGGCAAATCCTGTGTACCCCAGGAGATAGTAATAATAGTAGGAAACACCTCCATAAAATGAAAGAAACTTCCCCGCTTTTTTGAATGCCTTCCTGTGGAATGCCGCCCATGAATATGCCGAAGCAACTTCCTTCGACCATTCATATGTAATGAGAGTCATACCACTGTAGATAATAAACGCCAGGACTATTACAAGCGTCATTGAACTCCCCACGGCGCCTGCTATACCTACAAAAAATAATGCAGTAACAGCAGCAGGGCCGTTGGTTCCCAATCCCTGTGCCAGCGCCTGCCACATGCTTAATGTATTTGTTGCAAGCCCCGATTTAGATTCTGTATCATCCATATGAATAAAACTATATGTACTATTTAAGCTTAATGCTGATATTGAGAAATATTTATTCTATAAAAGAAATCTAAATGGAATATCGGTTAGAAAATAATATATAATATAGAGTTTAAGATGCTTGCGTGTCATAGTTTTCGGTAATCAATACAGAATCGTATGGTAGTTCGGAGAAGTCAATGCATATTTTAATGGTATCCGTTCCAAAATTTTTATTGCATTACTGTTAACAATCTTCAATATTTACTGCAGAATAAATTGAATAACAAATTAATGATGCGAGATATACGGTTTTGTGCTCAATTGCATATATTCAAAATAGAAAAAATCAATTGCATGTTATTGAATTTTATTGAAATATTCCTTGAGAATCCTGAATGTAAGCCCGTAAATAACATATCCGGAATATAGATAACTTTCATTTTGCAGAACGAGATTTTTTTCTGATACCCAGAAGAATTTTGCAACCTCACTATCAGGGTGAACATCTCTTGTACTGGAACTGCACTCAAAGGCTGCAACGCTTACATGCCCGTTAAGTGTATGGTAAATGCCAAGAAACTTATTCACAGTAATGGAAAGTCCGGTCTCTTCCATTGTTTCCCTCACCACAGTATCTTCACAGATTTCTCCTGATTCCCTGTGACCTCCGGGAATAGCCATCTGGCCGGACCATGGATCTCCATTCTGGTCCGCCCTCTTTATCAGAAGAAATTCATCATTGTTCCATATAAGTGCTACAGCAGCCATGCACTCCATAAAAATGGATTTATAAATTATATATAATTATATTGAAATGGTGGAAATGCCCGGAGTAAGCCTCCTTCTGTTAGCCTTTCGGTTGGCAACATTCGACTATGCGTCTTACCTGAATCTGGCAGCTGTATTCAACGATTCAATTTAGACTTGCTCCCTGCAGGGAGAGTTCTCATCGGCCCTCCGTGAAACGTCATCTTTTCAAATCATCCTTAACACGGAGCCGTGCATTTCTTGTCTCTTAACCATGCCTCTCGGCATACCGGCTTTCACCGGTTGCAGCCAGCTGTGGAGGGGGGACTTTCCTCACCTTTCGGCGTCAGTTGCCCTCGGGCTTTTCCTTATATACAATTGCAGTAAAAGATTTAAAGTTATCAGATAGTTACTCTCTCACATTCATGTATTAGAATTCCAGATTAATAAAAAACAGAGAATTAACAATTTATTAGGGGTGACTTCCTCCCAAAGCTAACGCATGGAGATTCCCGCTTTCAGGTTAATTTAGAGAGGCATGTCATCTTTCTGTTGATTATGGCAATACACCGACAATCGGTATTACCTTATGTGTCGACACATGGGATGAGGTTTCATTTATATATAGGTCTTCCACACTGCTTGCACTTGGTGCAGTAACATTGAACATTACGTAGCCGGTACTATGATCATATTGATATGGTATTGCTTTTCCCTGTTCTTGTATACTTATATTAGTTATGGCGTATTTGTACTGTGTATAGTATCTCAGATGACATGTAGCACCGGCTGTAAGCTCATACTCTTTATCGGTTGTATTCAATGCAGACCATTTCCCGTTTACATAATGTTCCAGATCTATAACCTCGGGCCCTGAGGCAACATGTAAAGGAGGGTTTAATGCTATTATCCAGAATACAAACCAAGTAATTATCAATTCAAGGTATATGAGCATTTTATGCGATGTTTGCTTTGGTATAGCAATTTTGAATAGTTTTATCAGATTCCTGAGGAAGTATATAACGACAATAATCAGTATTATTGCAAGGTACCAGAACCCATAAATTTCAAGTTCACCCGAAAGAAGCCCAACAAGAGCGCCCGTTATAAACACCAGTATAATTGATTTGGCTCTTTCCCTTTCATATGAGAGGTACTGTCTTTTATCAAATTTCGGCTCCTCGAATATTGGTTCTTCATTTTTCTTTGGATTTGCCATAGCTTTACCTGTTACCCAATAATGAAACCAACATATTTATTGGTTTCGCATTTCTTATTATTCCAGATGCGATCAGCACCCCGGTAGCCCCCAGATTCAATGATGTTTCTACATCAATTCTTGTTTTTACTCCTGCACCAACAAGGAGTTTAGTTTTGTTTTCACAGATTTTTGATGCCTGTTCTATAATATTTGGTTTGGAAGATGATACTGAAATATCGCCCCCTATAAGTTCCGGTGGCTCATATGCTATATATTCAGGTTCCAGATCCGCATATTTTTTGACTTCATCCAGGTTTTCCACACACAGCACAATTTTGAAATCCAGGTCTGCTGCCTTTTTAACAGTCTTTTCAATTATTTCCTTAGAAAGCCTCTTCTCGGAATGGTTTAAAAGAGAACCTTCAATGCCGATGCCTTTCACGGATTCTATAGAAATTGAACCGGTATATGCACCGAAACCGGTTGAATCCACATGCTGCCCGAAGATTTTCATACCGGGAAATTTTTCCTGCAGCCTCAAATCCAGTGGTGCTAAACAATAATATATTTTTTCCTGGCCATCAACACCTGCAAACTCATTTAAAAGTTTTTCTACACTGTAACCCACAGCATTTTCGTAGTGCTTGAAGTTAATAAATATCTCCGGTTCCATGGAAGAGTATTTCATTTTAGAATATAAAAACAGGTATGGGTAGTATGAAAAACGCTGAATAGATTCTATTAGGTATTATATGATTGGAATCGAATTATTATTTATTCATATACAATTATTATATACAATAATGCTTAAATAACATGTATCAATTCACACATTATGATAACAGCAATAAATAGAGACATAATGCCGGAAAATTGGTACAATGTAGTTCCTGATCTACCAGAACCATTAGCTCCCCCGAGAGATTCAAAACAGGATGTTTCCTCAATAAATTTACTCAATAAAATCCTCCCCCGGGAGGTTTTAAAGCAGGAATTTACATTCCGGAGATATGAGAAAATACCCGATGAGGTGATGGAACAGTACGAGCAGATTGGAAGGCCGACTCCGCTGATAAGGGCAAAGAACCTTGAAAAATATCTGGATTACCATGGAAAAATATTTTACAAATACGAAGGAGCAACCGCCACGGGTTCACACAAGATCAATACGGCAATTCCCCAGGCATATTACGCCATGAAGGAGGGAGTCAAGGGAGTGACTACTGAAACCGGTGCCGGGCAGTGGGGATCTGCCACTGCACTGGCTGCATCATTATACGGGCTGCCGGCACAGATATTTATGGTAAGGATAAGTTTTGAACAGAAACCATTGAGAAAAACCGTGATGAATCTGTACAACGGGAATGTTGTGGCAAGCCCGTCGACACTTACGGAATACGGAAGGAAAATGCTGAAAGAGCATCCTGACACCCCGGGAACTCTCGGAATAGGAATCAGCGAGGCTGTTGAGTATGCACTTGACCATGATTACAGATATATGGTAGCAAGTGTCATGAACGTTGCATTAACACACCAGAGCGTCATAGGCCAGGAAACAAAGAAACAGCTGGAACTTATAGGCGAACATGCAGATGTTCTTATAGGATGTGTGGGTGGTGGAAGCAATTTCGGCGGATTCACTTTTCCATTTATCCCTGACGGGGATGAAACTGAAATTATTGCAACAACAGCAGATGAGGTCCCCAAATTCTCCAAAGGCGATTACAAATATGACCTTGTTGATTCTGCAGGTGTATTGCCACAGATGCGTATGTATTCACTTGGAGCCGATTTTGTCCCTCCGACCATATATGCAGGCGGGTTGAGATACCATGGAGCATCGCCATCACTGTCACTCCTGATAAATAAGGGAAGGATAAAGAGCGATGAGGTTACAGAAAGCCAGGTAAAGGAAGCTTTGAGGATATTTGCTAATACCCAGGGAATTATAGCAGCACCTGAATCAGGGCACGCAATAGCAACTGCCATAAATTATGTGAAAGCCCATAAAAACGAGAACAAAACAATAGTTGTAAATGTGAGCGGGCACGGCATGCTCGACCTTTCCATTTTCGGTGAAAAGAAATGAAAAACCTGATTCCATATTTTACACTGGGATATCCGGACAATACAAGGCTCTGCAGGTTCCTTGATATAATTCCTGTGGAAAAAATAAATTATATAGAATTCGGTTTTCCTTCCATTGATCCCAGATATGATGGGCCGGTAATAAGAAAAACCCATAGTGTGGGCAATATTAATTTTTCCGGGGAGGTGTACAGCAAATATTTTGATTATTTCAGCAGGAACCATGTAAAAATGTATTCATTATCCTATTATTCTGACATAAAAGACAGATTTGATGAGTTTATAGGCTATCTTCAGATGAATAAATTCTCCGGAATAATCATACCCGATCTGATAATAGATTATTTCAATGACTCAAGAAAAGTAATTGAAAAATTGAATGATATGGGATTTGAGTATATTCCCTTCTTTTCTCCGGCTACACCTGATTCCATAATAAAAAGCATAGCATCCATAACCAATTCATGGATTTACTACGGACTTCAACCATCTACCGGCATAGAAATACCCTATGAATTGGATTATACCACCGAGAGAATTAACACACTTCTGCCCGGAAGGGAAATAACATACGGCTTCGGGATCAAAACTGATGATGATATAAAGAATCTAATGAAGAATGGCGGTTCCGGCGTTGCAATAGGGACCTATCTTGTAAAGATGATAGATGCAGGGGATGAGAAAGGCTTTATCGATTATATAGAAAAAATGAGAGGTGTTCTTGATGAGTGAAATTGAATACGCTGTGGAAAACCAAAGTGTAATGAGGGCAAGGGATGCCATGAAAACACTGGTGGCTCTCCCTGATAGTGAAAAGGTGAAATTTCTTTCCGAACTGCATGACAGGGGTGAAACTCCAGAGGAAATAACAGGGTTTGCAATGGCGCTCAGGGAAATGTCAGATATCCATATAAAATATCCCGGCCTTACGGATGTAGTCGGAACCGGCGGTGACGGTAAAAATACTGTGAATGTAAGCACCGCAGTGAGCATACTGCTTGCGTCCATGGGAATAAAAACGGCCAAACACGGCAATTTCGGAATAACCGGGCACCATGGCAGTGCTGATTTCATGAAATATGCCGGATACAATTTTAAAATGGATGAAAAAGAAATTGTGGACAGGCTGAATAAAGAAAATTATGTGTACATACTGGCACCGCAGTACAATAAGAGCTTTGCAAAGTTTTCACAGGCAAGGAAGCAGCTCAGCTTCAGAACAGTATTCAACATTCTCGGGCCCCTGACAAATCCGCTCAATCCCGATAAGGTCGTTCTTGGTGTGTACAGCTGTGACCTTGCAGGGCTGTATTCAAAAGTAGTGCTGCACGAAGGTAAAAAGGGATTTATTATACATTCCTCTGACGGCATGGATGAGCTTTCACCATACAGTGAGAACCATCTTTACTTCATCAATGGAAAAATCGAAAAAATGGATATTGACCCGGAGAAGTTAACAGGGCACCGAACAGGTATTGAAAAGATATCCACTGTGGATTCAGAAAAAAGTTTCAAAATGCTCCTGGCCGGCCTCTCAGGGGAAAACAGGGATGTAAAGGAATTCATAGCACTCAATGCTTTTCCAGCCATAATGATCAATGGAATGGCATCCACAGTTGAGGATGCATATGATCTTGCAATAAAATATCTGGATTCAGGAATGGCATTAAAAAAATTGAGGGAGGTGTGTAAATGAAAATAAAAATATGTGGCATAACCAATGAGGATGATGCCAATTATGCCCTTAAAAAAGGTGCGGATATTATCGGCGTTATACTGGATTCCAGCATTAAGAGGCATGGCACATCGGATTTAATTGAAAAAATAAAAGAAAAACATCCAGATGCCCTCTTGACCGGAGTATACACATCACTGCCCTCTATAGCAGGGAAAGAGGATTATATACAGCTCCATTTCAGGCATTCACAGGAAGATATAATTTATGTAAGGAAGGTACTGGGCAAGAAAGTGATATCTGTTATAGATTTTCACGAAGAAAATATCAGGGAAAAGGCAAAATTGCATCTCCATGCAGGTGCCGATTATGTCCTTCTGGAGGACAGGGAAGGGATTATTAGAAGAAAAAATGAATTGATGGAAATACCCATGGAAGGTATAGGAATTGCCGGTAAGATTGACTCTGAAAATTTGCAATCTCTCTTGCAGCTGAATCCGGACCTGATAGATGTGAGCAGCTCGCTGGAAGAAACAATAGGTAAAAAATCATTTAAGAAAGTCGATGAATTTTTTAATATAGTGGGTGAACACAGTGTTATTAGATAGAATCAATGAATTCAGGAATAAGAACTTCGCATATTTCTGCAAATTCGGGGATGGCAGAAAAGCCGGAATGGAAAGGCTCTTTGTAACTGAAAAAGCCCCGGTAAATATATACAATGATGCAAAAACATATATGAATGGAAAATTTATGGAGGTAGCTTCAGGGAATAAGAATATACCTATTTTTATAACATATGATTTTGTGGATAATATCTACCCGGATATCAAGCTGAAAAGGTCTGAATGGCCCCAGATTTCGTATATAATCCCGGAAATGGAATTCAGCCAGGCATATACAAGAGATAAAGAATCAATAAATACCGCATCAGGCGGCATGCAGGATGCAGATCTGGAAAAAGACATAGAAACGCTTATTGATAGAATAAGAAATGGAGACCTGCTTCAGATTGTACTTTCAAAAAGATTTGATCTTGAAAATTATGATCCTGTTTACGTACTGAAAAAATTCATGGCCAGTGACAGGTCTCTTTATGTATTTTATTATAAATTCGGGGATTTTGAAATAATAGGAAGCTCTCCGGAAAACCTGGTTTCACTGGATGGAAATAACATAGAAATTTATCCGGTGGCCGGCACACGGAGGAGAGGCAGGACCGAAAGTGAGGATATAAAACTTGAAAATGATCTGAAAAAAGATGAAAAGGAACTTCTGGAGCACAGAATGCTTGTGGACCTTGCACGGAACGATCTGGGCAGGATATGCAAAGCCGGA
>JAKAAA010000048.1 GCA_021797295.1 Thermoplasmata archaeon
CCGGGCTTTTAAGCATCATTTTAAGCATATAGTTAGAATACGCACCTTCGCCGAAGGCTTTCTGTTCAATTTGCGATAGAGAATTGAAATCCTGATCCCTGTAATACCTTACATGCATATGTGGGGGATATGGGAGAGAAATATATAATTTAACGTCTGGAAAGAATTATTTCCCAATTCCGGGATATTCTGAAATTCCGTTATATAGCTGTATAGGCAAGTCCCGAAAACTGCTGTCCTTATCAATTATATTTTTCAGCGAATCACTGATCATAGGATCAAATACAAGAATCTCGGCTGGTTTCAAAATGTGTATTACCGGCACTATATAGGTTCTGAATAAGGATTCGATAATATAGTCAAAGGTAACTATGCCATTGAATTCCGTTCTCTGGAATAGGTTAAGAAATGTCTCTTTTTCCCTGGTTCTCAGTGGTACTATATTTATCATGGATACATTATCCAATTTTTCAGTAATTGGGCGGTACTTATTTTTATAGAATTCCTTATCGTCAAAACTTTCTGGATCATCACCATGTATTCCATTAAAATTTATTATTAATTTATCTGTTTTATCCCCGTTGAGATTCAACACAGTAAAATCATCAACTGTAAATAGCATATTTATGTCCTGATAATCCAGATCATCATACTCCAGCCCGCCTGGAACAAAATCATCCCTGCTTACATATGTACAGTCCTCTATTATATCAACGTTGAAAAGAAAATCAATCGCGTTATTTCTCAATTCATCCAGTTCATCCATGGTATCACCAAATAGCATTTATGAACGCCACGGGGGTGATTCGAACACCCGATCCACAAGGGAACCAGCTCTCAAGGCTGGCGCCGTACCACTGGGCCACCGTGGCATTAAAAATTATTTGCGAAGTCTGCCGTTAGCTCTTATAGAAGGTCTGCTCTTATCGCTTCCGAGCCTGCCATGTCCGAGACCCCTGTTTTTATATGCTGCAGATGTTAAACCCCTGTATGCCCTTCCCTTGTTCTGAGGCTCTACTATCCATGAGATCTTAGGATCATTATATATTGCAGGTACCGCCTTATCTACAAGTATTACCTCGTAATATTTATAAAGCCCATCCTCACCAACATAATAGGAATTTAACACTTCGGTATTAGGGTACTTGTCTGCAACCCTCTCCTCTGCTATAACCTGAATATTCTTTTTCAGGGTCATTTTAGTGTATCCAAGTCTTCTTGGCCTTCTGCCTCCCATTATTTTGGGTTTGTGCTGTCCGCCTCTTCTGACCCTAGCCCTTACCACTATGTATCCTTCCTTAGCCTTGTATCCTACATTTCTTGCCTTATCGAGTCTCGTGGGCCGCTCTACTCTCTCTATGGCATTGCCTCTTCTCCATGAAATCATTCTTTCCTTTTGAATGCCGTATATGCTTGATTTTTTGAGGTGTTTCCATTCATCCCTTATTAAGCTGTATGAAGTTTCCATATTATTCACTTTAGTTGGTACTCTATTTATAAATAATATTTATAGATTTTTATTTACCCGGCTATTCAAATCCACCAGCGAACTATATTTTATAGGATTTTTCCGGATACAACAAAATCAAAATAGTATTCTAATATCAGGTATCATTGAAAGGGTCTATTATAAGAAAGAGATACGTACTCGTATTATGGGAATCCGAACCAGAAAAAATGGATAGATACATCTATAATTGTTATCAGGTAAAAAGAAAATATAAAAATAACAATTTTTCCATACTGTTGTGCAATCAGCTCAACAAAATTACAGTTTGCAATGCAATCGAAAAAAAGGGTGGGAAGATTATAACTGTAAGTGGCACCATAAAAAAATGCAAACAATCACTTGAAAGCAATATAAACCATGCCATACATTCCTGAACAATAATATCATTTTATATCCAGGACCTGTGCAATAGATGAATATAATTTTTTATCTTTCTTTTTGATAATATTATAAAACCACATGTTTCTGGAAACCGTGGATACTGAAGTGTGCGATATGGATGACATCCGGCCTGCAAAAAATATCTTGCTGGATATTTCAATGTTCTTTTTTCGCAAGCCCAGTTTCTTGATATACGATGGGAAGTTGTACTTTACATAATGGCTGTTTTTTCCATTGACTACTAGGGACATGCCCGCTGTGATCTCCTTTGCGTAATTGTCCAGTGCAAAATCTTTGAATCTATTTCCATAGTAAATGTCAGCAAAGGACAGCAAATCATATGCATTCATGAGATCCACCGTATCACTGTATTCAAATGGTATATTCTCATTTATCCATTTCATATAAAAATCAGTTTCTTCATCCATCCCGGATAAAGAATGTAAAATAGAGTTATAATCAGATGATCTGAACGTGTCGGAAGTTAAATAATAGATGGATTCAGAGGAATCCCTGCTATTATCACCGTAATCTGCTTCATGCACTTTATAAAGGTAAAGATCATTGATCATTGCCCTTATATCTGGTTCGTTGGATTTGATAATATCATCAATTTGCATGTCATTTATAGATATCCTTTCATTTCCGGCTATTTTCCTTAAAGCCTGCTTGACGGCCTGCCGGAAATTTTTATAGTTTACTTCATTTTTTCTCCTGTACGGCGTCATTTCTATATCCAGTGAACGGGATATTATTTCTTTTGCATTATTTTTAGATTTGAATGAATAGTAATCATTCATTGTTATGACAATGGGATTTCTGGTATTCTTTATGATATCAAGCAATTCCGAAATTCCACCTGCATCACCGCCTGTTGATTTGCTCCGGGATTCGAATATATTATCTGCCTCATCAATAAGAATCAATTTATCTGGTACCTTTGTATTTTCATCAAAAAGATCCCTGTATTCCGATGCCATCAATGCAATCCTTTTCATATTTTCCCTGTTTCTCGATTCAGATGCATTCATTTCAATAACGTTGAGGCCAGCGTAACGGGCAAGTGCATACGCGGTGCTGGTTTTTCCTATACCTTGCTGCCCCCAGATGATAAGTGCTTTTTTGGTTTCAGTATGACTAATCCACGATTTGATCCAGCTTAACATGGCATCCTTTGCCTCACTGTTGAGGATCAGGTCGTTAATATTCTCTGGTCGATAATCGTCGGCAAATGACATTAATGTACCTTTGTTCCCGGTGCCATTTCTCTGTCCGGAGTCAGGAGTGAGACACCATTATCATCTTCCACCGCAAGAAGCATGCCCTGACTTTCCAGGCCCATGAATTTAGCCGGTTCGAGGTTATTGAGAATAACCAGTTGCTTTCCGATCATTTCCTCGGGTGTGTAATAGCTGGAGATGCTTGAAATAATTTGTTTTTTCTGATCTCCCAGATCTACTATGATCTTCAATAAATATCTTGATTTTTCTACTTTTTCACATTCTACAACCTTTCCTACCCTGATATCGAGTTTATGGAATTCATCAATGCTTATCTCTTCCATAACCTGTATTTTAGCTATTCAATATAAACTTATTCATTACGGAATACACTTTTAAAGGATAATGGGTTCAATGCCTTTATAAACGTTATTATTTCTCTGTATGTTATCTGTTTTATTGCAATAGCTACACCAAAGAATATCACAATAGATACCAGTGCAACAGGCAGGAACAACAGTATAGAATAAACTTGGATATAATATGTTATAACGTAGAGGAATGCAAATTGCACAGCGACCGGTATGATCTGGTAAAATATAGTCATATCCGGTTTCATCGATTCTACTCTTATAACAACTATACGATATGTGATGGTTTCAAACACCATTGCTATAAATGTACTTACAGCGCCACCCAGAACGCCCATTGACAGGAAAGTAATCCCGAATATTGATGGGGGAATGAGTACAAGATCCAGTATTATATTTATTGTCAGGGCAATAATGGTAATTTCGCCTATTTTTTTGGTAAGCCCACGTGCCACAAGACTTGAAGAGTATGCGGAATTGATTGCAATGAGATATGCAGAAAGAGTAAGGAAGATAAGGATATCTGCATACGGTATAAGTGCAGCAGACCACAGATTGGCTAAATATACTCTCAGAGTTATAAACACAACAACCGCAGGGAGGATAAAAATAGAGATCGTCCGCTCAAATGATGATATATCTCCCTTGAATTTTTCGTGGTCTGAACTTTTCATGAGCAAAGGTATGAAAAAAATGCTGATTGTCCCGGCAAAGGTTGTAATCGGTCCGGTAATCTTCTGAAGGCTTGCAAATGCACCTGTTGCGACGGCATGCCAGTAGAATTCTATTAAAACCTTGTCTATATTGCCACTCACTGATCCTATTATGGAAGCAAGGGCAAGAGGATATGCTACCTTGGTATATTTACGGAATAGATCCATTGATGGTTTGCTGAATTTCCATGGCCGCCCGAACATAAATGACACAAAGAAGTACATGAAATAGGAAATACTGTAAATAATTGCCATGATGACAGCGGCACTCAGCGTATTGTAGCCCGGAATCCTGAGAAAATATGCAGCCCCCAGTATGATAAAAAGCGAGTTTCTGACAACTGCTTCTATAATCTGTGGAATTGACATTCTGGCGGATTTCATTTTTGAGTTGAAGTATATGTTTGCGACTCCTGCAAGTCTGTTAAAGAAGAAATACGGGAGCAGGAGTATAATAGTGTATATTTCAACATTGCTCTCGAACCCTCTGTGAAATACATCAAGCCAGACAAAAAGTGAAATCAGAACAATTGATACAGTAATAAAGGTCTGTATTGACCTCACCGTAAGAAATGTCCCGTTGCATGTGCCTTCATCGTATTCCCCGGAAGATAAAAATCTCAGATGCGCGGTTCCATACCCAAGATCACCTACAATGCTCAAAACACCGATAAAAGCCAGGGAAAAACTCAGAAACCCCCATTCCTGCAACCCCACAAATCTTATTATAAAAAATAGGCCGATGTACCCGAAGATAGAATTTATAATCTGTCCGAAGACGAGCAGTGGAGATTTCTTAGCAATCACTTAAACCGCATATAAATTACAACGGATAAACTTTATGAATCTATTTTATCCAGTATTTCTATCAATGCCTTTTCATATTTTTCCGCAACCTTGCCGTCTGTTGAAAGATATTCCTTTGAAAGTACAGATGGTTTAGGCATTATGAGTTTTGTATTCTTCCCGTGCTGAATCAGGACAACCTTACAGGGGATAAAAGCACCTATATCCTCATTGTCGTGTATGAGATCAACAGCAGCAGGAGGATAGCATACGTCCAGAATATAATATGGCTCCAGTTCCGTCTTCATCTTTGTAAAAACTTCCTTTACATCTACATATGAAAGTATGAGCCAGTTTGCCTCCTTTAACATTTTATGGATTATGCCAAATATTTCCTCGGCATCTTTATTGAATGTTTTCTCATATGAGTACATAGATGCATATTACAGAAAAATATATAAACTTCATTTAGTGGACTTATTAATTTCTGACTCTTCCATAATCATGTACTGGAGTTTCTTTCCGGCTTTAATATATTTATAAACAGTGTTTCCTGTATCACTGTTCAATCTGAGCTTTATCATGCCTTTGGAGGAGCTTCTGGCAGAGAGGACGGAAATGCCGTCGACATACAATTTTACAGGACGATTCCTCGATCCCACATCTATAAACAGTGTTTTATTTTTAATTTCTATTATGGCATCCTGCATTATATTTGCATCATCTGATAAAGTATCCACATCAATCTTCAGACCGTAGGATTTTTCAAGCCCGTTTACTGTCTCGCCCTTTCTGCCGATGAGTCTGGGTATTTTGGCATCCGGAACTTTGATGGTTACCCTGCCCTCTGACATCACCTGAACATCCACATGATCTGTATCGAGGAGCTGCATCATATCATCCCTGATTTTGGCAGCAGCCAGTGCAAATAACGGATTCTGCCCGGTTTTTTCATCTCCCACCGGTATTACCACAACCTGGTCTCCGAATGTATAAATTTCACTGACGGGTTTGTTCTTCAGAAAATCCCTTATAACTATTACTGGCCTTGCAAGATCTTCCTGATTGAGGCCATAGGGTATTTTTATCTCGTAATCGGTGGTTAGAACCTGTGCTACCTTCCCGCCCTCAATAAACAGGACCGTGTCAACAACCTGTGGTATGAGTCCGAGTTCTATTCTTCCCACAAAACGCTGTATGGCATCAACTGCCCTTGTAGAATGAACAACCCCTATCATACCAACCCCTGCAAGCCGTAGGTCTGAATACACCTTGAAATCCGATGTCACCCGCATTTCATCGAAAACGGTATAGTCTTCACGAACAAGAAGAAGGATATCCCCCGTTTTTTCCATATCTCCTTCCAGGGTTGTGTACTGGGTTATACTATCATTTACCTGCAAATCCCTTGGTTTTTCCATGGTTTTAACAATTTTGCTTCTGGAAGCATAGTATTCCGCCAATGCAGTAACGAAGGTACTCTTTCCCGCTCCCGGGGATCCGGAAACCAGAATCCCATATGCCTTATTCTGAAGGCGGTCCATAATTCTTTTATCAAGTTTATAGTCTTCAATGGTTGTTTTAACCACGGGCCTCACTGCGGTTATTTCCATGATATCAGAAAATGGAGGGCGCGTTATAACTATTCTCAAATTTTTCAGCTGTATAACCGTAGCGCCGAACATATCCATTTCAATAAATGATTGATCCTCGAATTTACCACGCTGCACTATGTTGTATGCAATTTTCTCCAGTTCATCATATGACACGATATAATCAAGTTCTTTGAGTACCACCTCACCGGGCTTGCCGGTTTTAATAAGTGGCTTCATGCCTGCCTTTAAATGTACAGATGAAGTGTATTCATCAAAAAATTCCTGTATATCCTTTGCATCTTTCTCCTCGCCTTTAATGTAAACAACATTGATTCCCTTTATGGAGGCAATAATGCTCTGTATATGATCCCCTGTTACAAGTGTGGCATTATTATCAAGTGCCAGATTTCTTATTATATTGTCAATTTCACCACTGTGGGCATTTTTTATCTGCCATTCCATGGGGCGGTTCCCCATTATATCAATATAAATTTTGCCTGAATCTGAGAGCATTCGCAATTTTTTGAGTTCTTCAAGTGCAGTAAAACCAATAGATCTACCCTCATTTGCCTGGTGCTCTATTTCCGCAATCATAGCCTCAGAAAGGATAACTCTTACATCCTTTTTATTGCCTATATAATCCCTAAATTTTCCGCTTACTATTACCGATGTATCAGGTACGTAATCCACATTAGATAATTGTCTATTATTATTTAAATAATTTTAATTTACTGAAAACCTTTATTTTACTGGATTTTAAACAATTTCATACCATTTTATGCCCTTACAGGGTACTCAAAAATTATTTAATGCAGCTACTATTTAAGGTATAATGGAAAAAACTGAAATAAGCCTGAATGAATACAGGGTTTTAGATTATATCAAGGACAAAAGAGATGTGCCGGAAGATTCACTTGACCTGGATATGGATGAACGTATCAAATCAAGTGCCGTGTCCTATCTTGAATTCAAAAAACTTATTGATGTCAGAAAGGAACCATCTGATACATTTACCGTTACAGAAGAAGGGAAAAAGTATATTGACCGCGGATTTCCGGAGGAAAGGCTCTACAAATTTTTGATGGATAAAGGAGAGTGTAGCCTTGAAGAAATCAAAAAATACATGGGGGATGACTATAAAATAGCAATGGCAAATATAGCAAAGATGGGGTTAAAGCCTGTCAATGGCACTTTAAGATTGGAAGATGGCGAATTTCTCAGTTTATTTCAATCAAGGAGGGATGCTCTTATCAGTATTAAAGGGGGGAATAAAATTCCTGATGAATTGCTGGATGTTTTTATACACAGAGGACTTGTGACACGGCACAGGGCCGTAAAGCGGATAATCAATATAAATAAGAATGGCATTTCAACCCTGCAGAACTATGAAAACAATGATTATCTTGAAATTCTTACCCCAGAACTCATTGCTTCCGGCCAATGGAAAAACAGGAATTTCAGGCCTTATGACCTGAATTCAAGGGTCGAGCAGGTTAATGGTGGAGGATTGCATCCCCTGACATATTTAATAGAAAACGTAAGGAAGATATTCCTTGAAATGGGGTTCACAGAAATGCATGGCCATTTTATAGAATATACTGGATGGAATATGGATATGCTTTTTATTCCACAGGATCATCCTGCAAGAGACCTACAGGATACATTCTACATAAACTCCGGAGAGGATATAGAATTTGAAAACCCGGAGATACTTGAAATGGTAAAAAAAATACATGAAAGAGGATACGGGAAATACAGTGGCTGGAACTATAAATGGTCCGAGGAAGAGGCCAGAAAATTGATTCTAAGGACACACACAACTGTTAATACGGTAAGATACCTTTATAATCACCGGGATAGCCCACAATTTGTTTTCTCCATAGAAAAGGTATTCAGGCATGAAAGCGTGGACTGGAAACATCTTTCCGAACTTTACCAGATAGAGGGTGCAGTTTATGG
>JAKAAA010000049.1 GCA_021797295.1 Thermoplasmata archaeon
GATGATGTGGTGCACTTTCAGAAAGGCATGGGGCATAAAAATTATCGGCAAGCCCGTACTGTTCTGCTATGTCCCACTGGGGTGCTTCCTGTGCAGCAGAATAATAAGTAAGCCCCTGCGCACCACTACCATTCAGAAAACCATTTAGTTTACCATGGTTAAAATCCAGATGGTATGAAACATAGCCCTCATGAGGGTCCTTCGTGTAAAAAGTTCCTGTGGGTATTTCAGTCAG
The DNA here is from genome assembly GCA_021797295.1 of Thermoplasmata archaeon. The sequence goes on from JAKAAA010000049.1 coordinate 236, forward strand.
CATATTCCGTGCTGTTTTGTTGGAGAGCAGGTTTAGAGGAGTGCTCAGATTAGCAGAAATGCTGGCATTTGCTGTATAATTATCGAAGGGATATATTCCGAAGAGATTGTCAAAACTGTGGTTTTCCAGATATATATTTATAACGTGTTTTATCGGGGTTCTGGTCCCTGAATCAGAAGTTAACGTGACTGCCTGCACGTTGTGCGTATTAACAGCATTTGTGGATGTCAGCGGGGAGAAAGTTATTATTATGAACATTATTGCAACAGCAATTACAGCAATTTTGAGAAATGATTTTATTCTCATGAAAATTAAACAGTTGGATATATATAGTTATTTCGAAGCAAACATATTAACTAACAGGCTAATTTATCGTGAAATATGGAGGGAATTATAAATTGGTAGTAAAAAGATTATAAAAGAGGATAGAGGCATGCCACAACCTATCCTTATAGAAAGAACAGAATAAATGCCTGTATCATAATATAATTTTGAAATAAGTTGCATGTCCAGCAGGAATCATCTTTTTAAATTAAGAAGAATATGCCACAGGAACCATTGCTGTTCAAGAATCGTGCATTTGAAAACTTTTTAATATACAAACAGGTTATATTGCCATGAAAATATTGGTTATTTTGCCTGCGTTTTTGCCCATAGATGATATAAGGAAAACAGTAGACCAGATAATGCCGGGCATAGAAATAAGGACAGACATGGATTTTGAAAAAGATGATGCCGAGGTCGTCGTTATAACTACGTTTACACGGTTTGGAAGGGAGGAAATAGACAAATTCCCAAATTTAAAGTTTCTGCAGGTATCAAGCACCGGTTATAACAACGTTGATGTAAAATATTTGAAAAGCAAAAACATTATTCTGTCAAACATTCCAAGGGCAAACAAGGATGCGGTTGCAGAGCACGTTATCGCAATGGTTTTAGCATTTTTGAAGAACTTAATATTTTTTGATAGGGAAATACGCAGCGGCGAATGGCCCCTACTTACAAATTCCACAGAACTGAACGGAAAAATATTCGGAATTATCGGTATGGGTGCGATAGGCATCAAGCTTGTACAGAAGTTAATACCCTTCGGACCCGGAATTATATATTATGATGTGAAAAGGTTATCAGGTGAGGACGAAGAATTATACGGGTTAACCTATATGGAACTGGACGACGTCCTGAAAAATTCAGATATAATATCAGTACACCTGCCATTAACAGAGAATACCATGAAATTATTTGATGATAAGCATTTTTCAATGATGAAGGACAACTCAATTTTTATAAATACATCCAGGGGAGAAATCATGGATGAAAATGCATTGATTAATGCCATAAAAACTAAAAATATATACGCAGGCATTGATGTATACAGCAGGGAGCCGCCGGACTTTTCCTCAGAGTTGTTTAAGCTGGACAATGTAATCTTTTCACCACATATTGCAGGGGTAACAGTTGAAAGCCAGCAGAGATTCCTACAGGAAACTATAGGAAATCTAATAAAGTATACGCAGGGCCTGGAGCCACTATACCAAATAAAGGGTGATTTATAATGAAGGGATATGAAATATTATCTAATTCCTTAAAGGATAGCAGGATAAACTTTGTGTCAGGGAACCCGGGAACAACCGAAATACCAATGCTGAGATCGGTAGATAAATATTATTTATCACTGCACGATTCAATTGCGCTGGGAATGGCTGATGGCTATTCATTATACAATTCTGAGGCTTCAATGGTAAACCTGCATACAATGCCCGGACTGGGAAATTCTATGGCGTTTTTATTTACAGCAAAGATGAACCGGTCACCGGTAATAGTTACAGCAGGGCAGCAGGACACCAGGCATTTAGTTTATGACCCGCTCCTATCCGGCGATACCATGTCCCTGGTTTCAGATTTTGTAAAATATAAATACGAGATAAAAAATCCTGAGGATATACCTGTTGCCCTGAAAAGGGCAAGGGAAATCGCATTAACGCCGCCAATGGGCCCCGTATTCCTGTCATTTCCCATGGATATAATGGATTATAATGGAGATTATTATAAACAGCAGTATCAGGATCCGAATTACAGTATCTCTGATGAAGATGCAATTAAGAGTATATGTGAAAAAATCAACAGGGCAAAAAATCCGGCAATTGTGTTCGGTTACGAGATTGACCTCTATAATGCATTCAAGGAAGCCGGTGAGTTTGCTAAAAAACTCGGCGTAAAGGTTTATTCAGAGCCGCTGGCATCAAGGTCCACATACAGTACAGACAATGATAACTATGCCGGGGATTTATTGCCCGCATCAACACTGATGAATTTAAATTTCATAGAAAATGATTTAATTATATTTATCGGAGGAGATATTATTTTCTATCCATACCTGCCATCAAAACCATTTGCTGGAAAGGACATAATTTTTGTGGGCACAGATTTATCGCATAAAGCCGGTGAATCCTACTTCATGAACCCTAAACTCTTCCTGGAAAAAGCTAAGGGCCTGGTGAATAAAAAGGGGAATTACCATAAAAGCCCGGATTTAACATTTCCAAATAAAATAGCAAGGGAAAAATTTACAATGGGAATAAATTATGTTTTATACAGGGCAAGGAAGATTTTTAGCGATTATACCATAGTTGATGAGTCTATTTCTGCAACCGAGAATGTAAGGTCAATATTCGGATATGGCAATAAAAAATATTTTACTGCTAAAACCGGCCAGCTGGGCTGGGCATTGCCAGCGTCCATAGGAATTTCCGTGAAAAGTAAAAAAACTCTGGTAATAATAGGGGACGGATCATTTATGTATACGGTACAGAGTTTATGGACTATGAAAAAATATAATCTCCCGGTTAAAATTTTAGTACTGAACAACGGTGGCTATAATATTTTAAAGAGCTTTGCCGATTCATATTATCCTGAAATGCAGTATAAGGATTATCTAACTTTAAATCTGGATATTGAAAGCATTTCCAGAGGTTTCCATATTGATACAATGATGGCATCAAAGGATATGAATGAACTGGAATGGCTGAAGGAGGGAGATGGCCCAAAGGTCCTGATTGTAAATACTGATAAAAATCTGGAAAAAATGTTTTTATAAGAGTTATAATATCCAGTTAATAATATTTATATATAGTTTACATTTATTAGTATTATGGCAGTTTTTCCAGGCCCTGAATGGGCAGATGAATATGTAAAAGCTCTGAATGGCAACAGCGAGTACAAAGATGCGGGCAAAACATGGGAGGGTGATATCACATTTGTTGTGGAGCCTGATGAAAAATATAGCAAAACATGGTACCTTTATCTGGATTTATACCATGGTGAATGCCGGTCATATAAGGCATCAGATAAGGAAAGTGATCTGAAAAAATCTGAATTTAAGTATATTGGAAAGTATTCAAACTGGGTTAAACTAATTAATAAGGAAATAGACCCGATCCAGGGACTGATGACGGGAAAATTCAAGCTTGATGGCCCCATGATGAAGATAATGCGCTATACAAAGGCAGCGAAGGAAATGGTAAATACAGCTTCTTTAGTAAAAACAGAATTTGAGGCATGACATGTGGTTTTTTAGGTCACCCAGTATAGTATTCGGAGAGGACTCATTATCATTTTTGAATACACTGGACGGGAAAAAAATTGCAATAATAACGGATAAAAATATATTGAATTCAGGCCTGATAACTAAAGTAGAGAATAATTTGCCCCATGATTCAAAGACATTATTGATATCAGACACCTTGCCTGAGCCAGATGGGGACAGCATGGTACTGCATCTAAATGATATAAAAAAATTTGAACCCGATATATTTATAGGCGTGGGTGGCGGTTCATCAATGGATACGGCCAAAATTTTGTTTGCCCTATATGAACGGCCGGATATTACCATTTACGATATTACACCCCTGGTAAAATTAAATTTAAGGAAAAAAAGCCATTTAATTGCAATACCGACAACAAGCGGGACAGGATCTGAATGCTCATGGGCTGCGGTTGTGTCCGAGAAAAATGAACACAGGAAAAATGAACTGGCATCACCGGAGATACTGCCAGATTATGCAATTTTGGATCCGGAAATGGTTTTATCACTCCCCAGGGAGCAGACAGTAAACACCTCGGTCGATGCAATCACCCACGCAATAGAAGCCTATGTTGCAAGGTGGGCAAATCCCTATTCAGATGCACTGGCAGAGAAGGCCCTGGAATTGATATCAAATAATATTTTGAATGTCCTGGAAAACCCCGGAAATGTTGAAGCCAGGAACAGTGTACATATAGGTGCATCCATGGCGGGCATGTCGTTTTCAAATTCACAGATAGGGCTGGCACATGCATTGGGGCATTCCTTCGGTGCAGTATTTAAAATGGCACATGGAAAAACAGTTGGATTATTTCTTCCGGAGGTTATACGCTATAATTATAAATCCTCCAGAACCAAATATGATAAATTAAACAGCATTCTTCCGGAGAATATCAGAAAGGGATCACTGGATTTAAGCATAGAGAATTTATTCAAAAAAATGGGGCAGCCTGTAACAATGGGCACACTGAATATAAATGAGGATGAATACCATAAAAATTTTGATTTGCTGGTTGAACTGGCAGAAAATTCAACAGGCATAATAACGAATCCTGAGGATATCAATAGAGAGGGCATAGAAACTATTTTGAATAAGGTTCATGGTGATTAGATGGAGAAAATTTTTGGCAATTTTATAGATGGAAAGATAGAACAGGAAGGGGAGAAAATAGAAATGATAAGCCCCTCTGACGGTTCACTTGTTGGCTACTGCGTAGAATCAGACCGGAACACTGTTGATAAAGCCGTTAATTCTTCACTGGATGGTTTAAACAGATTATCTAAAATTGATTTAAAGGAAAGGCAGAAATTATTATTAAGGCTTGCCGATATAATAGAATCTAAATCTGAAACATACTCTAATTATGAATCATTGAACACAGGGAAAACTATCAGGCAGAGCAGTTTTATGGATATACCTTTGGGCATAGAGCATATAAGATATTTCGGGAAGGTCAGTGATTATAAGGAATCACGGGAGATAGAACATCCGGAATATCCGGGTACAAGGGGGATAATACAGTATGTTCCCATGGGGTCTGTGGCAGCAATTGCCCCCTGGAACGTTCCATTTTTAATGGCAATATGGAAGGTAATTCCTGCACTTCTTGCCGGAAATTCTGTAGTTTTAAAGCCATCACATTATACTCCACTGACTGCACTGGAACTTGCCAGGGATATAAAGGATGCCGGATTTCCTGAAGGAGCTGTAAATGTAATCGCGGGTCGGGGCAGCACCACAGGAAATTACTTAATAGAAAATAAAAAAATAAACATGATAAGCTTTACCGGATCTACAAATACAGGAAGAAGTGTAATGGAAAAGGCATCAAAGAATTTAAAGAAGGTTACCCTTGAACTCGGAGGAAAATCCCCGAATATTGTACTTGATGATGCTGATATTGACAGGTCTGTTAAGGGAGTGTTATTCGGCATATACCTGAATTCTGGCCAGCTATGTGAATCCGGAAGCAGATTAATACTCAGCAATAAAATAAAGGACAGATTCCTTGAAAGGATGAAGCATTATCTTGATAATATGGTTCCGGGCAATCCCATGGATTTTAACACAGATATCAGTGCAATTACAAATAAAGAACAGCTCACCAAAATAAAAAATTTAATGGAATCCGGCATAGAGGATGGTGCAAATGTATATTATTCAAAGGATTTAAAAAATAATGTCCCGGGAAATGGATTTTATTATCCACCGACACTATTGACCAATGTAAGCACGGATATGAAAATATTCAATCAGGAGATATTCGGCCCGGTGCTGTCTGTTACCACCTTTGATACGGACAATGAGGCACTGGAAATAGCAAACAATACAGAATATGGCCTGGCCGCAGGGGTATGGACCAATGATCTTAACAGGGCATACAGGATTGCCAGCAACATCCAGGCTGGAACCGTATGGATAAATGACTATCACTTATTATCCGCAGCAGCCCCCAGGGGAGGCTTTAAAATGAGTGGCATTGGCAGGGAATTGGGTTTAGAGGGAATATATGAATTTACACAGACAAGGCACCTCTTCTATGGAAATCCAGATAGCGGGCTATCGGATGCTGCCTATCAGTTATTAATAAAAGAGTAGGCTATGCCGGGATAAATCATGGAAGCCAGATATAAAAAATTTATATTGAATCTGAATTCAATATATTCTATCATACATTATAATATTTAGATTCTAACAGAATAGGTTGCCAGTTACATCCTACACTAGATAAGGCAGGGACTTCCAGATTAAAGGGCAAAAAATTATAGGTTTAATTTAATTCAGGTGGATAATTTAAATACGCCATAATTATTATACTTTTATGGGTGAAACCAGTAAAAAAACATTAAATGTATTTTTTGGCAATAGTGATTACAATGTAAACGAAAATACAGTTAAATTTATTGAAAAATTATTCGACATAAACTGGAATAATACAGTATGGGATGGCAATGTTAATGTTCCATATGCCGGTGTTGATGATGAACTTCAAAAAATATTATTGAGCTGCATTGACGACAAAAACATATCATTTGATCCGGTGGATAGGCTGAAACATTCAGTAGGAAAGTCATCAATTGAAATATTGAATTGCAGAATGTCAATTTTACCTGAGATAGTTGACGCTGTGGTATATCCAGATTATAATGAATTGCAGGATTTATTAAAGACATTAAAGAATGAAAACATACATATTACTGTGTACGGTGGAGGCACATCTGTTACCGGTGGCTTAATCTCAAAATACTCCGGCAACGGGAGAACTATTTCAATTGATACGTCAAGGTTTAAAAAAATCAGTTTAAATGATGGAATAGCCATATGTGGCTCTGGATTTACCGGTAAAGAACTTGAGGAAATGTTAAACACAAAGGGCAAAACCATGGGAAACTTCCCGGAATCATTCAATTATTCAACAGTTGGCGGATGGATTGCCACGAAGGAATCCGGCCAGGAGTCTAACCAGTACGGGGATATAGAGAACATGGTCAGTTATGTGGAACTGGCAAGAAGTGATGGTTTATTTTCAGATCCACACGCACCGAGATTTTCATCAGGCATTTCTGTAAAGGATGTTGCCCTGGGCTCTGAGGGTAAATGCGGTATCATCCTGAATGCAGGCATAAAAGTATATAATTTGCCTGAAAGGAGAAATTATTATTCATATTTTTTTAAAAGCTTTAAAGACGGAATAAAATCTCTTATGGATATTGAAAAATTCCCCACAGTATTGAGATTATCAGATGAAACTGAAACTGAATTCCTGTTTTTAAGCCAGGATAATTCTACGTTAAAAAATGTATTTGATAAATATTTATCATTAAGAAATGTAAAGCGTGGTTCATTGCTAATTTTAATAAATAATGATGCGGGATTTAAAAAACCTGTAAATGGAATATATTCCGGTAAAACAATTGCCAGGATATGGGAAAACACCAGGTATGAAAGGCCCTATTTCGGAAATGTTCTATGGAAGCATGGGCTTGTCCCGGATACGCTTGAAACAGGGGTTTCCTGGGAAAATATAATAAAGTTGTATGATGATACTATTTCAACATTCAATAACAGCATAAGAACCATGAATATACAGGGTGTAATAATGTCACATATTTCCCATTTTTATATAGATGGATGCGCAATTTATTTTACTTTCATAATTAAAACTGACAAAACAGATGACCTGATAAAAATAAGGGAAAATATGATAAATACGTTCATACGCAATGGAGGATCAGTAACACACCATCATGGGTTGGGCAAATATTTTGAGGGATTTGCCGGAAACAATGCCATGTTTGTAAACAGGCTGGGAGATGATATATTTGACAAATGAATACAGGGAATTTTCATTGCATACACGGAATGATGATATTAAAAATATAGAGAATAAAACCTTCGATGTTGCCATAATAGGCGGCGGGATAACCGGCAGTGGAATAGCCAATATACTGTCTGAGAATTCTATAAGCGCAGTACTGATTGAAAAGAATGACT
>JAKAAA010000050.1 GCA_021797295.1 Thermoplasmata archaeon
GATATCCAACCTACAGATATCCATTTCTTTTCTATATTATATGTATTTATCTAATCCTGTTTCCCATAAATGCCTCAGGCTATCTGTACTCTCAGACAGGATATATCTGCCCTTTTCCTTTATTCTGATCCCCTCATGTGAAGTATGACCTATCTTTCTCAATTGTACCCCTGAAAAATATTTCAAGAATTTTTCCTCATTTTCTGGCGAAACTTCCATAATCATTCCGGTACCCAGTTCGGAGAATAATTTTTCATTTGTCCTACCAGGTATTTCTGTCAGATCAACATCCATGCCCGAATGGCTTCCGAACGCCATCTCCAGCAGTGCCACTATCAATCCACCACCGGAAATGTCGTGCATTGATTCTATATATTCCATTGATCTGGATATACCGTCACGGAGGGCCAGAAGATCCTTTATACTGGCTTCAGGCAGCACGGTATGCAATGTTCCCATTTCTGATGAATACTGGCTTCCGGCCAGGCTGGGTATTATGGTTCCCGCCAGATATAAACTATTTCCTGCTTTCTTGATTTCCACGGTCCTGGCATCCCTTATATCCTGTATTTTTCCCAGGATCAGCATATTTGGGGTGGGGAGTATCTCCTTTGCAGCCTCATTATAAAAACTTACATTACCTGAGACAAGGGGAAGCCCGGTATTCCTGCAAAAATCTGATATTGCACGGAGCGTTTCAATAAACTTATACATCGTTTCTGGATTTTCAGGATTCCCGAAATTCAGGGCATCAACAACAGAATGAGGCATTCCACCGCTGCTCAGTATGTTTTTATAACCCTCGAAAAGAGTATGCATAGTTCCGTTGTAGGCATCTATACCGACCATTTCCGGTTTCGATCCCGAGGTTATGCACAGCCCCTGAAATGAATTTTCCAGTGGCTTGATTATTGCAGCATCAGAATGCGTTTCCCGGTTGGGCATGCCGGTAAATGGTTTAACAATTGTTGATCCTCTTACAGTGAAATCATACTGCCTGACTATGTTGAATCTGGCACATATATTGGGCTTTGACAGGAAATCAAGAATGAATTTTCTATAGTTTTCCGGTTCCCTGTCCATCACCGTTCTTCTTTCCAGTTCTGGTTTTTTGAAATTCCGGGCATAAACAGGGCCTCCTGTAAGAAATGAAAGATCCATATCGAGTATTTTCTCATTCCTGTATTTAATCACAAGATTCGGGCTCTTCACCGTTTTACCTATGATAGAGTACTCTATTCCCCATTTGTTGAATATACTATTGATTTCCTCAAGCTTCGAGGGATGTATTGCAAGGAACATCCTCTCCTGGGATTCGCTTACCCATATTTCCCATGGCTCCATATTTGTATCCTTCAGAAGTACTTTGTCAAGATCTATGATTCCCGACATTCCTCCTGCGAAGAGCATCTCACTCACTGCACTGGATAATCCCCCACCGCCGAGGTCCTTCATTCCATCTATGATTCCTGCATCATTCGCTTCAAGTACTGCGTGTATGAGTGGTTCTTTTATAATCGGATTTCCCAGCTGCACAGCATTCCTGTTTGATTCATCACCTGCATTGAGTACTTTTGATGCGAAATTAACACCGTGTATACCATCCCTGCCGGTCCTGCCACCGCAAACAATGAGGAGATCTCCCTCTATGCTTATCCTGCTCCTGACAACATGGTCCTTTCTTACAATACCTATGCAGCCCGCATTTACCAGTGGAATACCCGCATATACACTGTCGAAATCCACAGAACCTGCAACCGTTGGTATACCTACCCTGTTCCCGTAATCTCTTATGCCGGCCACAACGCGGTTGATGATAAAGCGCTCGGTAAGTTGACCTTTCTGATTGTCCGGGTCTCCGAAATAAAGGGAATCAACCAGCGCTACTGGCTGGGCACCCATGCATAATACGTCCCTGATTATTCCACCCACACCGGTTGCAGCACCACCATATGGCTCAATGGCACTGGGGTGGTTGTGGCTTTCCATTTTCACAACATAGGCATTTTCATCGTCAAAGGAAATGACACCGGCATCATCCTCCATTGTAAGTATTGTATAATCGCTTTTTAGACCGGAAAGGTATTTTTTCAGGTAGAGTTTGGATGATTTATAGCATGAGTGTTCACTCCACCCCTGGGCTATGGCCTGAATTTCTATATCTGTAGGATTGCGCCCTAGGCCCGTAAAATAGTTTCTGAGCATAACAATCTCATCATAGCTCAATCCCAGTCCGGATGCCATGGATTTCAATTTTTCAGGTGTACTGTCTATAATACTGTACATTTTATTCACTTATGTCTTCTATTTTATATTCCTGAATAACAGGGTTTGTCAGTAGCTTTTCGGTAATTTCCCTGATTTCATCCATACTATCATTTTTATCTAGTGTGGTTTCAAATTCATATATTTTGTATGAATAAACATTCTTTATTCCCCTGTAGCCGGTAAGCTCCAGGTTTCTTTTTATGCTCAATGCCTCCGGGTCCTCAACGTTGGGAAGATATTTAATCTGAACCTTGATTCTCATAAAACCGTATTTTAATTATGAAATTAAATTTATTGTTTCATTTATACTGATATTCATGTTTTGATAGCCGCGCTAATACTCTCATAGGAGTATGGATATAAATTATAAAATTTCTATATGAAAAAAATATTAGGACTACAATAGAATTTAAGGTCCAACATTATAATTGAGAGTCCTCATAAACACGCAAAATTTAATATTATATATCCCTTTTACCTTTATGGCCAAACTGGATAGGCAAGAAGCTGTGAGGCTGTTCCGCATGAGGCTCGTCACATTTTCCCTTTCATTGATTTTTATAGTGGGATTTTTTATCTTTACATATTTTACCCTTAACACAGGATATGCAGACAGCCATCTTAAAATATTCATCACCGGGTTCACTGTACTTATCGTAGCCGCCCTGGGGACAGGCGTAGAAACTGTAATTTTAACACGAACCGCGGTATCCCTGTTTACCGGTAAAAATATAAATGAGCTCAAGCCTGAAGAATCTTCGCAGGCAATAGCCCGGTTGAGGGTGCTCATTAAAAAATAATACTCAATGCTCCTTATGAAGAATCAATATATGCACCCGCCTGGCTATATTTATCATCGGCCTTATGAGCAACTGGGTACTGCCTATGATAAATAGATAAACTCCAAGGGTGGAATATTTAGATTCACTGGGAAGGAAAAATATACTTCCTACAACGAATTCAAGACCGACCATTATATCATTTGCAATTGATAGCCAGTCATAAAAACGTTTGACTTTCTTTTCCCTTACTGATCTGGACGCATATCTTAGAAGGGAACTATTAACGTCCCGGTCGTTTAAAAATGAGTCCAGGTTTACAATAATCTGAGACAGATAATCCTTTTCTATAATCTCTTTTAAGCCGGATATAAATGCATCCTCATTATTCTCCACTGCCTTTGAAAAACTGTCATTATTGAATGAACCATCACGCAATATTATGATTAAATGGGTGAACCATTCCTGTCCCAGATAGGGCCTGATTTGATCCATATTGAGTGTAAATTCTTCTATATAAGGTTTGCAGTAATCAGCAAAAGCATTTGAATAGTAAAAATCTGAGGAATTGATAATGGGGAAGGTGGAATAAATTATGAAATCCGAATCTGTTTTCTTTTCATCCTGATTTAAGATATCCATAATAAACTGGGCAATTTTCCTGTCAAGGTACATAACTTTTAATAAACCATTCAACAGGCTGCTCTTAACGGCATATCCGATGAATTTGTTGAAAAGCGTTTCTTTATCATCGTCACTAATATTATACCTTATATTCGGTATATTGATTATTTCAAGTATATTTTCATCCGAGTATGTACTTATAATTTTATTATCCAGAAATTCTTTATAAATATCATCTCCGAACATATATGATATTAATGGCTTGATGTGTTTCCATTTCAGATTGAATCCATAAGGGCTTCTTTCAACTGCATAGAGAAAATAAAGAGGCTTACCGAGATCTTCGTCCATTATCTTGCATTTTTAACACCCTAATATAATTTCGGGGAAAAATCTGTTCAAAAAACCGTTGCTTATAATGCCGGATATCTGATGATATACCTAAATTGCATTTATAATATCCTTTAATGCAATATACGGATTCTCATGTTTTTCTACTATAGTTCCAGTAACGATTATGTCTGCGCCCGCATCTAATACAGACCTGGCCTTATCATAATCCTTGATTCCGCCACCGACTATGACAGGAATCTTTACCTCCTTCTTTATTCTTTTAATGACATTGCATCCCACATGTTCAGGAGCTCCCGATCCCGCTTCGAGGTACAGCAGTTTAAACCCGAAAAATTCAGCAGCTGTTGCATATGAAAGGGCAGTATCTTCATCCTCCCTGCCTATGAGTTTCGCATTGCCTACCCTGCCCACGGTCATGCCCGGTTCAAATACGAGATAACCCATTGGTATAGTTTCTATGCCTAATTTTTTCAATACAGTTGCAGAACCAATCTGATGCCCGACTATGTAATCAATATTGCTTGAATTCATCAGCATCATGTAGTATATCGCATCTGCATACCTGCTAATCATGGTTCTTGACCCGGGAAAAATAATTATCTGTTTTTCTGTTTTCGATCTAATTTTTTCAATGGTTACATCCATTAAATGAGAATTAATATCTGTCGAACCACCTATGAGAAAGAAATCCGTACCGGCCCTGTCTGCCTTTTCCGCTAAATCGCCAGATCTTTCAGGAGATTGCGCTGCCGGGTCTATCAATGTCATATGAACCTTCTTGTATTTCAGGGTCGACATGATATTCCTGTAAACATTCACCATTATTCACCTTAATTTACTGATTACAGATAATGCTATGGTAAACTTACATATAAACTCATCTAAACATTTTTTCAATGTTACAGACAAAAGATTTAAAAAACTATAATAGAAAAAAGAACAATATTTAATAAATTATATGTAATACACTATATAATGTTAGACCCGGCCCGCAAATATTTTCAATGTACAGATAGGGAAAGGGCAATATTCGAAGCGGGCATAAAGCTGGGTGGAATATTTCATCAGTATACAGGTGTGCCTGTAAATAAAAGCAACATATATGATATTTCAAAGGCAATAGAGAAAAGTGTATCAGTACAGCCCTTTGTGAAGCATGTATCTGTAGAAATCAACATAGGAACCCAGAGCACATCCTTTCAGTATATATCCCTTTCAGGAGAAATGATGGATGTAAGGTTAACTGTGGAATATAATGGTCAGGTGGTAAAGGCCAGGATGCATTATGTGCACGACCTGAATTACCCTTTGATGTATTTGGAGGAATAATAATGGCAATAAAAGTAGGGATAACCGGGCCGATCGGTTCAATAAAAACAGAAGCGCTGAACAAAATTATGGAGATGCTTAAAAACAATGGAAAATTGATAGAAGGTACACTTGTATCAGAAAAAATTGAGCACGGGAGAGTACTTGCCTATTATATTACGGATATACTTACCAAAAGAAAGGTGGAATTTGCAAGAAGTGATCTGGTCTCGAGGGTAAAGGTGGACAAGCTCGGAGTTGATACAAAGGCACTGGAAGAACTGCTTGTTCCAAGCCTGCAAAAATCAAGGGAAGAGGCAGATGTCATTATAATAGATGAGCTGGGAAAGGTGGAAAACACCACGAAACAGGTAAAGGCTGAAATAGAGGAAACAATGAAATCGGACAAATCAATAATAGTAACACTGCATAAAAAATCAAGAAACCCTGTATTACAGGAATTCCGTGGATACGAGAGTGTAAGGGTTTTTGATATTACCCCTATAAACAAGAATATACTCCCGTTTAAAATTTTAAAGGTATTGAATGGAGAGGAAGAATCAATTTAAGACATTATCCGAGGGTTCAATAAGTATAGTGGCCCCTGATAATTTCTTTATAAAGGGTCCCGGCAGTAGAACTCCCGGCTTTTATAATCTGGATCAGAAACTGAACAGGGATATTACCATTTCCTTTCTCAGGACGGTGAAGCCAAGAGTAGCACTGGATGCCTTCGGGGGTACAGGCATCAGGGGGCTCAGAATAAACCGGGAAGCCGGCATAAAAACTGTAATCTCTGAAATCAATAAAAAATCGTTTGAATATATAAAAACCAACAGGGAGCTCAATGGTTCCGATGTTGAAGTATATAACAAAACGTTTCAGGCAGTGCTCAATGATTTCCTTTTTGACTATATTGATATAGATCCGTACGGATCAGTACTACCGTATATTGATGATGCCATGATGAACATACGGAATAAGGGCTACATAGGAATTACACCCACAGACCTTACTGCCCTCACCGGTTCTATGGCAAGAAAAACATTCAGGCGCTACGGGGCATCAATAATAAACGATGTTTACAGGCACGAATCTGGTATACGCCTGTTGATAGGGGAAATTGTCAAGCGTGCAGCCGCAATAGATAAGGCAGCAATACCCATGATATCCTTATGGCATTCCCATTATTATAGAGTCATATTCCAGATAATTTCATCATCTTCCATGGCAGACAAACAACTTGAGAAAATAGGCACGTTCAACAGGCACACAGGACTGGCTAAGGAATATATGGAATCACACGAAGGACCAATGTGGCTGGGTAACCTCAATTCAGATGTGGTTAAGAACCTTAACATAATAGAAAATCCCGATAGATTATTTTTAAAAATACTGGGGGAGGTAAAAAACAATGACCTTTCTCTATACTTCGCAGATATTGCAGATTTTGCGAGAATTATACATCACGACTCCCGGGGCGTAGAACCCAGCATGGAAATGCTGTTAGCTAATGGTATAGAGTGTGGAAGGTCCCAGTTTTCAGATACCGGTTTAAAAGTTTCCGTTCCAGTAAATGAAGCCCTGCATCTGATTTATTGAGAATAGCCGGAGTTATTCTCCTTTTCGGCAACAAACGAATCCGTATTTATTCCCTCATCTGAAAGAACAGTGATAATTGCAGTTTCGAAATCTATGAATTGCATTCCGGATAACAACTCTTTTGCTTTTATTATTGCCTCCTTCTTTGTCATCTTCCCTGATGCAGATGCCGCTTCAAGCATTCTGTCTACTAATGGTTTTTCCGCCGCCTCTGAAAATAGTTCATCAACATTGATGGAGAAGTCCAGCGGGACTATAACACCTTCTGTACTGAAATTTGGAACATATTTGCCATCTTTTTCCACTATGAGTTTTTCATTAAGCGATGATTCTATAAAACGCTCCACAACATCCGGTGGAAGCAGTGCACGCTTGAAAGAAAGTATATTGATAAAATCTGATTTAGTATAACCGCTGGCTTTTTTCATTGCCACCAGAGCTATGAGCTTTCTTGCCATATCCTTGTTCATGCGGGTAAATCATTTATTTACTTATAATTATTCTGCATTGCATTTTCCTTTATCTGTTCCAGTATGGAATCGGCAAGTTTTTCTATCTCATCCCTGCTGTTCCCCCATGCGGATACCTCCACCTCCACCCACGGTTCCCCATTTTCGTCCTTCTTCGGGTGTGTTTTTATATAGGCATTATTCCTGTATTTTTTCATAAGATCGGCTATTAGGGGTGCTATTAGGCTTTCCTTTACTCCATGCAGGTCCTCAGATCTGTCAGTATACTGGAACCCGGGTACTTTTATGCGGTTCTTTACCTCCTCCATGACGGACTTAACCTCCCCGGGTACCCCGGGAACGATTATAAAAATCTTCCCTGATATTTCCATGTATACACCGGGGGCCGTTCCAGCTTTGTTTTCCAGTGGTTCTGATCCTTCGGGCAGCATGGACATTTTCTCCCTTGCCGGTGTAATATATCCCGTCTTCTTGAGTATCATATCCATAGCAACCTGATTTTTTATAAGCTTCAACCCGAAGCACCTGGAGAACCCATCAAGTGTCATGTCGTCATAGGTTGGCCCCAATCCGCCTGATGAGACAATAAGGTCCCCAGTGGAGAAGGCCTCCCTGAATGCTCCCGATATTTCATCGAGGTTATCCCTGACGATTATCCCCTTAACAACATCGTATCCAGAATAAGTGAGCAATTCACCGATGTATGAAAAATTTGTATTTACTGTCCTGCCTTTCAGTATTTCATTTCCAACCGTGACTATAACCGCTTTCATACTTTAATATAATTAAATAATATAAAAATAATGTGCAAAATACCACATTA
>JAKAAA010000051.1 GCA_021797295.1 Thermoplasmata archaeon
AAAATTCGGCATTACCAATTATGATATTATCAGGATAATAAAGATATGGGCAGCAGCAATAATTATGTTTCTTACTGTTTTTATTATTCAAGGCTACATTCCATACAGCATGTTGAATATATTCATACTTATATTCGCCGGCTTTCTTGTATACCTTCTTGAAATAAAAATATTCAAATTGATAAGCATGGATGAAATGAATTATGCCATCTCTGTTGTGCCGGATAAATTCGGTTTTATCAAATATATTATGAAAAATCTGGCATTTCAACATAGCGAAAAGAAGGGTGACAGGCTTTTCAGAGTTTTCAAGTAATGGTACAATTCCGGTTGATTACTTAATCGAAAAGCATTGAAGATTACTGATACATGTATACAACTTTCCCTCAAATCCTCCTGTTTCTAGGTACTTGCATTTCATTCAGTTAACCATACTTTCTCTTTAAATTCCCCTATAATGGTTGTTATTCATTCCCGTATTCTCATACAAATACCGGTCATGCTCTATTTTTATTTCTTTTCAAGCTCCTTTTTGATTACCTATGCTATTATCTCCTCTATATTCCATATGTTTAAATTGTCATATAATACTTCACACTGTGAATGCTACAGTATGCAGGTCTTCTGGGTAAATATAATATTACTGCCTGAATTTAATTCTACGCTCACACTGGTTATGTATTTTGTAATGGACAAATGACCATATCCATTATCTGAAATTATGTTATACGTTCCATTGCTGCTTATAAGCGTAATGTTCACATTTGAATTCACGGAGTAATTGCCCGGTGGCATGAAATCAATAATTGAGTTATTTTCTGCAGTGTATGTGTAAGGTATGAATTTATCAGGTTTCCCTGTATAGCCTTTTTCCAGTAGGATCATCCCACTTTCCTCATATAATATGCCATAATTCCCTGAACTTAACTTTTCATTGACGAGCCCCAGTGTATCTGTATATGCACCGGGGTCTAATTCTACATTATAAAACCAGACAGAGTATGGGTCTGTTATTACATACTCTGGAGAGCCATTATAGCCACTCCACGGTAGTATGTAATTATAGGATTGCACCAGCTGGGGCATATTATTCTGTATAGCTACAGATGAGCCTTTAGGAATTTTCATTATCATGGAATTTAATTCCCTATCCTCTACATTATATGTTATAGAAGAATAGGCATCATAATTCCCCATTGAAATATTATTCGCATAAGGAATTCCAGAATTATTGTCTGTTAATAAATTTCCGTAGGGGGTGAATAGAAGCCACGTTATTACTGTAATTGCAATAACAACAGGCATGATATGCTTTATCTGAAGCTTTATTTTGCCCGATGTAATTCTCTTGAGTCCATAAATAAACGCGATAAACATTCCGGAGGCTATTAAGGCAGGGTACTGGTATAATACTGGCTGGAAATAGGGGGTATAGTTGTGTGCAAATACAAGGCCTATATATGGAATTATTAGTATTGCCTCCGGCACAATAAAGGATATTAATCCAAGTGGGATTCCGGCAAGCACGAAATATAAAACCTTCCTATCCAGAGATGAATACAAAACTCCCGGGTCAGTGTAAAGTGAATGGAAATTAATGAACCCTGTTATGTATGATGGGTCTTTTATAATAACAATGGCAAGCACAGAGATTATTGGAATTATTACGGCGTATAAATAGCATTTCGGAACCTTTATCCGCTTAACTATGAGTACAATAATGAGAAAAATCAGTATAACCGGGGCAAGCAAATCTGTTATTCCCGCTAGATACATGAAGATAAGAGAACTTTTATATTTGCCATATAAAAGTAAGGCAAAACCAATCAGGAATAATGTTGGGAACAGTGCCATGAAATGGAAATCAAACCACTGTACCCCTGACAATGGAAAATAAAGAAGCCATAACAGGGATATAATTATTGAATATTTTCTGTTTTCAATTATTTTCCTGGATATGAAGTATAATGGTATGCTTCCTGCACATATAAAAGAGTCCTGAAAGACCATCAGGCCTATCTGTGATGGGAAAAAGTGATAGATCGGGAACATTAAAAAGTATATCAATTTGTTATAAGCAATAGGACTTGTCAGGGCATTCTTGATAAGATCAGAAGAAACCCCCAAATCATAGACACCATCATTAAAGCTGATGTATTTCCTATAAGAAAGAACAGAGGAAGCAATAGAAAATAGTGCTGTAAAAATAGTAACTATTGCAAGGTCCCGCTCGGTCTTTCTATCCATGGCCGTACATGGCAGGGATATTAATATGTTTTATTATCCGCTGAACCTTGTACTATGCCATTATAATAATTTACCAACTCCTGCCTGATAGTAGCTGCACTGTATTTTCTTGAGATATCATACCCATTTTCAATTAATGATGCTTTATTTTCCAACGCATTTTTTACAGCCTTTATATTCTCCTGAATATCTGTGGGGTCCACCAGAACAGCGGCATCTGAGGATACCTCCCTTATAATGTCTATACTTGAAGAAACAACAGGCAAACCTGTTTTGAAGGCTTCGACGACAGGATATCCGAAACCCTCCAAAAGTGTAGGAAAATATAGCATGTCACAGGCATTGTATATTTCATTTATAGTGGTTTCGTCAACGTTATTGAAAGTTATGGAATTACCCACTGGTGGGCCTACCCGTACAAGCAAATAATTATTCCCTAGTTTTTCAATGACCTTTTTAACCATCCCGAGGTTCTTTCTTGGCTGCGCAGAAGAAACCGAGAGAATAAGTATTTTATCCAGCGGGAGCCCCAGTTTTTTTCTTACTTCCTCTTTATTTTCTAAATGGTAAAAATAATCTGGAACATGAGGGTTAATAACTTTAATTTTCCTCCCATCTATATTGAATGTTTCCATAATCTGTGACTTCACCACATTTGAAACTGTAATAATATTTTCATATTCCATATACACTTTGAGATATTGATTCATATATCTTTTTTTTATTGCTTCCATTACAGAATTTGGTTTAATATCCTTCTGTGATGCCATAACATCATGCACGGTAACAACCATGTGCCTCGCATTGAATACCGGTTTCATTGTCTGGGATGTAATATGGACTATTCCCTGAATAGAGTTTACCTCGTTTATGATTCTACGGTATACAATTCCCGAAAGAAAATAATTTAAGGCAGGGTATCCTGTCCCCATCACAGGGTTTTTGTATCTCTCATCCATATATTTTTTATTAAATATTATCTGTAATATGCTGCTTTCAGGCTTCATGAGATTATATATATCATATGCATATTTTCCCACTCCGGTTATGGTTGAATCAACTGTAATATATGAAATCACGTAAGTATATTTAAAAGTTTGATAAAAATTTGATTATTCATTTCCGTATAAATAATAAACATGAAGGTGCGAATATATATATAGATACTTTTAATTGAGAAGAAATAGTATGAGGGCTGCAATAATAGGTTCATCTAACCTTGGTTTAAATGGGATTGCGGAAAGGAATGTAATTCAGATGGCAGAGTCATTGAGCACTCAGGGATATGAAGTAACCATATTTACCCCTCCAGATTATTATGATGATTATATTTCTAATGGAAAATTCAGAGTCAATGAAAGTATATTCAGAATGGATATATTCGCAAGAAGGACATTTATTCATCTAACTAAAGGAATATCAGTAGGTCTTATAGGTTTATTTTCATTTGACCTTTTTTATAAGGAACTAATGGATTATGATCTATATTACTTTACAAGCCCTAACATACTTTTTGAAAGAATGTCAAAGTATTTTTACAAAAATCACAAACACCCGATAATAATACTGGGAAACCAGGGAACGTACTTTGAATATTTAAACAGGAAATTCATGGAAAAACCTGTTATTAATTTACTGAACAGTTTTATTTTTCATTATCTGAATAGGATAGATCTTAAAATCCAGGTACAGAATAATTTTCAGAGGCAGTTTTACAGAAATCTCGGTGTGCCAAATAGGATCTTGATTGATATGCCCATGTACAGCCTGGATTACAGTAGATTCTATACAGATACGGGGAAGAAGTACAGTGTGATTTATAATTACGGTGCGCCATCATTTAGATGGAATAGGATCATAACAAGGACCGTAAAGGCATTTGATGACCTGACATTCATATTTATTTCTTATGGGAAAAAAACAGGGAAATATTTAAAAAAATTATCAAAAGTCCACAATGTGAAACTTTTCGAAAACCCGGATGAGGATTTGAAATATAGCCTTCTGGCTTCCTCGGATGTTATGATAAATCTTTCAAAATATGAACCATTGAATGCGTCATATTTAGAGGCACCATTATCTGGGCTTCCTCTGCTTACTACAAATATTTACTCTGTACCAGAACTTCCCTGGGGCATTTCACAGAATATCAAAATGGTAGGAAAAGCAAATCCAGAGGTTATGAATAATTTTATTGAAAAATATAGGGACATGAAGGAGAAGAATCCTGTTTCTTATGCTTTCCTGAAGGAGGATATAAGAAGAAAGAGCTTCAATCACTTTAGCATGGATGCAAATCAAGCTATATTAAAGCTTTTTGATACCCCATCTTCAAGGGAAAAGATCAGCATAGTGACTGCATCCCTCAATGAAGCTGGAAATATTAGGCTCTGGCTTGATCAGATATACAGAACAGTAGAACTGAACTCCATTGACAGCATAGATGAAATTGTAATAGTCGATGATGGCAGCAAGGATGGCACAGTAGAAATCATAGAGGAATACAGGGAAGTTAATAAGAAAATTAGCATTAATCTGTTAAAGCGCAATAAGAAGATGGGCACACTGGATGCACAGATAGCCGGAGCCAGGATAGCTAAAAACCCGTATATTTTGGTAATGGACTGTGATCTTCAGCATCCTGTGGAATACATAAAGGACTTTGTGGAGAAATTTAATGAAGGTTATTCCGTAGTTATAGGCTCAAGATATATTGTGGGTTCAAAGAACAATTGGGAATATAAGAGAGAAATAATAAGCAGGGTTGCAACAGCTATAGCCCATGCAATGTTTCCATTTACATTGAGTATCAAGGATCCGCTGTCAGGTTATTTTATGTGCCGTAGGGACATGCTTGCATCACTGAAACCATACAGATCAATGTATAAACCCCTCTTATATCTTCTGATATTCAATAATAAAAAGAAGGATGTAAGGGAAATACCAATAGAAATGAGGAGCAGGCCATCCGGAGAATCTAAGATTGTTAATAATTATCCGAAAACCGTTGCAATGTACTCACGGGAAATTCTGATATATTATACAGAATATAACAAGGCAAGATGGAAAATATAACTATAATATATATACCATTCATTCCTATTTTATAAGCCACTCACCAATTTAACTAAACCTTTTTACTTTAGTGAGAGATATAAAAATACTCATATTGGATTCTGGTTTGCTAACTTGTTGCTGTTCCATTTTAACATTCTCCAGTACAACTATATTTCCTGGACTATACCTATCAATAATATTGAACGTTCCATTTTTCAATGTACTGTTAACTATATACTGTAATGACTGGTTTCCTCCGATCCTGGCCCATAATGAATTATTTTCTATTACGATATACTGAAATTCTGATAAATTCTTGGAATACCCTTGTGAATATGGACTAGCATAAATATGTAAATGATTGCTGAAGTAGGGCATCAGAGTATTTTCAGTTAGTATATATGAACTCTGTGGAATGCTTCCAGATAGCCTTGTGAGGTATGCAGGGGTACCAGAGATGTGTTCTTTAAAAATATCATTTATAACACTGCCATGTGGGGATTGCTGTACCTGGGGAGGTGATAGCAACCCGAAAGGCATCATTACAATTACCACAGTTATGAGAATTATCACACATACCTGTATGATATTTTTTTCTCCAGATTTTCCAGCAAAATTTATTCTTACTCTCCCCTTTATTTTTTCATCAAAATGTTTTTTTGAATAGTCATATAGTCTGGTGATATTATAGAAACCTACTATGGCAGATATATAAAGTGCTCCTACAATCATTGCAGAATACTGGTATCCTATCTGATAGTAGGCACCATAGGAGGATGGCATGGCATACATGACATAAGGAATATCCATGATCAAGGATAAGGGCGAAAATAGGGGTATGTATCCAAGGCTCTTGAACATAAAGTTAAGATAAAATATTTTCATGCCACTGTTTGTTCCAATTATGCCCCAAAATTCCCCAGGTTTTGTAAAGACCAGAGATATAAGGGCCAGTGGGGAACTCACGGGAGTTCCGGATTCTCCTGTAGAGGGTATAAGCGAATATGATGATACCCCTGCAATATGGAGCTTGATTATTCCAGCAATTATAAGGTATCCATATAGCAATGCAATGATGACCACCATAATTGCAAAATCCCTGACGCCAGCAGTTCTGGAGCCACTGGATAACCATGTTTTTATTTTCTTTCCATTCTCTGTATGGAGATAAAAAAATTCATAAACGAGAAGTACAGCAATTATATAGACAAAATTTGCATGCAATGATATAACAAACAGGATGGAGATTATCTGCAATGCTCTTCTCTCCGTCAAGAATGAATAAAAAGCCAGTAGGAAGAAAAACGGGAGGAATGCCATATTATGAAATGGAAATGACACAAGACTCTGAACGTATGGGGACATCTCATAAGAAACTAAAAAGATCAGGGATATCATGAATAGTATTTTGCTGGAATTAACACGGCTTTTCAGTATTGTATTAGATATAAGATAAACAATATAACCGGCAAGTCCTATGAATATGTCCTCAAAAATCATCAACGTTATCGGGGAGGGAAATAAATAATACAGTGGAACCTGAATGAACTTAAAAATAATAAAATGCTGCACAAGTAAATTTTCATTGAGGAGGGGCGTATAAAAACTCCCTGTATGTATAAATGCCCACAGCTCCTGAGCATTAATGCCGAGATCATATGCTGAGGTACCCACTGAATAGTATTGTATTACCGAGAAAATAGAAAAGATTACAGCGAAAATTACAGATATTAAAAATGCGATTGCTGTGTATTTATCTACCTTTATGTAATGATTTAATCTGTCAATCCACCGTTTCTCCATTATTAGCTCTTAATAAAATTTCTATATTTAACGGTTGGTGATTTACTTTTATTTACTGTATACCATTGACATGAATAAATACTGATTTCTCCCTAATCAGTTCAATATTTGTTTTTTCGGAATTGTCATAGTAATTATAAATCTCTTTGAACATTTTATCATAGAGAAATATTAAGATATAAATCAAATAAAATCTTTTCCTGACTCTGGCATTTCGCATGAAAAACATCATATTCCTCATATTATTGCATCCTACTCCTCGTAAATAGTCCTGATAAGATCGCATTTTTCTCTTATAGTACTCAATTCCGTGTGCATATCTCTTTTCACGGTCAAAGGAAACCTTCTCATTCTCTTCATATATGATTTTATGATCAGGGTATGTCAATTTATAACCTGATGATATGAATCTTGCCTCCCTTTCAACATCCTCTGCTGCCGTCAAGTCCCTCCACTGTACCTTATGATTTGCTTCGTAGTAGCATAAATGGTTATCCAGAAAAACAGTATTCTTATCTATATTTTTATATCCCAATTCTATCAGGCGTGCAAATTTAGAATTATAAATTGTATCTAAGTCAATAAATACAAATAAATCATTTTTATTCGCATATTTTTCGGCCATGTCAATAGCAAGATGCCTCCCCCTGCCTCTGGTGCATTTTTCCTGTTTGACCATTAAATTGTAATTATCTGCATTTCTAGATAGGATTTCATACGTCCCATCAGTGGAATAGTTATCGATAATAAAAATCCTTTTTTCAACATTGATTTTCATAATTGA
>JAKAAA010000052.1 GCA_021797295.1 Thermoplasmata archaeon
TACCACGTTGTTCATTATAATATCTTACAGTAACAAGAAAGGAAGAGATATATATACTCATATCTGAAAATTGTGATAATATAGCCATTAATTCTAGTTAACTCGAAAATTATTAATAACTTGAAAAGTAAACATAAACGCCATAATAATAGGAAAATAGGCAAAAATTTATAATTTATGAAGTTATGATATTATCATAGCCCAGCAATAAAAGGCATAGTATTGCCGTCCAGTAAAAAGCTGATGTAGTCCCATCAGCTCTGCTGAAAGATGGTAATGCTATTTAGATAAGGGGCTTTTCTTCTATTTCCCATCCATATAGTCCATTATAAAGGTTATATATATTTTCTATTCCATTTTCTTCAAGGAATTTGCCGGTATAATAACTCCTATGTCCTGAACTGCAAACCAGGACTATCTTTTTTCCATCATACTTTTTTACCAGGGAAATATCATTAAAAACATCATACATGGGTACCAGGACGGACCCCTCAATATGTCCGGTTTCATATTCAAACTGCTCCCTGACATCAATGATTATACATTCATCTTTCGCAATCATCTCTGAGAGTTCATCAGGAATTATGTTTAGAACCATGTCACTTAATCACAATTAAATATTTAACGGTTAAAACGTTTTCATTGCTACATGGGGAATCACTGGATATTATACAATTATTACCCTCGATAATATACCTACGTATATAACATAATAAATATTTCTGGTTAAATACAAATAAATTCAGGTTTTCTCATTCCTGGAATAAGCCGCATATTCAAGAAGGGTTATCACTAGTTCGGCATGACTCCATACCAGTGGTGATACCGAGTGTGGCTGCCCGGTATAGGGATTGATCTGCTCCGAGAATATCCCGGATTTCTGCCTGTGCGATTTCACCCACTCTATCAGTGACCATCCTCTTTCCAGGTCTCCCGCCTTCATGAAATATCTTGCCATCCAGAGTGTTGTGATTATCCATGGGTTTCCGGGCACATTGCTATCTTCCTTTATCCTCATGTAGTTATCCTTTTCATATCTGGCTATACCGCCGACACCATTGACCCAGAGCTTTTCCATGATAGCTTCCATGGTGCTGACCACCCTGGAATCCTTTGGCTCCTTCATGCCAAAAATTACAATGGAAGAAAGGGCACTATCCACAGTAAAATCTGGTTTTCCATCGATTATTGCCCTTGCATATCTTCCATATTCATCCGAGTAAAATTTTTGCTCAAAGGCATTGTACATCTTCGTAGCAGCGTCAGAATATTTTTTTGAAAGGTCCTGGTCTCCGAAAGCATCAGCAAAGTGAGATGCTGCCTTTAACGCAGCGTATGTGGTTGATACCGTATAGGCATGTATTCCATACCTTTCCTCCCAGAGATCAAACGATTCCCTGGGCAATCCATCCTCGTCTACAAACCCTGCCATGAATTCAGCAGCTTTTATCACCAGATCCTCATAAAAGGGTGCAGTGAAACCTATATCATTGTACTTTCTGAAGTATTCCCAGAGTACCCATACAAGAAGCGCAGTTTCATCCTCCTGAATGGGATATATCTCCTTGCCCTTCATTATATGTGGAAGCCAGCTGCTTGCCAGATGCCCGTCCATGTTGTATTTATGTTGCATGTATCCCTGGTTTGAAATAAGTGATGTGGACAGTGTAAAGAACTGCCTTGCAGTCTGGGAATGCCCTGCTATGCTCAGTGAATACGCTGCAATGGCAGCATCCCGGGGCCACATGTAATAATAACCATCATGGCTCATTTTCAGAATATCACTATCCGATGATGCCGCTATTGACCCAAGCACATTTGAATGGCTTTTGATAATAAAAAGGGAACGCCTGAAAAGCGCATTTGTATCCGGGTCAAGATTAGGCGTAACCTTGGAAGACCATAGCTCCCAGTAGTTGGTCGTTCTCCGTTCAAGCTTTTTGAGGTATTCCAGATCTATATTGCTTTTTATCTGTAATATCTCTTTATAACTCTCGCCCGCAATGATATAATAATAAACAGAGAACTTTTTACCTGGATCAATGTCCACTGAATGCCGCAAAACAGAGTCCACAGATCCAATAGAAACAGGATTCATGGAAAGTTCATTATCTTCCGCATCCTTCCATGTACCCTTCAGCTCACCTGTATCCTTTATGCCTGTTGCATACTGATCCATGGATTTATTATCCTGGTCCAGAGTGGAAGCCAGGAAATACCTGTTTTCTTTGTAATGCACAATGCCATTGAGCTCAGGATACAGTGCAGCCGTATCGCCGATATCATTCCCGTAAATATAGAAATTTTGATGGAAAAATAATTTAATATTTTTTCTTGTATTCCCGGTGTTTGAAATACTTATGTGCCTGAGGTATATATTTTTGTAAATATCTACAATATCATGGTTTTCGAAATCCAGGGACGACATGGGGTAAAATACGGTGCCTACCATGGTATGATCATAATAATCCATGAATTTCAAATAATTCCTATCCATCCACACAAAATTATTGTCTACTGAAACACCGAACATAAACGGGTGGCCACCTGAATGATTCTCAGATGCGTATTTTGAATAATAAAAATCAGTTATCCTGTAATCTTCATCAAATGTCAATAACATTCTACCATTTCCCAGCGGGAGGTATCTTACCATGGTTCCATATAATTATATTCAGTTTAAAACCTTTCCGTAGTGATATAATATGCCTCTAAATTTAAATTCTTTTTTCCCAGTAGGATTTCTGGCAATGTTTATTAATAAAATAATGTTATGCCAGTATGGATTATAATCAGGAATGGTTGATTGCCAATTCCCGTGGTTCTTATTCTTCTTCTACAGTATCATTTGCCAATACGAGAACTTACCACGGGTTACTTGTAGTATCCAATCCGGATAGATATGAAAGATATGTAATTCTTTCCAAGCTGTTTGAGGAAATCACGTTTTCCGGAAAAACCTACAGTCTTGATACTAACTATTACCCTGACACGATTTACCCATCAGGATATAAATATATAAGTGAATATTCAACATGCCCTTTCCCCATATTCAATTATAATATAAACGGAGTTCCGGTTAAAAAATCGCTTGTGATGGATTCAGATTCAGATACTATAGTAATACGATATGAATTTTTGGAGAAAATTCCGGAATCCATTGCATTTTACCCGCTTCTGGCTTTCCGTAATTTTCACAGCGTAATAAGGGAAGGCCAGCGGGATTTTACTGTTAATGAATCCGGTACATCATACGATTTTACCGGCGGGAATTTCACACTCCATATCTCAAAAATTGGCTCATTTATAGCAGATAAGCACTGGTATTATAATTTCAGGTACCCTGTGGAAGAGGAACGGGGCACCAACAGTATGGAAGACCTTTATAATCCGGGTAGAATTGAAACTGTCCCCATAAAAAAACAACTGGATATAAAAATTACAGCAGAAGCAAACCAAATGCCGGATTATGAAGAAATTCAAAATAAAATGTTAAAAAGAGGGTATAGCACAGAAAAGAATCCTGCAATTAAAGCCCTGATGTTCAATTCTGCCAACTTTAAATTGCAAAATGATATAATAGCAGGTTTCCACTGGTTTGGACCATGGGCCCGTGATACCTTTATTTCAATGCCGGGTTTGCTGCTCATACCGAAAAATTATGAACTTGCCAGAGCTGTACTCAATAACTATGCAGGAAAAATGGTAAAGGGCCTTATACCCAATAATGCTTACATAAATGGTTTCCAGCGTTCCGCCGATGCATCACTCTGGTTCATATATGCCCTCCAGAAATATTACAATTATTCCGGTGATAAGAACTTTATTTCAAGCATGTATGATAAAATAAAAAGCATTATCAGTGCATATATAGACGGAAATGATGATTTTTACGTGGATGGAAAGTTTGTACATATCAAATCACCACTGATGACCTGGATGGATGGCAAGGCCGGTAATACATCATTTACTCCTAGACTGGGAAAACCGGTTGAGATAAATGCACTGTGGTATAACGCACTGAAATTCTATTCATATTTTTCCGGAATTTCCGGGAATAAGATGGAGGAATCGGTTGCTGAAATTCTGGCATCCTTCAGAAAAAAATTTGTGGAAAAATATACCGCCGGTGGAATGATTGCCGACACCCTGGATCCAGTTGACACTTCCTTTAGACCGAATTTTTTGTTGGCCTATTCACTTCCGTATAAACTACTGGATAATCCTGATTTTTTAAATCGGGCAAAACAGGAACTAGCGACCCCTTACGGAATTAGAACCCTATCTCCACAAGATCCGGGGTTTAAAGGAGTTTATTCCGGAGACCAGTATAACAGGGACAGTGCTTACCATAATGGAACTATATGGCCCTGGCTGGCAGGCCCATATATAAGTGCCATGGTAGGCAATGGCGAAAATCCAGATAATCTGTTCAGGTATTTTTCCCCGCTATTCACAATGCAGTATGTACCGGAAATATTCGATGGGTTGAATCCTGAAGCACCGAAAGGATGCATGATGCAGGCCTGGAGTTACGGTGAATTGATAAGGGCTTACTACGAAAATTTGAGGCCCCGGAAACGAAATAAAAATTCAGGAGATGTTATGAGTTGAAAGTTGCAGTTATAGGATGGGAGCTCCCCCCGGCATTTTCTGGGGGGCTTGGAATACATACATACAATTTGTTTTCCATAGTTGGTAAGATCATTCCGGTTGACATATACCTACCTGATATGGGATATTCCTTTCCACCATACCCGTTCAATGTGAGAACCGTAAAAATTAAATCTGGAATAGCCGGAAATGTATATTCCCATGTAACAAACTTTATTGATGCGGTCAATGATTATAATGAAAAGGTTGTTGAAAATTTCAGGCCGGAAGGCGTTTCACTGGTACACTGCCATGACTGGATAACATTCAGGGCAGGAATTGAAATCAAAAAACGATATAAGATTCCGCTGGTGGTAACATTCCACAGCACAGAGTATGACAGGTCTGCATATTTCAATCCGCAGGAACCAATCATGAAGGTTGAGGCGGAAGGGGCCAGTGAAGCCGATGCCGTGATTACTGTATCAAATCTCACAAAGGACGTTGTATCGAAGAATTACCATATAAATCCTGATAAGATAACCACTGTATACAACGGAGTAAAGGCATTCCCCTATACATCTGGAATCCCATTCAGCAAAGAGAGGCAGGTTCTGTACTTCGGCCGGATAACGAGCCAGAAGGGCCCGAAATTTTTCATGGAAATGGCCAGAAAGGCCCTTGAATATGAAAACAATATAAGTTTTGTCATGGCAGGAACCGGTGACCTGCTGGATGAGATGAAAGCATATGCTTATAACTACAATATCCAGGATAAATTTTACTTTCCAGGATTCGTGGATTTCCAGAAGGCAATTGAATATTATAAAAAGTCCTCCGTATTCGTGATACCTTCGGTTTCGGAGCCATTCGGAATTACTGTTCTGGAATCAATGGTATCGGGAACACCGGTTGTGATGAGCAGAACAACGGGAGTTGGTGAAGCATTGAACAATGCATTGAAAGCAGATTTCTGGGACACAGATGTGATGTCATCATACGTGGTTTCCATACTGAATCATAAAAGCCTGATGGATACTCTATCAATTTATGGAAAATATGAGGGTATGTCATTTACATGGGAAAAATCAGCCATGAAAACACTGGAGGTGTACAGATCAGTATGGAGGATATAATTTTTTATTTTGAATTGCACCAGCCATTCAGGATCCGTCCCCTGAGAATGCAGGATAAAATAAGCCCGGAGGATATTTTCTGGGAGGAAAAGAATATGGAAATATTCAGGAGGATATCTGAAGACGCATACATACCGGCCACAAAAACATTCATGGAAAGTGGTATACATTCAACCTTTTCCCTATCAGGCACATTCATAGAGCAGGCATTGAAATATAACCCGAAAACCATTGATGTTATTGATGACTATGTCAGGTCAGGGTTATGCGAACTGATGGGTGAAACCTATTTTCACTCACTTGCATCTGTATGGAACGAGGATGAATTCATAGAGCAGGTAAATGATCAGAGAAAGCTTATCAGGGATACCTTTAACTATGTTCCTGAATCATTCAGGAATACAGAGCTCATATATAACAACAGAATAGCCGAGATTGCGAGGGATCTGGGATTCAAAAATATCATTGCAGAGGGGACGGATAATATTATCAAAAATTATAATCCGGATTATAGATATCTCGCTCCATCAGGTATAAACTTATATTTGAGAAACTATGCAATGAGTGATAATATATCTTTCAGGTTTTCCAATGATCAGTGGTCTGGATACCCATTAACAGCTGAGAAGTTTATAAAATGGGCAAAGGAAAGCCCCGGGGATATAATGAACCTGTTCATGGATTATGAGACCTTCGGCGAGCATCAGAAAAAGGAAAGTGGAATATTTGAGTTCATCAAATATCTTCCAGGTTACATAGAAGAATACGGATTGAAAACCATGAATATCAGAGAAATATCTGCGCATCACAGGTCCATGGGAACAGTGAGCATAGATAAAACCACTTCATGGGCAGATGCCGGTAGGGATTTATCTGCATGGCTGGGAAATTCTATGCAACAGGAAGCTTTCGATA
Source organism: Thermoplasmata archaeon (assembly GCA_021797295.1). The sequence continues at coordinate 6,645 of JAKAAA010000052.1, forward strand.
GGCTGAAATCCTGCAATAATTTTGATAATAGGAAAATATGGAGGTATATGCAGACATCCGACTTGATATATTATATGTCCATGGGAAACCCCGAAGATTTCAGTGTTCATCAGTACTTCAATCCGTACAGATCACCCTATCTGGCTTTTATTTATTATATGTTTGCGCTGGATATTTTATGCAATAAATAGAATATCATTTTAGCTATTCCTGCCGTAAATACCGGAAGAAAATAGATATTTAATATTTAAAGCGCATAAGCTTGCAATGGGTGAGAATATGAAAAAAACCGTGGGCAATCACCTGCCTGTAGTGTTTCAGAGCATGTTTATAATAGCCCTCGGCAATTTCATAGATTCCGCATATGCACCCCTAGCACCTTTCATCAAAAACTATTATCTCCTGACGGCAACACAGGTGGGACTTATCACAAGCATCCTGTTTATTGGGTCTTCCAGTGTTTCATTATTTACTGGATTTCTCGTTGATAAAATAGGCTATCGTAATGCAATGAAACTATCCTTTGGCATAATGGCCCTGGGTTCAACCATCCTTTTCAGTTCAAAGGATTACGCCATATTATTGACAGGTTTTTATTTCATCGGATTCGGCTACGGCATACTGACACCGGCAACCAACAGCCAGGTGATGAATGAATACTATCCGGAACATCTTACCAGAATGGGAATCAAGCAGGCAGGTGTGCCAATGGGCGCTGCACTTGCTGCAATTGCCTTGCCACTTATAGTCATTAAAATAGGCATTCCGGATATATTTGTCGTTGTTATTGCCATGGCAGCCATCATGCTTATAATTCTTCCTTTCAGGAAATCATTGAACAGGGATAAGTTCCGTATTGCTAAATATCTCAGCGAAATGTTTGAAACTGCCAAGGACAGGTATCTGCTGCTCATAGGATTTTCTGCGCTGTTCATGTCATGGTCGCAGCAATCAGTCATGACCTAT
>JAKAAA010000053.1 GCA_021797295.1 Thermoplasmata archaeon
TGGCTCCCTCGCCATCGGGGCCACTGCATATCGGCCATTCCCGGATGGCAATTCTCAATGATGAATATGTAAAACGCTATGGCGGAAAACTTATACTGAGAATTGAGGATACAAATCCGGCAAATATAGACCTAGATGCATATAAGCTTATACCGGAAGATCTGAAATGGCTCGGTGTAAGTGTTGGAGAGACCGTTATACAGTCTTCCAGAATGGAATTTTATTATTCAGAAGCTAGAAGGATGATTTCAGAAGGATATATGTATGCAATCGAGGAGAATCAGCAGGAATTCCATGATCTTAAACTCAATAAAGTTCCTGTTAAGGAAAGGGATGCAGATCCATCTTACAGTCTTGAAAAATTTGACAGGATGATTTCTGGACATTATTCAGATGGACAGGCTGCACTTGTAATGAAAACTGAAATAGATCACCCGAACCCCTCTGTAAGGGACTGGATAGCCTTCAGGATAAATACACACGAACATCCCCGCACAGGTACAAGATACGTTGCATATCCGACAATGAATTTCTCCGTTGCTGTTGATGATCACTACCTGGGACTCACGCACGTTATAAGAGGCATAGACCATCTTGTAAACACTGAAAAGCAGAAATATGTATTTAAATACAATAATTGGGATATTCCTGAATACTTCCATTACGGGTTTATAACAATTCCGGATACTATACTCAAAACAACAATAATAAAAGAGGGTATAAGGTCGGGGAAATATTCTGGATGGGATGATATACGCCTGGGCACACTGATAGCATTGAAAAAGAGGGGATACAATCCGGAGACCTTCCGGAATTACTGGATAAGCTCAGGAATGAATAAAAACAACGCTACATTTTCATGGGAGATTTTCAATTCAATGGATCGTGAGATAATAGATAACGATACAGAAAGATATTCCTTTGTCCCGGAACCGGTGGTACAGCATATAAAAAATCCGGTGGAATTAAAAAGCCATTCCATGCTGCACCCACAGAATCCTGAAAGAGGATTCAGGGAATATACACTGGAGCCTGATGCAAGTATATACTTCCCTGCCATGGATATGATGGAAATCGCAGAGGGAGAAACAATAAGATTGAAGGATTTATGCGTTGCCAGAAAGGAGAACGGTAGAATAGTCTATTCAGATATTGAACCAAAAGAGAGGATTAAAATTATCCAGTGGGCGCCTGAAAATTCCACAGCAATTTCTGTATTCCATCCTGATGGCAGTGTTGATAGTGGCATGCTGGAACCGCTTGCAGCAGGAAAAAATAAGGTGATGCAGTTTGAGCGCTATGGATACGTTAATTTAGAGGGAAACAAAGGTTATTTTCTCCATAAATAAATTTAAAATTCATAGTGAAATTATATACAACATTCTAGATATATAGTATGGTAGAATATATAAAAAAGAAAATTTAAAATTATTATTTTTCTGTCTCGTTCATCATTCTTTCTATCATGCTGCTTCCCAAACTGTTCCTGTAACCTTTGTATATAACGTATCCCGCAGAAAATACTACTATGATAACAGCAATCAAAACAAATGCGAAATATGGCTCGACAAAGTTGCTGATCACACCATCATAAAATGCATAGGCAAATATTCCCAGCCCGAATGCCGGTGCGAGTATACTTGCAAACAGTTTTCTCATAAATGATACCTTGATTCCGGATCTCCTGTAATAGAAATACAGGGAAACATCGGGAATTCCATGGTGGAAATACCATAATATTGTGGCAGCAGTGTAGGGTGCAAAGGCTACATAAAATAGCGAGGTCTCATTATATCCATAAACAGGTATCATTACAGCCAGAACTATTACCGTCATTGCGGCAGCTATTATAAAATTGACCAGGGCCGCATTGGCCGGTGTCTTGGTCGGGGATAATTTAGCAAGCCATTTACTTTTTATGAAGTTGTCCCTTGATAATGAATAAAGGAGCCTTGCCTGAGCCCCTGAAGCACCTATTATATTACTACTGAAATAAAATGGTACATATATAAAGGCCAGGAATAGAACTCCTATTTTTCCAATGAATGAGATATACGAAGTAATTAAGGGTAGTGGTGATCCCGATAACGCTGTAATATTAGGATAAGCTGCAAGTTCTGAATATATACTCACGGAACCAATAACTGTAGCCAGTAATACTCCGATGATGATTGAACGCCAGAGTACTTTTTTGGGTTTAATTCCCTCCTCAGAAAAGAATAAACCATTGCCATATGCCTCAAACGTTAGGAATCCAGATACCGCAGCACCCAGTCCAATGCCGGCAAATCCAGTGGGAGAAGATGATGGATTTAAATAAGCTATAGAATTGTTATGGGTTGTTAGTATAACATAAACAGCTGCCGCAAGCATAACAGCTACCTGTGCCCATACACTTATTTCAATAATCTTTGCCAGATTTCTGACCTGATATTTTGCACCCACATACATAACGAAAACCGTGATCAGTGCTATTATAGGTACAAGCACAAATGGTAACAATATACCGTATACAATGTATATAGCCACAAGCATTATCTCTGCGGTTATCAATCCATTACCCACCTGTAAAAATGAATAATATGCATAATTGAGCACCGCGGTAAATTTTCCCACTGCCTTGCCGAATCCCATCTCTGCAAGTCCGTAGTATCCACCTGCGAACGGGGCCAATCTTGTATATTCCATAATAGGAATAGACATAAGAAGAACCACTACCAGGCCGAGAAGGCCGACGTAAATTGCAGCGCCTCCTGCATAATCTATATAGCCACCGGCTACGGAAATTGCAAATCCATAAACAAATACACCGGACATTGTCAGCGTTATAAAACGCCTTAAGGGTATGGAATTTGTGTTAAGAGTTTCTGACTCCATAAAAGTTGTAATAATATATAATATATAAATATATGTATAAATATATAGTTATAAATATTAAATTAATAAAGTATGTATTATATTTGTCATATTTAATTTTGTGCATTGACAAAGACAAGAGATGGGCATACTAAAATAATTTGAATTATCCATAATTATTAATTTTTCTCCTTTATACGTGTATAAATACATATTATAAAACGAAAAATCATAAGTTCTAAGTTGAACTATAGATATTATGAAAACTGACGATCAGAGAAATGTTATATGCGGTGGTGACCCGGAAAACTATCTCAAAGCTTATCTAAAGGGTCTTTATTTTGATCTGGATGATGGAGAGGAAATTAGGATAATATTCCTTTCTGAAAAATTCCCGTTTAATGATGAAAAGTTCGGGCAGATGGTCAATGCTGCGAAATTAAAACTTTCTGATTATAAAGACAGTGGAAAGGAAAAAGAATTAATTGTTAAAAAATAATTCAAACTTTGCCCGAATCGGTTCCCAGTTCAGTTGCGATCCTGTAAAGAAATAAATGGTCATCACCACCCTGGGTAATGCCGCAACAGTGTTTTTTATTAAAACTTAATCTGAAAATTTTCAATCTATTATAAACCATGACTCTATTAATAATTTCTTTTCCGAATGAAATAGTTTCAAGGAATGATTCTGTTTCCCTTGATATTTCAGCATCTATGATAAAATAAGAATTCACCGGTATAATATCGTCGTAATAGTTATTGTCATCATTATAATTTCTGATAAACTTGAATTTATCCTCCATATGGACTGATGCTGCAAGAATATGCTTAATCGAGCATGTGTTGAATATTCTCACCCTTACATTTCCCTCTTTACCGGCAAAATAGTTTTTATCAGCAATAAAAATATAGGCTTTTTTATTCCTTACCTCTATCCTGTTGAATCCCAGATGTCCATAGCTATCATAGACAAATCCTAATGAAAGGTAGTCAACTTTGTTCACCGAATCATGCAGCAATGGCAAATGTTTGACACCGTGAAAAATATGCTTGAATTTAAGATCAACTCTGCGGATATCAGGCAGAGTATTTCTGCTGTTTACCTCCATGATTTTTTTTATATAATTGTCAGGATTTTTTCCAGTGAAAATTCCTGTTTCTATATCCCAGCCATTTGAAATAATGTGTTCCATTTATCTTCATTGATTACGCAATAAAACATTTTTCTATGCAGAAAAATCAATAATTTTGCTGATTAATCCAATATGGACAAAACCTTATAATTATATGTTGTATTATACTTGGATACTATGGATAAAGCAATGGATAATTATGATGCATCACAGATACAGATTCTAGAGGGACTCAAAGCAGTAAGAAAAGTTCCAGGTATGTATATAGGATCAACCGGGCCGGAAGGACTTCACCATATGGTATATGAGGTTGTGGATAACTGTATAGATGAGGCCATGGCAGGTTATGGATCAGATATAAATATAGTCATATACAAAGACGGTTCGCTGTCAGTTGAAGATGATGGAAGGGGAATTCCGGTAGACATACACCCGAAGTATAAGAGGCCAGGATTGGAAATAGTCATGACAGAGCTTCATAGTGGGGCTAAATTTGATAAGAAAGTGTATAAGGTTACGGGAGGACTTCACGGCGTCGGCGTCCATGTAGTGAATGCACTGTCAGAGAACCTTATAGCACTGGTAAAAAAGGATGGAAAATTATACTATGAAAAGTTCAGGCAGGGCGTACCCGCTTCGGGATTGAAGGTACTTGACAGGTCTGAACAGTCAGATGATCCGGAAATCAGCAATATTGAATTGAAATACCCTGAACACGGTACGGTAATCAAATTTTTTCCGGATGCAACAATATTCGACAGTATTGATTTTTCATATCAGACAATTTCACAGAGGATAATGGATCTGGCCTTTCTGAATCCAAACATCACCATAGAGCTAACTGACCAGCGCTCCGGTAAGCATGAAAAATTCCACTTTGAGGGAGGTCTGGTTGAATATGTCCAGTTCCTGGATCAGGGGAAAGAGCCGGTAAACAGGGAACCAATATACTGCCATGAGGTCTACAAGGATTATGTTGTGGAATTTGCATTGCAGTATACAGATAGTATCAGCAGCATAGAAGAGAGCTTCGTCAACAATATTAAAACCCCTGAAGGAGGAACGCACATGACAGGGTTCCATACCGGGCTTTCAAGGGCAGTTCTGGATTATGCAAAATCGAAGAATCTAGTAAAAGGGGTAACAGCGCTTACAGGGGATGACACCAGGGAAGGCCTTACTTCAGTGATACATGTTAAAATGTTCAATCCCCAGTTCGAGGGACAGACCAAGGAAAAACTCGGGAACTCCGTGGTGAAAAGCATAGTATCTTCCATTACTGAAAAATATCTGAAAGATTACTTTGAATCATACCCGCCGGTAGCGGATTTAATCATTAAGAGGATACTCGCAGCAGCTGCGGCAAGGGAAGCATCAAGGAAGGCAAAGGAGCTCGTCAGGAGAAAGACTGCACTGGAAAGCGGAACACTTCCGGGAAAACTGGCTGACTGTTCATCCAATGATTCTGACCAAACAGAAGTCTACATAGTGGAGGGAGATTCTGCAGGGGGTTCAGCAAAGCAGGCAAGAAACAGGGAATATCAGGCAATACTTCCTCTGAGAGGAAAAATATTGAACGTTGAAAAATCCAATGATAATAAGGCACTGGAGAATGAGGAAATTAAGAATCTTATAACTGCTATAGGGACAAACATCAAGGACAAGTTTGATTTAACAAATCTCCGTTACGGCAAAATCATTATAATGACCGATGCCGATGTTGACGGTGCGCATATAAGAACACTGCTTTTGACATTCTTCTACAGATTCATGAATGAGCTTATACAGGGAGGACATGTGTACTTTGCCCAGCCGCCATTATTCCGCGTCCAGAAGGGCAGTGAAATAGTCTATGTTTTCAGCGAGGATGAGAAGGATAAAGAGGTTGCTAGAATGGGGAAGAATGTGGTAATCCAGAGGTTCAAGGGTCTGGGAGAAATGAATCCTGAACAGCTATGGGAAACCACAATGAATCCTGAAACCAGAAAACTGGTGCAGGTGAGCATAGAAGACGCATTATACGCGGATCAGCTGTTCAACATTCTCATGGGGGAGAAAGTTGAACCCAGAAGGAAATTCATAGAGGAGAACGCAAGGTACGTCCAGAATCTTGATATATAGGTGAAATAAATGTTACTTAGGCCGATTGAAGAGGAAATTAAAACATCATATTTAGATTATGCAATGAGTGTAATTGTCAGCAGAGCCATACCGGATTTTCGTGACGGATTGAAGCCGGTTCAGAGGAGGATAATTTATTCCATGTACGAGCTTGGGGTTACCCACGACAAACCGTATAAAAAATCAGCACGTATCATAGGAGAAACCATGGGTAAGTACCATCCACACGGTGACTCATCAATATACGAGGCACTGGCAAGGATGGCCCAGGATTTTTCACTGAGGTATACATTGATCGATGGGCAGGGAAATTTCGGTTCCATTGATGGGGATGCCCCGGCTGCAATGAGATATACAGAAGCCAGACTCGGGAGAATGGCCGAGGAAATGGTAAGGGATATAGAAAAGGAAACAGTACCGTTCAGCCCGAATTTTGATGGTTCCCTGAATGAGCCAGTATACTTTCCATCGAGAATTCCGCAGTTGCTTATAAACGGCACATCGGGTATTGCTGTTGGAATGGCCACAAACATGGTTCCGCACAATCTATCAGAGGTTTCAGATGCGATAATGTACGCCATAGACCATCCTCAATGCAATGTTGAAGATTTGCTTCAATTTGTCAAGGGTCCTGATTTTCCGGGCGGTGGAGTTCTTTACAGGAATTCTGACCTCTTGAATATATACAGGACAGGCCATGGCAAAGTATTCTGCCAGGGAGAAATTGATGACACAGAAAAGAAGAAGATAATAATAAAAACACTTCCATATGGAGTGAACAAAGCACTTTACATACAGAACGTTGCCGAACAGGTCAAGAATGGCATAATCAATAATATTTCAGATATAAGGGATGAAAGCGACAGGAATGGCATCAGGGTTGTCATAAAGGTCAAAAACGAGGATAGCAAAGGGCTCACAATAAACCAGCTTTACGAGCATAGCCCTCTGGAAACAACAATAGGTGTAAATAACCTTGTATTGCTTAACAATGAACCCAAGGTAATGACACTGGATGAAATGATTCTAGGCTTTATCGATTTCAGGCTTGATATAATAAAGAAGCGTTCAATTTTCGATGTAAACCGGCTTCTGGACAGGGAGCATATACTTACAGGTCTTGTCATAGCTCTGCAGAACATTGATCTGGTAATAAAAATAATAAAGGCATCCGATACTACGGAAATAGCAAGAACGTCACTGATGTCCCAGTTGAATCTATCCGAAAAGCAGGCTGTTGCCATACTTGAAATGAGGCTGCAGAGGCTTACCGGCCTGGAAATCAGAAAAATAAATGAAGAACTCATCAGCATAAAAGAGAACATAGAAAGATTGAACCTGATTATAAAT
>JAKAAA010000054.1 GCA_021797295.1 Thermoplasmata archaeon
TTCACTGTCTTCATTTTTGATTGAATTAAATATGTTTTCAGCAAGAATTGCAGTGTTGTCATCATGGAAATATGCCTTAAAATAATCCAGAAGTTTTGACATATTCGGCTTAGATTCTATGGTTTTCACCTCTTTTTCGAATACAGGGCCGCGAATTATTACATCTTTCAATGCATTTATTTTCATTTTGACCTCTTCACGGTTTGCTTTTCCATGAATTGTTACGGAAATAAGTGGTTCTTTTCTGTTTGTTCTTTCTCTGGACATAATATTGTTTATATCTTCCATATAATTGGCATAATTGGAACTCACCGTATCCTGATATCTTGTGGATTTTAGTTTTATTCTCTCTGCATTGATTATACCGTTATGAATTTCAACCAGATTTACGGATTTACCGTTTTTTACAAAGTTTTTTACCTCGTTTGTGCTATTTAAATCCGTTGAACCTGCATATGAAAACACTGGATATCTGTCGGTTATCAGATGGGAGTCGTGCACATGCCCGAATGCAAGATACTTATAATTTACCGGAAGGTCCTTTGAATCAACTTCACATGCTTCAGCTATTAGATATGGAGATACTCCCTGATGAGACATTAGAATAGAGTTTTTATACGGTTTTGCTTCCACATCTGCCTTTCTGTACTGTTCAACCAGATTGTTTTTTCTCAGCCCTTTCATATTTGATATACCTGATAGTAGTATATCCTCGCCACCATAATTTATTATTATATTCTGAAGACTCTCGGTTCCCAGTAGCTTTACCCCCAGGAAGTCAAATATTCTGGAGGCCACTTCGTCTGTTCTCTTGGGACGATCGTGATCTCCCATTATAAGGTACATGATCTTGTTTCTTTTATACAATTTTATCATTGCCTTTTTAAACTCGTTCATTGCACGATTGGATGGGGACCATGTATCGAAGAGGTCACCGGTGTGGACGAAGAAATCAACATTTTCTTCCAGACCAATATCTATTGCCTCATTGAATGATTCATAAAAATCTTCTTCGCGCAGGTCCATCATATACTGCTTATATCCGAGATGTGTATCTGATAAATGAAGAAATCTTGCCATTAAAATTCACCCAGCAGGTCCTTTGTCTTTTTCCTGACCTCTGAAGGATCGCTTCTTTTCCTTACCTCTTCCCTTGCTTCCCTTAAAAGTTCTATTACGTCAATGTCAGAGCCACCTGCCCGGGTTTCCCTGTCCCTTATTTTAACTATGGCAGGCATCTTCACAATTTCGCCCACTATTATTGCCTCTCCTGTATCAAGCGATGGAAGATCCGCCATCAGGTATCCTGTGATGTTTTCGCTGCTTTCCAGTATGGCATTCTGATCCGATGGATTTGTAACGCGTAATATTATCTGTGAATTGCACTGGCTCAGTACATCCGCATCGATCTTACCGGGACGCTGTGTGATCACAATCAGGAATATACCGAATTTCCTGCCTTCACCGGCTATCTTTTTTATCATTCTGGCAATATTACTGTTATTTCTTGGGGGTACAAAGTTATGGGCTTCCTCAATGAATACAAATACAGGATATTTGAATTCCGATGAAAGCTTTACATCGTATATGGAACTCAGAACCCTGTATGAAAAGTAATTAGCAAGAAACTGATCCATTCCGGATAAATCCATTACAGACATTTTTCCCGGGCCGAGATAGTCTGTTATGCCGGTTGTATAGTCCTGGAATATGTCCTTTATTTTACCGAGAAATGCCAGTCTTCCTCTGATCTTTCTGTAATCTTCCTGCGGCAATGATTCCGCGGTCTGGAGAAAATCATTAAGATCCTTTTTTCCCTTCATTTTCTTGTATATGTCATCCACAATTGAATTCAAGTTCGTATATCCTTCCTTGATATCCATTATGCCCTTTACATCCTCAGGAGTAAGATCACTGAACCTTATTGTGAAATTATTGATTATACCAACGTCGTCATTTGTGTAACGGCCTGTGCTCAACGGCGTCCTGAATACGCTTATTCCGTCAGAATATATTTTTCCATCTGTGCCTTTCTTCATGAAAACATAATCCGCATGTGGATCCAGAACTATGATGGACGCTCCCTTCTTGAGAAGCTCCTCCATGATTACGGAGGCAGTATGGCTTTTACCAGCACCCGTCTGTGCCAGTATTGCAAGATGCCTTCTGAGTCCATTTACATTCAGTGATACTTTCACATTGTTGTCTGGAAGGCTTCCTATATCCAGCGACTCCTCTTCCCTGAATGAGAATACCTGCTGGAGTATTTCGTCTCCAGCCGGATATACGGGCATTCCGGGTTTGACTATTTCTCTGGACTGCATCAGAAAACCGTTTTTAATTTTACCCAGTATAGTTGAAATGCATATATTGACAAAATCGTTGAGCCCGTTGGTAGAATATCTATCAATACTCTGGAAATCCATGTTCTCATTCAGAAGCTCACTTTTTGATACTATTTCCTCTATTCTACCTATCACAGTTTCATCATGGATTTTCAGATAAACATATTCCCATTTCTTTATATTGCTGTCATCGGAAATGACAAACTGGAATTTTCCTGATGTATTTTCTCCTATTGTATAACCTATTTTAAGCCCTGATTCTTGCACGCCTTTCACCCCTTGTTTCATAGAATGTTATCCCAAGCTTCCTCTCTAAAGCTCTCATGTATATGCGCTCCATTTCTACAGATCTGAATTTTACCTTCTTATCCACATCAACAAGCCAGAGATTATAAACTTTATAACCGGTATAGCCATAAAATATTATATTTATTATTTTTTCATCCATGCTGTATGGTTTCCCATCAAGTTCTTCATTGAAAAAATCCCTGGATATGACCTGAACTTTCATCGGCAGATCTTCTGGATCGGGAAGTACATCTGTGGATACATAATTTAGATTTATACCATCAATACTTTTCCTGTACATAACAGGCTGTGTATAGCCTTTCTCCGTGGCAAATGATTTTATTAGATAATGATCATTCCTGTATATCCCCGATTCCTTTTCTATGATTTTTAAAGTTTCCGGATCCTTTCTTGCAGTACCAAGCAGGTATTTTTTGAAGCAGTCGGTGTAACTGCTCTTTGCCACGAATATGAGTGTTATGTTTTTTTCAAATGCTTTTCTTATCATTTCTTTCAGTGTTTTTATATATTCGTACATAAAATTTTCATAGCCTTCAATGGGTAGCTGATCTATTCTGTGTGAAAGCCTGCCTTTCAGGGACCCATCAATGAATATATATTCTGGGGAATTCTCTTCCATGAATTTAAGTATTGATTTATGCTCAGAATGCTCCATGAGCAGTATTGTAAAATTTCTCTGATCCACAGGGTCAACTGCGACTATGTCAGCAAGAAAATCTGATGTTATCTTATTCTTATAAAGTGTGTATGCCCTGATCAGGATGATATTCTTACCGTTGTAAAGCATTCTGAGGAATTCGGAGCTATCAGTTGCAGCCACATCAATTTTCCCTGGATTATGTGGTTCAAATTTATGATAGTTGGATTCAAATAAATTTTTATAAAATTTATATATTTCAGATGTTTCATCCAGTTTCAGGTCTCTCCGGATAGAGTCATTGTTTTTTTCAAGATAATCCATAAACTCTGAGAAAGTGTCCATTTGAAATCACTATAATTCATTCAAAAATAAATCTTTCCATGAAACATAATATATGGACATATATATTTAATAAAGAATATAAATATAATCGTAAAGGTTTAAAAGCCGTGCTACATTATGATATGTTGCCATCAATGTATAAACCACAGTAAATGCAGGGATTATTATGCTTCAGAGTATAAAGGTTGAAAATGAGAACATGAAGGATGTTATCGAGACGGTAAAATCAAAAATAAATACGTATGAAGTCATAGCTAATCCTGCGAGTATTAAATTTTTATTCTTTGACAGCGACAATCCCGATATCAATCAACAGTTTGATGAATTAAGGAAAATACTTGTTCCGGAAGGTTATATACCATTTCTGGTTCTTGATACAGAGCATTATGTAGAGGTAGGAATCAGGCCCAAGTCTACATACCGTAGTAACAGAGTTAATTTCATAATGCTCATACTCACACTGGCATCCACAATATACGTTGGCTCCATATATGCCAGTAGTTTTGTCCACCCGGGACCTTTTGCAGAAGAGTATAAATTGCTTTATGGTTTGGTATTCTTTTCGCTGCCACTGATGTTTATTCTTGGAATACATGAAACAGCACATTACGTAGTTGCAAAGAAATACAGTGTAAATGCATCATTGCCATTCTTCATACCGTTCCCATATATGATAGGCACGTTCGGTGCATTTGTATCATTGCGTGACCCTGTTCCAACAAGGAAAGCTATGGCTGAAATAGGTGCTGCAGGTCCTATTGCTGGATTTCTTGCTGCAATACCGTTGTTGTTCCTGGCACAGTATTTTGAGAGTGTGTTCAAGCCTATAGGTAACTATATACCCTTTGTGCTGAACTACCCGGAAATATATCATCTTTTCGGAATTATGGAGCCGTCCGGTGTACCCATATTCCCTATGGTATTCGCCGTTTGGGTAGGCATGTTTGCCACCGCTATGAACCTAATACCGGCAGGTCAGCTGGATGGTGGACATATTGCACGAGGTATCCTGGGGCCAAAATCCTACATAGTTGGATATATATTCATAGGATTTTTGCTCTATCTTACAATAGCATACGATTATCTTGGATGGTTTTTCCTGGCACTCTTTGTCATCTTCATGGGCATGGTACATCCTCCTGCTCTGAATGATTATGAAAAAATATCCAAATTCGATGTTGGAATAGCGGTATTTGCACTTGTTATGTTTGTTCTAACCTTTACGCCGCTGCCGATTAAACCCTAAAAAATTAATAACTAAAAAATAATATGGAGATAACGGGCTTGTGGTCCAGTGGTTATGACGCTTCCCTCACACGGAAGAAATCGCCGGTTCAAATCCGGCCAGGCCCATCATACCGTTGGGGATATAGATAAGGCCGAAAAACGTGCCGGTTTTTATATCTCATTTCAACAATTTTAGTCGGCCTTATTGGATTTCAACAAATCTTCAAAAAAATATTCTGGTGGTCTTCTAAGCTATAAGGGTGCATTTAAGAATAACTCTGCATTAAGAAAGGTAAGGGTATGCATAGAAGATAGCAATCAATAAACCAACCACTATTGATGAATAGGCCCAAGCAATCGTGTAATAGGTCTTACTTCGTTTTCCGTTTAAAGCATAGGACATAACTGCAATAAGCCCCATTATTAGGCCAATATTGGCATACCATTCGAAAACTGATAAAAACAAAGTACCGAAATATGAAAAATTTGATTGAGAATAATAGAACAGGATATTCAATGCAATGGTATTTGTGAAAATAGGTATTCTTCCAACGTAGTGATGTTCAGCTAGAGAACCTGCTATAATCAATGAAATTGGTGCAAGATACGGTATATAAGCACTTGGAACAACTGCTGAAATCCATGGAAACCCTAGAATACTGTTGATGAAATTATATATCTCGTAGGCAATTTTGAAAGCAATTAACTCTATGGACATAATCGATCCTCAAGAAGTGTTATTTCTGATTTGTTAAGCCCATATATTTCGTAAATCAACTGATTAAGTTCTTGACCTTTCTTATCATATTCTCTTTCCAAAAGGTCTCTTTCGTCTGTATTAGGTAAGTTCTGCATTTTCTTTGAAATATTCACTTGTTCTTTGGACAGTGATGCAACTGAATCAAATCTTGAGTCTTTTGGTATCAGCAGTGGTAATTTATCAATGAATCGCTTTCCATAAGAAAAATATCCACCTCTGAAAGGTGTACTGATGTTTTTTAGATAAATTCCAGAACATTAGAGTTAAGAAGAGCTAGCACAAAATAGTACATATTCTGATTATTGTCGTTTAGTATGATTCCGTAACCACCGGCATTACCACCACCGACAAAATAAAACTCTCCATTCAAATCTATAGCAAATGTATTGTTAGATGCAAGAACCTGAGTAATGATTTTGGGTTGTTCAAATTTTTCTATGTTTTGTAAACGCCCAAACTGATGCCAGTTTTCATCATTTTGAAATCTATGGTCTTCCCTTGCCTTTAGATTCTCCTCATAGTTTTTGAAATATTTGTAAGCAAGGGGGAACTTTGCCTTAATCTCTGAGAGAGGGATTAAAGAAGCCTTGCCATTTTCCACAAAATAAGGATAGACCACATAGAAACCTTTCCAGTCAACATTCCATTTTCTTATATCTTTGCCCTTTAATAGTTTCTTGAGTATTGCCTTTTCAACAACGAATTCCAGATTATCTTTTATATTCCTTATTTTGGCTGTCTCTTTGGCATCGGAAACAACCTCAACAAAATATATTGGGTCTGCACTGGTTTGCAGTCCTACGAAAATATTTTTAGAAATTTTACCTAGTGGTTCCCCTTTACCTCTCAATTTCTTCATCAAACTGCCAACTTTGTTATCAGATAGAATCCAAGACTCGTTTGGAGTGGGGCTCGGTAAATTATACTTCTGGAAAATTTCATTGTTTGATATTTCTATAACTGAAAAATCATCTTTTGATTTTGGTGACATGTATACAAAGTCTTTATTTTCTGTGTTCTTTAAAAACAACAAACAAGTGTAATTCGTAGCATCACCGAATATTTGTATATCTTTGAAATCGACAAATCTGTGCAAGGTCTTAGATTCAGATATCACGTTTCTTAAACCTAGGCCATAATCGGCATTAACAAACTTAGAGGGTATTATGAAGCCGACATCCCCGTTTTCCCTCAATAATATGAGAGATTTTTCAACAAATAATAGATAAATATCATAGTTCTTAAAGGCTGATTTGAAATTGTTGCTGAAATAGTTAACCGCCTCGTCTTCAAGATTCTGAATCCTAACGTAAGGAGGATTTCCAATTACAATATCGAACCCCCCTTTATTCATAATCTCTGGGAATTCCTCTTCCCATTTGAATGCCTTATCTGAAACAGAGGGATCATCAATCAAACTGTTACCAACCTTGATGTTGTTTTGAAGTATGGGCAATCTCTGTTTTCTTTCGGATATCTGCAATAAGAGGTTCAGTTGGGCTATTTCCACAGCCTTAGGGTCTAAATCTACCCCGAATATGTTATTCTTTAGGATATCAACCTTTTTTGAATAGAATTCCTCACTATCCAAAGTAAGCTGAGCAAAGTCAGAATTCTGTTTCCAATAATTTTCCAATTTCTTGTATGCCCTTATCAGAAAGCTTCCAGAACCACAAGCTGGATCAAGAATCCTAACCTTTTTTATCTCCTCAGGTGTATGAGTTTTAATAA
>JAKAAA010000055.1 GCA_021797295.1 Thermoplasmata archaeon
TAACTATTTACGGGCTCGGTGGGATTTGGACCCACGATCACCGACTTAGAAGGACGGTGCCTTATCCATACTAGGCCACGAGCCCGCTTCCAATATTTTAGGATATAATATAAGTATTTCTATGACTGAATTCCAGTGGTGCAGATTTTTATACTTCATTCAAATGACCGATTAACATGGCTGTTCCAGATGATATACCATTTTCTGAATTCGGTAAACCGGAAAAAATTAAAAAAATTAACGGAACACTTTCTTTTGACAACGACCTTTACGGATTTCAGGGGAAAAAAGTATACCAGTATATATTCCTTTACTGGATTTCAGATGATTCAATAATCAACAATGGCAAAAAAACCGTGAAAATATCCGTAAACGGGAACCTGCTGCAGAGAAAGGTCCTATACAGGCAGAATGTTTTCGACAAATTCGGCGATACAAGATGGTCATTCAGGGTTGGAGAATCCATAAATAATGGTATAATACTGTGTTATTACCATAACAAAGAGGGAAAAAAATCCTTTGCACACATATTTATTGACCCGTCGTTGAAGAGAAAATCTGCAAGGGCTGTGCAGGAAACTTTAATAAACGCAGCTGAGAAATACGGGATGGCAATAAGGGAAGGCTATGTATTTTATGAATATATTGACAGTGAAAATTACAGAGAATCCGAACCGAAGGAGAAAGAGAGTAGTGATAAAGACCTATTCGGTATTCTTGAGATAGAGCCTACTGATAATCCAGAGATAATTAAAAATGCATATAGGAGAATGGCAAAGCTGTATCATCCCGATCTTACCACTCCTGAAAATGAGGAAGAATATTCTGAAAAAATGAAAAATATAAATTATGCTTATGAAAAATTATATAAGAGATATTATAGGTGAATTACTTGATCTCAAATTCATGGCCGTTGAATGGCAGTATAAATTTGTATTCAGGTAACGATTCCTGAAGTTTTTCCCTCTGATCACCGTGGCATAATACAACGGTTTCCGGATCAACTCCCTTTATGAATTTTACAAGGTCAGAATGGCCTGCATGTGCTGAAAGATCAAAGAAATCAATCTTCATTGCAGGTTTTATTGTTGCACCTGCTATCTGTATTGTTCCGTTTTCTATTAAGCTCCTTCCGTTTGTGCCATCGACCTGGTATCCAGTAAGGAATATTGCAGATTTGGGATCTTCAGCGAATGCATCTATGTATCCAAGCACAGGTCCGCCGTCCAGCATACCAGATGTTGTTATAATGATGTCTGCCTCCTCTATTGCTTCCTTTCTCATCCTGTTATTCCTTACCTGTATTACACGGCCCATGGATTTTCTGAATAATTTCTGATCCTTTAAAAATCCAGGTGTGTCCATGTATATCCATGATATCTTGTTTCCCATTCCATCCACATAAATTCTATAATCCATATCACGTAGGGTCATGATCATTTCCTGGGTCCTTCCTATGGCAAAGGTGGGTAAAATTACCCTCCCACCATTCTCTATGGTTTCCCTTATGCTGTCCTTGAGCCTCTGTATGACCTCATCACGATCCTCATGATCCCTTCCCGCATATGTGCTTTCCATTATCAGTATATCTGTTTTTACAGGCTTTGCACCGTATAAAAGATTTGTATCCCTTGTGTAAAGGTCTCCGGTAATCATAAATGATTTTGAATCCTGGAACCACCACATTGAGGATCCCGGTATATGACCTGCACTGTGTGCCACTGCCGTCAGGTTATCCACCTGGAATGGCTGCTCGTATTTCGCTGTTACCATTGACTTGAAGAGGTTATCAACATCCTCCTCGTTGAACATCTTTGTGTAATTCTCCAGCCTCATGATTTTCAGCGAATCCATAAGTATAGGTTTTATACTATTAGCTGTCATTGCCGTGGCATGGAAATTTGCCTCAAAGCTATGGTAATACACTGGAAGTGCACCTGTATGATCCAGATGCGCATGGGTCAGGAATATATCGTTCACCTTTTCAGGTGGCATTGGGTATTCCGGTGGCTTTTCCGGCTCTATACCATAATCTATCATTATCTTGCTCTGCTTATCCTCTATCTTTATTGCTAGTCTTCCGACTTCTTCGGCTCCGCCGAGAAATTTTATTTTCATTTTATATCACGCTTTTGCATTTTCTAATCTCAAAGAACATTTGCAATTCCTTTGACCGTTAATTTGTGGAACTAAATTATATAACATTTTGGATACCTTTTCCTCGCTTTCCTTCATAATCTGCATTACATCAGAGGCTTCCACTGCCTCATCCTTCCATGCATCATAATCTGTAACCGTTGCAAGCATGCCATAACACATTGACAGTTCAGCTGCCAGATTTATCTCTGGAACCAGTGTCATTCCGATTATATCTGCGAAATTTTTAAACATTTTTGATTCGGATCTTGTAGAAAATCTGGGCCCCTCTATGCAGAGGTAAGACCCACTTCTATGGACAGGATAAGATAATTTTTTACCTGTTTCATAGGCTTTTGTACTGATATCGCTGCAGAATGGATCTGCCATGGATATATGGTAAACATCAGGACCATTGTAATATGTCAGTTCCCTGCGTTTTGTAAAATCTATAAACTGATCAGGTATGACTATATCACCGGGATGGTATGCCTCATTAAGTGAGCCAACCGCATTTAGTCCAATAATTCGCTCAACACCCAGTTTGTTCATTGCGAATATGTTTGCCTTATAATTTACCATATGTGGTGGGAAAGTATGTTTCTTTCCGTGTCTGGGCAAAAATGCAACCTCCACGCCATTTATCTCTCCGATTTCAACTGGAGCGGATGGCTCTCCGTAAGGTGTTTCAACATCAATTGTTTTCTTGCTTTCCATTATACTGTAAAGACCACTGCCTCCTATTATTCCTATGTATGTCATTGTTTATCCCATTAGTTATATACTACCATATCTCACAATAATATTTATTCATTTCTAAATATTTTATCATCCTGCCTTAAAAGGAATTTATTAATGCCGGAACCATACTGAGCTGCTGTTTTGTTCCTTGAATATATTTCATCTGGCATGTTTATCTTTTTTGCTATTTCACGTAGAATTATCTTATTTCTGGTATCCTTTATATTGTCATCCCTTGTTATATTGTGCCTCATTCTGAGAATTCCTGGTGAAATATAGGGTGTAATAAGTTCCTTTCCGTAATATTCTGCCATTTTCTTCTCCCTGGGAAGCGTTACATTGAAAAGCCTGTTAAGGTATGTGTCATTTTTCAGTCTTACATTATCAATAAACCTGTGATAGCCGTAGAATATTTCATCTGCACCCTGACCGGTCACAACATATTTCTCAGGTATGAAATCCATGAGTATGAAAAGGACAAGCTCATATCCCAGTTCCATTTTTGTGATTTTAGGATCAATTTCCTTTAACTGTGATATGTAACTCTGAATATCAATATCATCCAGTATTATTTTCTTTATGTGAATATTCAGAATCATTGATGCCTCATCGGCATTTTCTATGTCCCTGGAATCAGAAAATCCCAGTGTATACGGTATGTATTTATAACCTGAAAGTCCCAGAAGAAGAGAGCTGTCAAGACCACCTGAATATGCAATGGCGCATGGAAGGTTCGCAGTCTTCTCAACTGCTGCCTTGAGCTCTTCATAAACATCTTCTACTATATTCTGCATATGTTTTATAATTTCTAAGGATTATTTAAACTTAAGGTTATAACCTCTAGTAGAAACTCCTGGGCAGAAGGTGATGTGCAGCATACAAAATTCAAATATTATTTATAAATCCGTAAAATAACTAGATATGTTCGGAATTAAAAAAAGCGATGAAGAATATTATGATCTCTCATTGAAAAGCTTTGAATCCGGAGAGTATGAAAAATCACTGGAATATATAAATATAGCAATTAATATGAGACCATCAAATGGAAATTATCTATTTCACAAAATTGAAGTGCTTATTGAAATGGCTGATTATGAAGGGGCCCTGAGGGAACTTGATGTTATGGAAAGCAGATACAAGAACAATCCAGCAATTTATTCACATAAAAGTTTCTGTTATTATTCAATAGAGGATTATGAAAACAGTATAAAATATGCTGACATGGCAATAAAGATCGGTCCAGAGGATGATACACCTTACTTTACTAAGGCCATTTCACTGAAAAAACTTCAGCGTTTTGATGAGGCAAAGACTCTTCTGGAAATATATTTAAAGACAAATATAACAGATTCAGATGCCCATTCAGAACTTGCCGACATTTACCTTCATGAAGACCAGAAAATGAAGTCACTGTCCGAGGCAAAGCTGGCCTTAAAATATGATAGGGGAAATCAGGATGCTTATAATATAATATTGGCAATATACATGTCCGGAGAAGAACCAGAGAAATACATAGAAACCACTGCAGAGGCATTTGGAAATACGGCAGAATTTGGATATTTATATGCACTGAATGATTTTCTGAAGATGGTTGGACTGAATAACTCCGGAGAGGAGATATACAGACAATTTATTAAATTCTATCCAGAAGTCAACGAATTTTATGATTTGCTAGCAGACATTCTAATTTCCCAGGGGAAAAAAGAGGAAGCCTACAGCACTTACAAAAAAATACTTGAGAATGGCGATATTGATGCATATAAATTATGGTTTTATTTTTTATTAAAAAACAATGATTATGAACTCTTGGTAAAAGAGATAAAGAGATATGGGAAAGAAGATGCGGAAATACTCGCCTTGTTATACTTTGGACAGAGTTTTCTCAGAGATTATGATAATGCACTTAAAACTTCAGAAAAATTATGCAATGAATATAGAAGCGAGGAGGCAAAGTTACTGTGTGCCACACAGTTAAATAATACAGGAAAACCAGATATTGCACTGACATACCTGGATTCGTGCAAATCCGTATATGATACTGAAAAAAATTATGAGTATTTTAGATCCTATCTGTACAGTAAAGACTATGAAAAATCTATGAAACATGCTAGGATTGTAGTAGATTCTGGGGAGGAGGGCGATGTAATATCACTATTCTGCCAGCTTGTTGAAAATTCAGACAAGATCCAGATTTATAAATTTCTGGAATTTGAGCACGTTGAGGAGTTTAATGATGTATTTTCACTATTGAAATCAATAGCAAAGGGAATATATTCAAATTATGAAGAAGCTGTGAAGGACCTAAAAAACAAACAGTATTTAGACTGCGAATACCTGAATTTAGTGAAGGAAGACTTTATTGGCAGGGCAAGAGAGTTTATTGAAAAATATACGGCTTCTGAATGCGCAGGTAATAAACAATAACTAATTTTATAAATATAAAATCCATGCATTATGATGACATAACCATCGAATTATTTATAAAAGCCTAAGTATTTAACTTACTAATGATAAAGGTGATGGCATCCGGGGTTTTTGATATTTTGCATTTAGGTCACGTACATTATCTAAAGGAATCAAGATCCTTCGGTGACTATCTTATTGTTGTTATAGCATCTGACTATTACGCCGAAAAGCATGGGAAGGAGCTTATTTTCAATGAAAAGGAAAGAGCACAAATGGTGGCTGAGCTCAGGGTTGTTGATGAAGCTGTTATAGGCCATAGCAATGAAAACATATTCCAGACAGTTGCCGAACAGAAACCAGATATTATTACGTTGGGCTATGATCAGAGATTCGACGATTCTTATATAGAAAGTGAATGCAGAAAAATGGGCCTCAATACAAAGGTCAGAAGAGTATCTCCCTATAACGGTGTAATAAATAGCTCATCGAAGATAAGAAAGAAAATTTTAGAAACTATGTAATAAAAATTAATTTATTCCCTGGTTATTCTGGGACCTTGTTGATTCTTCATATCTTTTCTGGATTGCCTGCTCCAGTTCCTTGTATTTATCTTCAAGTGATTTCTGCTGGTTCTCCAGTGTTTTTAATCTCATCTGGCTCAGCTCGCGCTGTTCATCCAGGTCAGATATTAATTTTTCCTTATCATCAATTTTATAAATAACAGGTCCAACATTTTTGTATACGGGAACATCTTTTTCTATGCCGTTCAATTCTTTCAATGTTTTTTCCAGTTCTTTTACCTTCATGTCCAGCTGGTATCTCTGGCTGGCTATCTGTTCTATCTGTGCCTGCATGTCCTGTGCCTGCTTTATCTGGTTCTGCAAATATGCATTTAAATTGGGTTCTACCATACATCTTCCTCCATTATTTTTTTTGTTACGTTCAATACCCGGGTAATTGAAGAAACACTGGCCCTTAATGATGAGGCATCGGGTGCATCTATAATTATATAGATATTTGATGCGTCTTCTTCCAGACTAACTTTAGACCTTCCGAAGGTTTCTGTAACCTCCGGTTTTATTGCCTCCAGGTACTTCAAATACTCTGATTTTTTCAGGGTAAGCTTAACCTTGAACATTCAAATTCATTATATGATATTATTATATAACTATTTGTTAGGAAAATTAACAGGTCCGGATGGAGTTTTATTCAGTCTCCCATGATTCCATGCTATGTATCCTGTGGCAAATATGATAGTGAAAATAATAGATGAGATAATTGCAGGAAGATAGAGCGTAACCACAACATCTTCAATACACTGGAAGTAGCCGAGAACAGTATAAAATATCAGCCCATTAATATCTAAGTTATCTTCTTTTTTTATCAAAATATAAAGTACAGAATAAATAAAAATGGATGTTATGAGCCACCCCATAAAATTTGTCAATGGAACTCTGAAATATGCGCCTGGAACAGCCCAGCGCCAGAGATGTCTTGAGAATCTCGGATCGAAGGATATGTCCAGAGCCACAAGCAAAATAGCAGGAATCAATATACGACCTCTGGTAGCCAGTGAGGAGAAATAAAGAAGTGAGGACCAGAGAAATGGCACAGCAACAGGAACCGCAAAAATTTCAGGACCCAGAATATGAGAATAGGAATATTTTCCAAAGGGAATTCCAGTATGGACTCCAATAATTTCAATAATAAGGGATAATGAATATGACACAGAGAAAAAAATAGCAGTATATTTTACGCCCTTAAGCCTTATTGAATGAAAAAAATAAAATGGTATAAATACTATTTCCGCCGCAACTGAAAGTTCATAGTCATGGGTAAATAGATATATCACCAGCATCAAGGAGCCAAATATAATGTATCCATAGGCTACCTTCCATTCTATTTTCATCGCTCATTAATTGCAATAAATTATTATACAGTTACCGTTGGATATATGATAGTGAAAATACAAAAAATAAAAACAGCCATTGGAAATTACAGGCAAAAGACTATTTTTAATATTGCTATTTAAATA
>JAKAAA010000056.1 GCA_021797295.1 Thermoplasmata archaeon
ATGAATATCACAGAAGAAAATAGTATTAGTAATAAATAGAATATTGTGTACCCACACTGTGAGAGTGAAAAACCCTGTAAAATTCTATGTTTCTAGGAATATTATTTTAGATAGATGTAAAGTCACGATTAATAATAATGATATTAAGTTTATAGATATAGGCTCTCCAAGAACGGATTTTTCCAAAATTGCGGAATCATCCGGAGTTAAAAATAAAAGGATAATAGAATTGAATGACTTTGAAAAGTTTTTACCTGAGGCAATACATTCATCCAAACTGGGAGAACCGATTTTAATTGATTTTATAACCGAGAAATTTAAACCATGAACTTAATTATCCATAAAATATATTGCCATTATATATTACTAAATTAATCAGTTTTTCCTGTTCTGGTAAATCTTTAAAGTCTACAGGTATAATGTTCCATGCAATAATATCTGCTATTTTTCCCTCCTGTAAACTTCCAATAGATTCCCAACCCATAGTCATAGAACAATTATAGGTATAACTTTGCAGTGTTTCCTCCAAGTTTATTGATTGACATGGATTAAGTTTATCATCGCCATATTTTGAAGTTTTCATCTGCCTCGAAACTGTTGAAATTATTCCATAAATTGGCTTATAAGGTGTAACTGGGCTATCGGATCCGTTACATAAATTAACACCATTTTTAATCATTTCCATAAACGGAAATAATCTTTTCTCTCTTTTTTTGCCAAAGTTGGCTTTATAGTCATCACCAAAAAAGTAGATAAACGATCCCTGTGTTTCAATGGAAATTTCATTATTTTTAATCTTTAATAAATTTTCTGATGATGGCGATGTACAGTGAACTATGGCATATCTGGCTTTATTTTTAGTCAATATTGCATAATTTATTGCCTCTTCCACTGCCCTATCACCTATTGCATGAATGCTTATTGTTGATGGAATTTGTGATAAATATTCCAGTGTATTTTTAAATTCTTCCATATCCCAAAGCGGATGACCAAAATTATTTTTATCGACCTTTGTATAATTTTTATTCCACTCATCTTTCATCCATGCATTTCTAGAAAGACCGCTACCGTCAAGAAAAACCTTGAAACCGGTAAATTTTAAATTTATATCATTATTTATTTCATTTACAAGTTTTAATTTTTTATTAATATCATTAAAGGAAAAAATTGGTATGGATATTCCGACCTTTATTTTTAAATTACCTTTTTGATTAACGTTGTTTAGTGCCTTTATTCTTAATTCCTCATTAATATCTTTACCTGTTCCTCCTATATCTTTTACTGCTGTTATTCCAACTCTTAGGTATTTATCAGAGGCATATGAAATTGCATCTTCATACTCATCAAGCGAATATTCTGGAATTTTTGATTTTACAAGATCCATGGCACTTGGTTCATATAGAATCCCGGTTGGATTACCGGATTCATCCCTTTCTATAACTCCTCCTAGTGGATTATTTTTGTTATCTATTTTAGCTATTTTTAATGCTTCTAAATTACATACTGCGTAATGTTCAGAAAAATGCGTTATAAATATTGGCATTTTAAAATTTATTTTATTAAGGTCATTTACATTAGGTAATTTACCCTCCTTAATATTGAACTCATTTAAGTTATATCCAAGTAGCCAACCTTTATGTGTTTTTTTAACGTTTTTTTCCAATATTTTTATAACATCAGTGATTGACCTTGCCATTCCAAGATCAATCTGGTATCTCATTTTGAGGGCGGTCATTGTGAAATGATTATGCGAGTCTATAATTCCAGGGGTTATTATTTTACCCCTTAAATCTAAAACATTGTTTTGATCAATATTGTCATCTGGATGATTTATCCCCTCAATTTTTTCTATTTTAATACCATTAATTTTTATTAAAAATAAGCCCTTTTTAAATTCTTTTCCGTCAAAAAAATTATCACAAATTATTTTATATTGCATATATTTCACATTAAATTCTGAACAGTTTTATACAGCACATTAAAGCCGTTTATTAAATCCTCATCGCTTGTAAATTCTTCCTTTGTGTGGCTTCTTCCATTGTGCGACGGAATGAATATCATAGCAGTTGGCACAACACGGTTCATGTACTGTGCATCATGCCCTGGCCAGCTATACAGATATTTATATTTTAGATTTAGCTCCCTGCAGGATTTCTCTATCTCCTTTTTCATATCCTCATCGAAGATTGTTGTTTCAGTAATCCACTGTCTCTCAAACTTCAGCGAAACTCCTTCTTCTTCTGATATCTTTTCCGCTATTTCACCTGCCATAGATGAATATTCCTCTGCTATGTATTTTTCCGGACTCCTTGTATCAAGATTCAATTCCACTTTGCCCGGTATAACGTTGTATGCATTGGGGTAGTTATTGAGCTTTCCCACAGTCATAACAAGCTCCTTACCAGATTGCTTTGTAAGATCCCTGACCGCGACATTGAACCTCGAGGCTGCAACAAGTGCATCTTTTCTGACCTTCATGGGTGTAGGTCCAGCCTGGTTTGATTCCCCTGTGAATGATACCCTGTTCACAACCATGGTGACAATTCCTCTGGGTATACCTATCTGGTATCCCTCCAGTTCAAGCACAGGTCCCTGTTCAATATGTAATTCTAGATACCTTGATATGCTCTGCTTTTTCACCCTGTTCTCAATTGAACCCATATATCCAGATTTTTGCAAAGCATCTCCGAATGTTATGCCGTTACTATCCTTTCTTGAATATGTAAATTCTCTGGTAAAAACGCCAGTGGACATCCCGGAGCCGAGCAGGGAAGGCTGAAATCTTGCGCCCTCTTCATTGGTAAAGTCAATTGCTGTAATCTTTTTATTTGATGATGCCAGTCCATCTTTTAAAATCTGCATTGCAGACATAACTCCGTAGAAGCCGTCGAATCTACCGCCGTTGGGTACAGAATCCATATGCGATCCTATGGCAGTATTCTCACCAGAACCCAGTGATCCAAATATAAGCCCCGCATCATCAATAAATATTTCAGCACTGACTTTCTTCATTTCAGCCTCAAGATTCCTTCTGGCTCGAATGTCATATTCATTCAATGCAAGCCTGTTCACGCCTTTATCTGGTTCCCATCCAACAGATGTCAATCTGTGGAACATATCTATAAAGCTCTCTCCTGACATAATTCTCATTCCTCCACTTCATTAATCTGTTCAAGTCTTAACTTCTTTGTCTTTGGTCCTAGTATTCCCACTATGAGACCTGCAATCAATGCAGTTAAACCCATTGTTATAAAAGCCCAGGTATACCCGGTTATACCAAATATTCCAGCAGAAAGGGCTATTGGGATTATTATAAAGGGGGCTATTGCACCACCTATATGAGCCAGTCCGTCTGTCATTCCCATTGCCGTGGATCTGTCCTCAGTTGGGAACAGCTCCGAGGAATAAGAATACATGACCGGAAGCCATAGACCCTGTGTAAAGAACACTAGAAATCCTGCCAGAATGAGTAAATATGGAGATGAGACCACACCCCACATTACAAAGAAGATCATACTGAGTACCATTATACCGAAACTGATATATTTCCTCTGAACCTTATCTGATATTGCCATACCTGTAAATGAACCAACGAAATCGCCGGAACTGGATAGGAAGAAATACAGTATGCTTGTAGCTACCGTATATCCATGTGAAACGAATAGAGTTGGTACAACGGAAACTAGGGCATAATCGCCGATATAATAGAAAAACCATACGGAAAACAGTAACAACACACGCTTTCCTATTTTTTTGTTAGTGAATAAAGATTTTAAGCCAAGATTTCTTTCTTCCAATGATTCTGGAACTTTTGCTACATCCAGCCTTTCAATTTTCCCGTGTACCTTTTTTACATAATCTTCCATTTTTTCTATGATAAGCTGGGCCTTCTGCTTCTGGCCAGTTTTCAATAGCCATCTGGGCGATTCAGGTAAATATGTAAATCTCATTATTATGATCGGAATAGCAACTATCGCCCCTATTCCAAACATAAGCCTCCATCCCCATGAAATTGTCGGAACAACAAAATATGCAAGTGCACCAACAGGCAATATCTCTATCATTCCAACCGCCGTAGCCATCCCTACATATGTTCCTCTCAGTGTACCAGGTGTTATTTCTGCCATATAGGTTGCGGTAAGTCCAATATCCCCACCTATTGCAATGCCTATTATAAATCTGAAAATTGTTATTTCAACGAAGTTTGTTGATAATGCAGCAAGTAAAGAACCTAAAGCCGCTATGACTAGAGTAACCAGTAGAGAATTCTTCCTTCCAATCTTCTGTGCGTAGTATCCCAGTCCCAACTCACCCACTACATATCCTATCAGTCCGGTGGTGATCGGAAGTGCATACAGTGTACTGGAAACTGGTACATGCAATTGCGCAGCAGCCACAGGCAATATAAATCCTATATTATAAACATCCCAGAATACCAGGAAAAAGCTTATGGCAACAAGTGCTACAACCATTTTACTGTATGGCCTGTACTTCAAACTATCCAATCTATAAAGTAAATCCTGTGAATCAATATCTGCTTTGCCAGCATCTCCATTTTTATTTGCTCCTTCTACCATTTTGTTTTCACCACCTTTTCAAATATTTCTATGCCGGTATACAGCAATTCCTGATCTATATTCAAAGCGCTTATAAATCTGAAAGTATTCCCATAATGCCCGCAGGTGTGCATTATAACTCCATTTTCAATCATGGCCTTTTTATACCTTGCCATGAAACTAGCATCCATGGGTTTTCCATTATTGCCAAGTTCAATTCCTATCATGAATCCTTTACCACGAACCTGTGCAATAACATCACTGTCCATTTCCCTAAATGCCTTAACCAGGTTTTTGCCTCTTTCTGTTACACTGTCCAGCAGGGCAGGTGTTCGCTTTATCACCTCTTTTCCCGCAGCGAGGGCCAGTGGATTTGCCCTGTAAGTCCCCAGGTGGAAGGGAGTTGGAAGTTTATCATCAAAATCTTTTCTATAATATACTAAAGACATGGGAATTCCCCCACCTACAGATTTGCCCACGCATACAATATCAGGTTTTATTCTCTCATGCTCAAATGCCCACATTTTTCCAGTCCTGCCCATCCCTGACTGGACCTCGTCCAC
Source organism: Thermoplasmata archaeon (assembly GCA_021797295.1). The sequence continues at coordinate 5,120 of JAKAAA010000056.1, forward strand.
TATCATTATTATATTATTGTTGTCACAGAGCTTTCTCAGCGCCTTCAGAAATCCTTCAGGCGGTACAACATATCCACCTTCCCCAAGAATAGGTTCCACAAGGAGGGAATCCACATTATTTCCATTGATAGCTGTCTGGATATATTCTATTACGTCGTCAACAGATTTGTCCTCCCAGAGTATTCCGGGATATGGTGAACGAATGACTTTAAAGCCAGGACTGTTGTTTCCTGACTTATATTTGCTTTCATATGTTGCAGATATAATACCACCGGAAACACCGTGATATGCACCCTCGAATACAATTGTATAAGCATCTTTGCCAGATACTTCATGTGCTATATTAACCGCTGTTTCACAGGCGTCTGCGCCGCTTATCCCGAAAATGGTTTTGTAATCCCGCATATTGGGAGGAAAAGATGATCTCAATGCTTTCAGGAATTCTATCCTTGCTTCAGTGGGAATCTCCAGTGCGTGCCAGGTACTTTCCATCTCCTCCCTGACAGCGTCCCTTATGAACTCCGAGTAGCCGAGATTGAGCACCGATATTCCTGTGAGCCAGTCAATGAGTAGATTACCATCAACATCCTCAATTACAGAACCATTTGTCGATTTAATAGCTATTGGGAAAACCTTGGGATATGACAGACTTCCCGTTTCATAGTCCTGTTGCGCAGCCAACATTTCGCTGCTTTTAGGACCAGGTATCTTTGTTTTTAAATACGGCACTTTGGTAATATCTATATCATGCATAAAAAATTTAACAATTATTTCAATATAAATATTGTTAAAAATACGCCGGATAATCTTTTAAGGCAAAATTTTCTATATATAATAAGATATTTAGAAATTATTTCTGTATAATTACATTTTAAAAGAATTTATAAATAATTACTACATGGGATTGTATGGATAATGTTGATATGAGAATTCGTTCATCTAAGCAGGGGGGGACTTGGATGGACTGGGATGACGATCTCATAGCTCAATGCCATAAAAGGGAGCGGGGAAGCTCTTACAAAGGAGTATATGGAAGGATGAGATGGAATGCACCATCTCCAACCATTACCACTCAGTTCTTCAATTATGGATCTGGAAGATTTGGCCACCCAGATCAAGACAGGGCGCTGACGTTACGAGAAGGAGCCATCTTACAAACGTTTCCCAGAGAATACGAATTCATTAGACCGATGGAAAAGCCACTATTTGCAAAAATTGGAAGATGGATTGGCAATGCTGTTCCAGTCAGGTTAGCAGAAATGATCGGCATAAGCATACTTAACTGGACAGCAAAGGAACGCTTTGATCTCAATACGAGAAAATAGAAACAATATCCGTGAATAATACCTCATGGATTGTGCTTTCCTACACTTTCGCAATTCATCTCCTTCCTAAATATCGGAACTTTCTTGTTTAGGTGTTCGCAACGCCAGAATTTTTTTCTTATAATTTCATTTTACCATTCTCTCGATATCTCCAATGTTCTCTTGGTTTCAGTCTTCTTCCTAGTTTTTTCGTAATAACGAAAGTCGTATTATCATATAGTTCTGAACATTCTATGACGATATAACCAAAATCTCCATCGAAAAATCTTTCTCTATCTGGCAACCTTCAGTTTTAAATGCCATTATTTGTTAAAATTTTAATACCTCAAAGTGATCCGCTTTTATTCGTTTTTAAAATCGTTGTTTAGGGCAGCCAAAAGACTTTTCCCTACAGCTCTAACGACATTCAAGAGGACGGAATTTGCAAATTGCCTATAAGCAGAACTGTCGGCCACAGGGATTTTAAAGTTATCGGGGTAACCTTGTAGTCTTGCCCACTCTCTTGGAGTCATAGC
>JAKAAA010000057.1 GCA_021797295.1 Thermoplasmata archaeon
AGGTAATTCATCAAAAGGGCTATTTATATCCATTATAAAATGTTATGCTACAGTTATATATAAATATTTGATATAAATTGAAAAGTTTAGTTAATTTGAAATAAAGTATTTATCTATTTTTCTATAACTATTCTATGAATTCAATTTTTTAGTGAAACATTTATAAATTATGCTCATTTTAATATAAAAGTTTATATATGTATTTGAGCTAGTTATCAATGGAAATTTTACAAGATTCAGAAAAACAAGAATTAAAAAACTATTATGACCATGCGATTAATGCTGGAGATTACTGGGCACAAAAACGTAAGGAACATGATAAACATCAAGAGGTATTAAGCAAATACTTGTCAAAGGATAACTTAAATTTAATATCACAGGATGACCTGAAAAAACTATTAGTTGAGTTGTGGGCTACCAGTCAACGTTTTAAGTCTATTTCAGGAGTGGAGAAACGCATATTAAAAAATAATAACAATGATTTTAAAAAAATTATTGAAGGGATTAAAGATTTACTTTATGGTCAAGAATATCTAGAAGATAGAATTAATACATTCTCAAAAAATATTAATTATATGAAACTAGCATATACATCTGAAATGCTACATTTTGTATATCCGGATAAATACCCACTTTGGAATTTAACTACCGAAGCAGCCTTGGAAAAGATTAGTCCAGATAATTTACTATCCTATATCAAGAGTGGAACTTATAGCACGGGCAAAGAAGGTCAAAAATATAAAAAAATTATAGAGGTAATGACAGCAATAAAGAATAGTATAGAAAAAGATGAAAATATAAAATTAGATTTTATTGATGTAGACATATTAATTATTGCTATACAAAGGCCACCAGATAGTTTCGCGTCAGACAAAGAAAATCTTAATAAACAGAAATTGAAATCAAAGAATTTTATTTTTAATGGCCCCGTCGGTACTGGAAAAAGTGAGTTCGCAAATATACTAGCTAAGAAAATTATAGAAAATAAAATACTAAGTGTATCAGAAATAGAGCAATTACTGAAAGATTTTAACAAAGGCGATTTACCGATTAAAAAGTACGATGATGAGAGATTAAAAAAGGTTACATTTCACCCGTCATACGGATATGAAGATTTTATAATGGGACTCAAGGCAGAAGTGGATAAAAAAAACAATATAAAATATGAGTACAGAAATGGAATATTCAAAGAACTTAGCTACACTGCTGACAAAGATCCTAAAAATAATTACGTTATGATAATAGACGAGATAAACAGAGGCGATATTTCAAGGATATTCGGTGAACTGATAACTCTTGTGGAGGAAAGCAAGCGTGGAGATAAAATAGAACTTCCATACAAAGACGGAGAGGATTTTATAGAATTCATAGTTCCACAAAATCTTTACATAATTGGAACAATGAACGATTCTGACAAGAGCATAGCGTTGCTTGACTCCGCTCTACGAAGGAGATTCATGTTTTTTAGGATCGATCCAAAACCTGATATCGTAGATAAATGGTACAATAGCAACAAAATTATTCACGATACCTTTAAAATCTTAAATGATAGAATATCCAATGTCAAAGGGTCTGATTATGTGATAGGCCACGCATTTTTAAAGCCTGAAGATGATGTAAATGAAATGGAAAATTTCATGCATATATTCAGATATAAGATAATACCACTGCTTCAGGAATATTTCTATGGTGATAAAGTGGGGCTTGAAAATGTCCTTGGAAAGGCTTTCAATGATGATGGGAGCATAAAATACAATAGTTTTGATAAGGTAGAGGATTTCAAAGAAGAGCTTCAAAAAATACAGGCAATACCAAATGGAAATTAAGAAATTCTATGAAAACAAGCCCATAAAGGATGACTCGCTCAATGACTATATTAAGAACTCAAAAGGTAGAAACCTTGATAAGATTATAAGCAGGAATTCCCAGGCTGACATAATCTTTAAACAATATATTGGGGTGATAAAATATAATGATTATGTATTTACCATCCTGCCAAAAATTTGGGAGGGAACCGAAAGAAAAAATTATAATTTAATTTACCTTTTTACTTACGGGTTAATACCACATTCTTATATTGAAAAGCATGCGGATTGGTTCATCAACAGGAATCGGGATATTGACATTCTTGATTTCCTTATGTATCTGTTTTCCTATTCTTTAAATGAGGAGCTTGACAAGGGTCTCTACATGCAGTATGTTATGACTAGCGACAACAGCAGATACCTGAGGGGCAGGATGGACATTGCCAGGCAGGTAAATAAAATAGACAAATCCCGTTTCGAACAGGTATATTATCAAAGGACTGCGGACAACTATCTCAATAATTTCCTTGCATACTGCAATGAGTATTTCATGCCGAAGTTGACACTGGAACAGGCACGGTCAATAAACCGGAATATCTCCAGCATATTCAATACAGAACTCAGCAGGCCTTATGAACATCAAATTAAAAATTATAAATTTAACAGGCTGAATGAAAGATTTGAAATCCCATTTAACATAGCCAGCATTATTATGAAATACCTATCTCCATCATCACAGTCCAGCGAAACTTCTCAAACTACATCGATGTTCCTGTTTGATATGAATTGGTTGTTTGAAAAATTTATCTTTAATTTCCTGCATGAGAATAGAAAAACAATATTTCCAGAATGCCCTGAAATAAATTTGCAATACCAGAAATCACGTCGTAATTTTATTTTTGAAGGACAGCGGAGCTTAAAATTAACGAAACCAGATATAATTATCCAGAATGGAAATAATAGGAAGATAATAATCGATGTAAAATATAAAGAAATAAAAGATCTTGAAATATCTACAGGAGAGGAAAAGAATATCTGTGAAAGGGACTTGTACCAGATGTTTGCATATTCAGAGCTATATGAAGTAGATACAATTTTGTGCTACCCGTATATGAAAGCAGATCCTGTTCAGGTCAGAGGGCCTTTTTTATTCAAAAAAAATGGCAATAGAAAGATATGGCTTATGGGAGTAAAATTGGATTTTGAGGATAACTGGGAAAATAAAACAATTGAAAGGTTTAAAAGTGAATTTGGCAAAATGTTAAGCTGCAGTTAATATATTCTTGTCATTTTTTAGGCAGTCGATTTAATTCACCCATCCCTGCCCCAGGCGTTTGGCCTGTTCCAGAACAGTTATTGTTGCCTTCTCCTGCTTGTCCGGTGGATACCCGTACTTCTTCAGTATTCTTTTTACAATCAACCTGAGTTTGGCCTGTACACTTTCCCTTACAGACCAGTCAATGGTTATATTCTTTTTAACAGTGGCGACAAGCTCCCTTGCAATAACCCTTAAGGTTTCATCGCCCAGTACATCCTTTGCACTCTTGTTATCTGCCAATGCATCGTAGAATGCAACTTCATCATCATTGAGCCCGAGATCCTTTCCACGGTTCTGTTCATCCCTGATCTTCTTTGCTAGATCTATTAGCTCCTGGATTACCTCCGCAGTTTCTATGCTTTTGTTTGTGTATGCCTTTATGGCATTTTCAAGAAGTTTCAAGAAGGACCTCTGCTGGACCAGGTTTTTGCTCATCCTTATCTTTATCTGGTCGTTCAGAAGCTTTTTCAGCATCTCGAATGCAAGGTTCCTCTGTGGCATGTCCTTAACCTCTGCAAGGAACTCATCCGATAGTATAGATATATCCGGCTTGTTTAATCCTGCTGCTGCAAATATGTCTATCACTCTATCAGATACCAGTGATTTTGAAAGTATCTGCTTTATGGCTGTCTCTGAATCACCTGAATCAACCCTCCTAGTTTCAGTGTTCTTTATCAGAGCAGATCTAACAGCCTGGAAGAATCCAACATCATCCCTTATCTTTACAGCATCATTCTCCGGCATTACCAGTGCAAATGCCTTTGTAAGCTCTGTCACATTCCTTATATACCTCTCCTTGCCGTTCTCTATTGACAGTATGTGATCCATCGCCTTCTCCAGTGTTGATAATCTGTTACTAGTATTCTGGGAAAAGAATAACCTGTAATCAAAGCCGTTGAACATTGCAGTGACTATTTCATACTTCTCTTCAAGCAGTGCTATGGCCTGATCTATGGGTATTCCGGTCTCCCTTCTGTCTCCCTCTGTGTACTCCGATAATGCCTTCTTGAGTTCAAATGCTAAACCCAGATAATCAACTACCAGACCACCTGGCTTGTCCCTGAAAACCCTGTTCACCCTGGCTATTGCCTGCATTAAAGTGTGACCCTGCATGGGCTTATCTATGTACATTGTATTCAGGATTGGCGCATCGAAGCCCGTTAACCACATATCCCTTACAATAACTATTTTTAAAGGATCGTTAGGATCCTTCATCCTCTCTGCAAGGTTCTGCCTTCTTTCCTTATTTCTGATGTGCTCCTGCCATAGTGGTCCATCAGCAGCTGAACCTGTCATTATCACCTTTATTATACCCTTGTCATCATCCTTATCATACCATTCAGGCCTTAGTTTTACTATTTCATTGTGCAGTTCAATAGCTATCCTCCTGCTCATGGCAACTATCATTGCCTTGCCATCCATCACAGAGGATCGAGATTCCCAGTGTTCAACTATATCCCTTGCTATTATCTTTATCCTATTTGGGCTTCCAACAACTGCTTCCACCCTGGCCCATTTTGTCTTCAATTTCTCCCTGGCTGCTATTTCCTCACCCTCGGTAATCTCATCGAATTCCTGATCTATATGGGGCCTCTCCTCTGGCTTCAAATCTATTTTAGCCAGCCTGCTCTCATAGTATATGCGGACAGTGGATCCATCATCAACAGCCTGCTGAACATCGTATATATCAACATATTTGCCGAATACCTGGGGTGTCGATCTATCCTCCTTCTCTATAGGTGTTCCAGTAAATCCTATGAAGGTTGCATTGGGAACAGCATCACGTAAATACTTTGCATAGCCATATTTGATATCGGCATCGCTTTTAGAAATATCTGCCCGGAAACCGTACTGGCTTCTGTGTGCCTCATCTGCTATTATGACTATATTGCTTCTCTCTGATAGCAATGGAAAATCATTCCCCTCCTCGGGTAGAAACTTCTGTATGGTTGTGAATACAATCCCTCCGGATGCTACACTGATAAGTTCCTTTAATGATTCCCTGGAATCAGCCTGCTTTGGCTCCTGCCTTATAAGTTCCTGGCACCTTGCAAATGTGCCGAATAACTGATCATCAAGATCGTTCCTGTCCGTTAATACTATTATTGTAGGATTCTCCATTGCAGGATCCAGAACAAGCTTTCCCGTGTAGAATACCATTGTGAGGCTCTTCCCTGAACCCTGGGTATGCCATACTATTCCAGCCTTGTGATCTGATTTCACTGCCTTTCTTGTTGATATGAGAGCTTTATTTGCAGCGTTGTACTGCTGGTAAGCTGCTACTTTCTTTGATATCTTTATACTGCCACCGGATCTGTCCGTCTCATAAACTATAAAATTCCTTATTACATCTATTATAGTATCCTCTGAAAGCATTCCTGTTATTATGGTTTCTAGGCTGTTGAGTTCCTTAGGTCTTTCGTAATCCACTGTTTTCCACTGGGAGAATCTTTCCCTTGGTGATGTTATTGTGCCGTATCTTGATTCTATGCCGTCGCTTATTATGCAAAGTTCATTGAACCGGAATATTGAGGGTATTTCATTCATGTATGTATTAATCTGGCTGTACGCATTCCATATTGTGGCATTCTCATCCTCCGGGTTCTTCAACTCTATGATTACAACGGGAATGCCATTTATAAAGAGAACAATATCAGGCCTCCTCTCATGCCTGTTCTCAACCATGGTGAACTGGTTCACAGCAAGGAACTCATTATTATCAATATGTTTGAAATCAAAAAGGAATATTTTTCCATGCCTTATGGAATCTTTATTCCTGTATTCAACGTCAACACCGTTTACCAATAGGTTATGGAAATCGTGGTTGTTGTTGATAAGATCCTGGTTCTGATTCTTTCTAACCCTTCTTATTGCATCCTCTATGGCCTCTTCAGGGAATTCCGGATTGATTATTCTGAGATGTTCCCTGAGCCTTTCACTAAGGATTGATTCATCGTATTCCCGCTCCTGGTATTTCCCGCCAGGGGATAAATCAGGGCCAAAGGCTATGGAATAACCGATATTTGATAATATTTCAAGGAACAGTTTTTCAAGATCCGATTCATTCATTCTACTCATGTTCATCCTCCATAGGTACTCTGATTTTGCCGGTCATTAACTTTGGAAGGAGGGAATCTCTTATATTAGATAAACTATGGTTTTCAACAGTTAGGTACTGAATTCTAGAGAATATAGTAGCAACTAATAAGTGAAATTTCGAGATAATTTTATCTGTTGGAGTTACGATCTTGAATAAAAGAAGATCGTCCTTTGAAAGACCTTTAATGACAGAACCAGATGCCTTCAATATCAAATTGTTAAGTCCATATTCTAATGTAAAATACGAGTACTCTTTATAGACTTCGCTTACTGGATCTAGAGCGGCTACACCTCTTCCAATACAATACGCTTTATCAGAATATGTCAAATTTCCTATAGTGGCTCTAATGCAGAATAAAAGATCTCCTTTTTTGCACATTCTTACGGGATTGGTTGTAAATTTTTTAGGCTCTATTATTCCACTGGAAAAATCTGCTGCACCATTCAGTAAAGGCACTCCAATACCATCAGTGTTATATGAAGTTCCTTTTGGAGAAACGCCCATATTTAAATGAACTATATCTTTGAAATATTTTACTTTCCATCCCTTCGGTATACTTCCCAGTTCAGAATCCACCATCTCACCTCCACTTGACTTATATGGCTTTCCCTCTTCATTTGGGAACTCAAAGTCAATGAACCAGTGCTTGAATATGGCCTGTGCAATG
>JAKAAA010000058.1 GCA_021797295.1 Thermoplasmata archaeon
AAGAGAATACAAAAAGAATAAATAATCTCTACATGGTTAGAAACAGGAAGATAAGGGATGTTATGCATAAAATATCAAATGCAGTTATAGCATATGCAATAACCAATGAAATAGATACAATTGTAATAGGCCATAACAATGGATGGAAGCAATCAGTGGATATAGGAAAAAAGAACAACCAGAACTTTGTTCAAATACCATTTAATATGGTTATAAATCAAATATACTATAAGGGTCAGGAACATAATATAAACGTAATAATACAGGAGGAATCATATACATCTAAATGTTCATTCCTGGATAATGAAGAAATAGAAGAACATGAAACATATCTTGGAAAGAGAATAAAGAGGGGAATATTCAAATCCGCTAATAGAATTTTAATAAATGCAGATGTGAATGGTTACTTCAATATAATAAAGAAAGTATTCCTAGATGTAGTTGCGCACAGACTTAAGAAATTAATGGCTTAGGAGTCCTTTGGACAAAAAGAACTTCATGTATTATTTGGCAAATAGAAAATGTTTTAAGTAAATAAGGCATTTATTAGTTATGGAAGCTAATCCAGAACACATAATGAAAACGGCAAATATGCTCAAAATCCTTGGACTCTCGTCATATGAAGCTCAGGCCTTTGCCTCATTAGTATATCATGGTGTGGCAAATGCTGATACTATTGCAGATACGGCAGGTATTCCCAGAACATCTGCCTATAAGGTAATGGAATCTCTTGTGGCACGTGGATTTGCAAGGGAAACTGAGGGCAGACCCAGAATGTTCAAGCCCGAGGACATGTCAAAAATAAAGGATGATTTCATTAGCAGTGTCAATAAATTATTTGACGATTTAAAGGAATTGCAGGATGTGCTTCCATCAAAGGGAGATCCACAGCTGGTATTCACCATATACGGAAGGTCAAAAGTAATGAGCAAAATGGCAGAGATGTTTGATCTTACAGAGAGGGAGATACTTATTGCAACACCCCGTATAAGGGAAATAAGAAGCGAACTGAAGAAAAATATAGAAAATGCCTTGAAAAGAGGCGTAAAGGTTGTTTTTATAACACCACCCAATAAGAGAGTGCCGCATAATACCATAGTTTACAGGAAAGAAGGACTCATAGCTACAGATGTAGCAAGCGATGATTCAAGGGCAATGCTGGCGGGGGCCGACCTGGATGCCTGCGGTTATACCGATAACCCTGTGCTTTCACTGCATGTACTGCAGTTTATCAACATGATGATGAACGATGAAATTAAGATGTGACTTCGAGAGCAGGGATAAGCTTGTAGGTGGCCACGTTTCCGTAGCAGAAAGCATAGCTTTATCACCGGAAAGGGCAAATTCATTTGGATTCAATACATTTCAGATTTTTGTAAAGAGCAATCTTCAATGGAAATACAGAGAAATAAAGGATGATGAATGTGAAAGTTTCAAGCAGAATGTTAGAGAATTTAAAATGAAAAAGCCAGTTGTACATGCTACATACCTGCTCAACCTGGGATCAGAGAATAAAGACCTTGTAGATAAATCGGTAGAGGACCTCAGGTATGAAATAGAGGCATGCAACCGTCTTGATATTGAATACCTTGTTTTCCATCCCGGTTCAAACAAGGACAGAAAGTTTGCCGTAAAATCCATAATGGAGATACTCAATTCAATTGAAACGGGAAATATAAGGCTTCTCATTGAAAACTCCTCTGGAAAGGGCAATACAGTCCCTGCTACAATTGAAGAAATGTGGTCAATGATGGATGATTCAAAGAATAAAACAGGAATATGCCTTGATACCTGCCATTTTTTTGCCGAGGGATATGACCTGGTTGACAAGTACGAAGAATCCATTGAAAGCCTGAAATCATCAGGAGTAATGAAAAATATCTATGCCATGCACATAAATGATTCCATGTTTGAACTGGGATCAAAAAAGGACAGGCACGAAAATATAGGAAAAGGATTCATCGGAGATAAGGGATTTAAAAATATAATAAATGACGATTCATTCAATGGCATTCCCATGATTATGGAAACGCCAGGTGCAGATGAGAATTATTTATCCAATATTCAAAAATTAAGAGATTTGATGGTGATGTAATGAATATTAAAGAATTCAAACCGTATTTATTCTCCTGTGACATAAAGGAGGTGGTTTCTCCTCCGTTTGACACCATTACACCTGAACAGGAAAAGAAATTGCGTTCTGCAAGATGCAATATAACCGCTCTGAGCATGCCTGAGACCATGAATAACAGAATAAGCCCAAAAAAAATCCTGGATAAATGGCTGAAAGATGGTTTTATTTATGAATACGATAAGGATATAATTATTATTCTCAAACAGGTATTTTACATAAATAAGGAGGCTGTATCAAGGTATGGAATTATTTCACTGCTTGAACTTAACGGTACAATAAGCGCACATGAGAATACGTTTGATAAGCAGGTACTGGAGAGGCAGCAAATAATGGAGGAGCTACAGGCAGAGCCCGAACCCATATTCATAGTCATCCCGGACAACAGCTTCGACAAACTGATAAAAAGATATGCGGCCGATCTTGAGGAGAAATTCAAATTTGAGGAACCCAGCGGTGTGGAAAATTACGTTTATTTTCTGGATGACACCCACCGTATAACCAAGGTGAAAGAATCCCTGGAAAATATTCAGGGGATTGTTGCTGATGGGCATCACAGAACACAGGCAATAAGAAACCTGGAAGCAGAGACCGGTGATAGTTTCTGGAATTATGCACTTGCTTATACAACATCAATTTATGGAAATGGATTGATGATCGGAGGTGTTGACAGGCTAGTTTACCGGTTGAATTTTGAGGAGAACCTGAACAAAATCAAAAACTTATTCGATGTTTATACAGAAAAAACCATGGAAGATGATAACACTATAAGGGTTTACAGCAGGGGTTTATTCTACAGGCTTATACCCAAGGAATATGTCATAAATGAAACGTTCGGCAGTGCAAAGCCTCTTTCCACAGAGATCATAAACAGTATTCTATTTCAGAATGTATTTGGCCTCACCAGGGATGAAATGGAAAAAAAGGTGGGTTATATATACAATACGACGGAAGCTATCAATGCGGTTGACCGGCATGAATGTGAGTTTGCAGTACTTATCCCTTCCTGGCAGAAGGATGATTTCCTGAATCTAACATTGAATAACCGTATATTTCCCCAGAAATCAACATATTTTTATCCAAAAATTCCATCAGGAATTGCAATATACCAGAGGCCATCGTAGCTCAGCAGGTAGAGTGGTTGATTCGTAATCAACAGGTCGCGAGTTCAAATCTCGCCGATGGCTCTTAATTTATAAGAATTCTTTTACAAAAATTATTTTTTCATTATTGAACACTATTGCTATTTCATAACTTCTTTCCACGTCATTAAAGCTGGTATGGGATGTCCAGTTGCCAGTATAGCGATCATGGTTCAGTTCACGTATTCTTATGTTCTCAACGCCATCATAGTTTTTCAATATATAGTTCCTGATAAAGACTAGTGCACTTCCACGGTCATCCATAAAAACAAATGAAAATACTGTATAAAACACTTATGAGATTTGTTAGTTCCAAATTTAAAAAGGCTTATAATAATTCAATGCATTTATGGCTCATGGAGTTTAAATTAATCATTGGAAAAATGGAAGATTTAAAAAAAATAATTATGGAAGACATGGCAAAAACTGAGAATGTAAATGTGCAGGACATTGAATTTGAGGATATATTTTATTATTCCGGATTAAAGAAGTGGAATGCAAAAATCAGTTTCAGAAAGGAAGATATATTATACACCGCAAGTATGGATATAATGGAAAATGGAATGATTACCAGATATCAGCAGAGGGAGGTAAATGAACTCGAATGAATGCCCGCTTAGCACGGCATTGAAGCCTCTAAGAGGTAAATGGGAACCGGTTATAATCAAGTTCCTTTCCATATACGGGAATTCTGGATACAACGAGATATATAACAGGATGGATAATATAACTCCTAAGGCACTCACAGAGGCACTGAAAATACTTGACCATGAGGGAATAATAAACAGGATAACAGTATCGGAAAAACCCCATAGAGTCATATACCGCCTTTCAGAAAAAGGAATAGCAATGATACAACCATTGAATGAAATAGAATCAATAAATGGGAATATAAAATCACCTGTAACAAAGACTAAATAAGGATTTTTATTTATAGTGTGCATGTCATCTTACAGCAATGAGGATTCCAGAACGAGGATAAACAGAATATCCCACTTGCTTCTTTTTGCCTCAATAGGTTTTTTCATAATTGTTTCACTTGTAAACACATTGTTTACCTTGACAGGCCACAATGATCTTTTATTTAAGATTAGTCTTATATTTATCATATTGTTTGATGTATTTTATGCGGCGATAGTTTTTAGCATATACCAGTCAGGGAAGCTTAAAATTACAGATAGATTGATATTCATGTCTATGGGTTTGTTTTCCATAATTTTTATCTCTGAAATAATACTTGAAATCAATGCAGGCACAGGGCTTTTCCCGGGAATAGTTGGATTTGTGGGACTTGCCTTTGGCTTTATGTATTATTATTTTAAAGAGGATGAGCTCCTATCCCGTGTTATGATAATAATAGCAGTAATTCTGGTTTACATTGCCATGGCAGGATATCCACTAATGCCTTATACATTCACATTCGGAACATCCTATCTTAATTCTGCACTCTGGGCACAGGCATTCATCATAATGGAAATATTACTCATACTTGCGTTCCTTTTCAATTCAACACAGATCATTGCTGATTTTCTAACTGAATCCGGTAAATCCCTTGGACTATTCATATTTGCCATAGGCATGATAATAACCGGTGCATCAATGGTTTCCATAAACCTTGTTGGATTTCCCGCTGCTGTTGGGGACCTCAATACCTTCCTGCTGATTATATCGGGCATATTTGCACTTATAGCAGGCATACTTATGGTAATCATTTCAGCCATGAATTTTTATGATTCAGTAATAAAACCCAGAATACATTTTATAAGATAAAAATTATATTTAATTAAGGCATTATTGCATATGACTTTTGACGATTTGAATGATTTCATAAAATACCAGGAGGGCAATAATGACATTATAAAGATAAACGAAGAGGTGGACCCAGACCTTGAACTGACATATATATTAAGTGAAGAGGAGAGAATAGGAAAGAAGAAAACCATTCTGTTCAATAAAGTCAAAGGTTCAAAGATGCCTGTATTAGGCAATATATTTTCATCAGAAAAAAAGATAGAGGCAATACTTGGTGACACACCATACAACATAGGCCTTAAATTGAAAAATATAGTCAGAATACCTGATGATACAGAGTCAATGATATCCAGAGGGCTTGAAATGCTCAAGGAAATGAGCGGGATAAAGCCCAAAGTTTACAACAGGAAAGGATCTGAATTTGAGGTTTTAGACCCACATCTATCCGAATACCCTATAACAAAGAATTGGCCGAAGGATGGAGGACGTTACATTACAATGCCTGTTGTGATAACCAAGGACCCGGATACTGGAACTAGAAATGTCGGAACATACAGGATGCAGGTATATGATGACGAAACTGCAGGCATGCACTGGCATATCCATAAGGGCGGTGCTGAGCATATGGACAGATATAAGCAGGAGGGCAAAATCATGGATGTTGCCGTTGCCATAGGTGTTGATCCATTGACATTCTTTTCGTCCATAGCGCCCCTTCCCAACGGCATAGACGAGTTTTCATTCAGGGGAATACTTGCTAAGAAGCATCTTGACCTTATAAAAGGGGAAACAGTAAACATTGAATATCCGAGAAGCTCACAGATAGTCCTGGAAGGCTACATAGATCCCAGTGAAACAAGAGTGGAAGGACCATTCGGTGATCATACTGGATATTACTCGCTTGAGGAGCAATTCCCGGTATTCCATATAAAAAAGATAGTCCAGAGGCTGAATCCGATTTATTCCACAACCATAGTTGGAAAGTTATGGCATGAGGATGTAAAAATCGGGAAGGCAATAGAGAGGATGTTTCTCCCGCTTATACAGATACAGATACCGGAAATTGTAGATATGAACATACCAGAAGAAACCGTTGTAAGTAATATGATCGTTGTATCAATAAGGAAAAGGTACCCCGGGCAGGCAAAAAAGGTTATGTTCGCCATTTGGGGAACTGGCCAGATGATGTTTACCAAAATAGTCGTTGTGGTCGATGATGATGTGGATGTACATGATATGAAGCAGGTCATGTGGGCGATGACCACAAGAATAGATCCTGTGAACGATGTTTTCATGGTTCCAAATACGCCAACTGATTCACTTGATCATCCCGCAAGGCTATTCAACCTGGGATCAAAAATGGGAATTGACGCCACCAGAAAATCCCCTGCAGAAAATTACAACAGGCCGTGGCCAGATACATTGTCCATGTCACCAGATATTGAGAAAAAGGCTGATGAAATAATAAAAAAAATGGAACAATCACAGAATTAGCTTGGAATTTTTGTAAAGCTCAGTGCTATGAATTCTCCTGATGTATTTATTTTCTTTTCATAACCGTCAAAATGGAGGGATTCAGCATATTTCTTTGATATTGAATGTTTTTTATGCAGTGACATAGGTGATTTGTAATTATCCTCCATGAATTCTATGATAAGGAAGGTTCCCCTATCAGAAAGCTTTGACAGTATATATGAAATACTGCTATCCCTGTTTTCCCAGTGATGGAATGATAGCGTTGTAAAGATTAGATCGAATTCCCTATCAAAT
>JAKAAA010000059.1 GCA_021797295.1 Thermoplasmata archaeon
TGATTCTGATATTTCATTAGCTGGTTTTTTCAGTATATTCTTCAGTGTTTTCATGATGATTGAAAATTAAATCATTCTAGAAATATGACATGGTAGGACAAGGGTTAAATATTGGAAACTGGTAAGCTATTATTATTCCTTTATATTCTTATAAACTATACATATTATAACATTTATAAAAAATTCCAAGGCCAAGATGTTCATATCTAATAATACTGTTGTATTTATCCTGAAAACAACTTCGATTTGTAGTTCGTTTTAAGAATCAGAATCTCCTTTATATCCCTAGAAAATTCTCCTATTGTCGTTAAAATTCTTCCAAACAGTTTCATTGATGATCTGGACATAATTAACAGGATGGTATAGGCCGCCATAGTGACCCTTGCATGTATAAGCTACGCTTGGCTATCACGTACCGAGTACTCCCCTAAACCTAAAGCCTTTGCATCCTTATGAAAATTTTCTATCGACACCTGATGCTCTATGCCTTTATCATTTCATCACCTGAAAGATAGTTTGATGCTATGAGTTTCCTCCTTCTATCCTCCGGATTGTAAAGAACCATAAGGTTAATGTGTTCTCAATTGGATAAATATACTGCAAACTCCCTCTGGAGTGGTAACTCCTTTAAGGTACCTGAATCCCTTTCATACACTATGAATGTATATTCAAGAATCTCATCCACGGTGTACAACATATCCCTATTCTTTACTGTTAGCCCTTTAATTCGTGACATAATTACTGCCCAAGAACTTTACGCTTGGGTACAATGGAGTAACAACCCTGCCTCCCACATCGAAGATATCTCCTATACATTTTCTTAGTGTAAAGCCTTGTAAAGAATGAATGGAATGTCTTATTTTTAAGGTCATAAATGCCGGAGGGAACAGATTTGTGTGCAGGTAGATTGTTGTCGATTGCATGGTTAAAGAACCATCTCATATACTATATGACCCTTGAACAGAGACGTCCCAGTATTGTATCATCACAGATGAACATAAAATTATGACTGCCTATTAATATTTTCGGTAATCTTCTATAGTAATGTTCCGGAAAGCTTGAATCAAACACGTGCAATGCCATGTTGAGTGTGCTCTGATCATATTCTGATACAAGTGATGATATGTTTGATATACTCTTCCTCCTGAACTCGGGAGGGATCATTATTCCAAGCATGTATTCCTTGAAGTGCTTCCTCACAGACCTCTTCATGCCTGCTGTCATCATATCAGAAAATTTACCTATAGGTTTAGTCAGTTCAGCTACAGAAACTGTTGAAGTCATACTAATATCCTACAAACATCGGATTATGGCTTATATCTTTCCACTTTAAGGGTCATTTTGCAAAAATATTGATGATATTACCTGTAATCACCGAAAATCATAAAAATGTTAATAATTAGAATAAAATAAAATTTATCTTTCTATTTTCATTTCAGATTTTGCACCTTTGTCCTCTATGGTCTGGAACTTGGGAGCAAGTTTTTCGAGTATCCTTGGAAGTGCGGTGTATTCCATATCCTCATCTGGAAGCCTGTGTGGTTCAAATACTCCCATTCTTCTCATATAATTGGCCATATTCAATGCTTCCGTTCTTGCATAGTCGAAAGCCACATCGTTGAACATATCAACCGGACCCGCAAGCTTTCCCTCCTTCATGGTGAACCCAAGTGCAACAACCCTCGGTGGTCCATCGAATCTGGTCATCTGCGCATTATTAAGTCCAACTGGCATCATTGGGCCATTGAATGATCCCCTCATCCATCCTGATACAAGATACGAATTGGCAAAAGGCTCAAGAGCCTCTCCAGATGCAGGCAATCCTGACTGTATTCTCACTATACCTGCTGGATCATCCTTACCCACATATTCGCCTGCTATGAATGAAAGCTTATCTGTTGTTATAACTGCAACATTTTCATCAGGTAGTTTTGTATGGGTATCCCTTGTAAAAACTCTCTTTATGACATATTTGCTCTTTGACCCTATGAATGCAAGTAGATCATATGTATCCTCAGGAAGCGATAAATATATCTTCTTCCCATTGTATATATCCCATACTTCGAACTTGAATCCCATATGCATATTCGGGTCTATTACCAGACCTGGTGTATTGAATGGATCGCCAAACATTTTATATATTGGATAGTTGAAAGCGCCGGGTTCAGTTTTATCCATCATATAAATTATGAATGGTTCAGCCTTTCTGGGTGTAATTTCAAGTTCTGCAACACCCGGACCCATACCCTTAATGTTACCGGAAAATGCGTCTTTCAACAAATCCTGACCTGCACCATAGAGACCAACCTTTTTAGCAACTTCTGTCCCTGCCTTGAAGGCGTTCCATGCAAGACCATGGATTTCCTCGTTATCTGCACCTCTAGTATGTACCATGGTAATCTGTATATCATCCCCTATATGGGATATATGGAAATCCGAAATTAAACCCTCAGAATGATTTTTTACATAACTCTCTACAGTGTCAACCACTGGTTGATATACAACTGTATGCCCAGGCAGGCTACCTATATCTGCCTTAATATGTGAAATTGTTGTTTTCATGAATTATCTATATTCTTTATGACTATTAAATTTTATGTAATAATTCACAGAAATTCTCGCATAAGTACAATAAGAAGCATATTTTGTGCATTATATAAAAATATATTCAGGAAAACGAAATTAATAATACAAATATTTATATATCATAGCTCTTTTACCTGATTAACTGTAAGTGCCACTGCTGCCTCTTTTATTATTCTGGCCCCTATTCCATGTATAAATGTATTTCCAACAGTTCCAAAATAATTTTTGCCCACACGTATTATATTAGCAAAATTATTGGGTTTAAATCTGCTTTTAAAACCCATAGCATTTTCCATGGCCGTTATACCGGAAGACCTGGCAATTATGGCAGACATGGGAATGAAGCCTCCATTTTCAATGACCATTGTGTCACCGGCAGCGTAAACATCAGGATAATCCACAGACTGTAGGTATGAATTTACAACCATCCTGGAGTTTTTTACGGTTATATCCTGCATTGTATCTGGAAGGTTTCCGGTAAAACCGCCGGCGAACACTGTAAGATCTGATTCATAATTCTTTCCACTGGTAATTACCATGTCCTTTCTTACCTCAACAACAGGGCTTTCCAGTTCTATACTGACTCCTGAACTGGATAATAACTCCGAGGCAGTTTCTGAAAACTTCCCTGGCAAGCCTGCAAGGATCTGGGTTCCCGCTTCTAATATTGTAACCCTATTACTACCAATGGCACCAGCAAGCTCAACTCCAAGATATCCGCCTCCTATGATTACAATATGTTTTTTATGTGCTATTTTATTTTTTAGTTCCAGTGCATCATGATATCCTGAAAATCCATTGATATGCTTTGATCCCTTGATAAAACTGTAGTCCTGTGAATGCCCGAGGGCAATTATAACCTTATCATATGTAATGTCCTTATTATGAAGATGTAATTTTTTGTTTTCAAAATCTATACTTTTTACACTGCCCGTATAATCAAGTGGCCTTGGTATGAGAGGATAATCTGGATTCTGCCCGGATATAACATCAATAATTCTCGGTGCCATGGTCAGATACGGATTTTCGTCAACCAGTGTGCCCTGCCTATTTCTCAACTTCGCAGAGATTCCGGCAATACCACCACCTAGAATAATTATCCTTTCCGCCATTTAGTTCCATAGGTAATATTTTGTCCTTTTATTAATTTTCCCAGAAGAACTTTAAGAATTATACTTGAACGAACCAATCAATAATTAAATATAATGAAATGATAGGTAATAATGAATGAGAACGACCTGAACGAGCTAAAAAATATTTTTTCGTATCTGGTAGACTCGTTTTCATATGAAGTAGAAAGGGATACCAAATCCACGCATATCGAGGAAATCACACAAACGCTTGAAAATGATAAAAAATCCATAGAATTGATGAAAAGCAAAATCAAGGAAGAAATCGATCATTTTGTTACAAACTATAAGGATTTCGGGGTCTATGAAGATCATATAATGGAATCCATTAACACATATGCAGATCAATTCTTTACAAGGAATTCACATCAGGCACTGTCAGAGATTGCAGATTTGAAATCAGGAATGGAGAAGGATGTGGAAAATGGTACACGAATAATGGAGGCATTCCTTTCTCTCAATCCATTTACAATTTTAAATTCAGACATAAAAATTACTATTGATGAAAATAGTTCCGAAATCCGTGAGTCTATAAATTCCAGTTACGGTCTCTCATATGTTTTCCTCTTAAACCAGATGGAAAGCCAGTTTATGGCCAATCCATTTTTCGCATCACTCTATAATGGGATAAGAGTTCCTGTATCAGTTGATGGAGATGATGTGACCTATGAGAGTCTTGATGGATATCATATGGTATCAGGTTACATTAAGGGCAATAAACTTGAGTGCAGATTTATCAGGTCCAGGGAACAGAAATCCTTTTATTTTATCTTTGAGAAAGGCGCTTCAGTTATGGATATACAATTCGAGAATTCTGATATTACAGTTAAAATAACAGAAAGCCCGGAATTATTGAGGCATATTGATTTAAAAATACTCACAGATGCCCTAGAAAAACTTTTTAATGAAATTACGGAACTTGAAAAGAAAAAGAAGAAGCTTGTATCACTGAAAATGGACAATGTTGAACTGTTGAATACCATGGAATTTGAAAAAATATTTTATAGAATAATAGAATCAGATTCTATAAAATCCCTGGTACAGGCCCTGCCAGAAATAAGTGAAAACCCAGATGAACTTTCGAAAGAATTTATTACCCAGAGAATACACACAATTGGAAAGGACCAGGATTATATTATGTCAATTCTTTTTGGATGATTTTCTGAAGAGATGTGTAAAATCAGGATTATAAAGGTAGGATTTTTTATCCGAATAATATGAAATGTTGCCACCCACCAATATCAGCGCCTGTCTGTTTATCTTATTTTCAAACATGGCATGTTCCAGATTTCCTACAGTTGACATTATCATTTTTTCATCCGGCCATGACACTCTGTACGCTATAACTGCTCGGTCTTCAGAAGAATATCCGGCACCGATCAATTTTTCACTCACTCTTTTGGCGTTGGAGGCGCTGAGAAATATTGCCAATGATGTTTTATGCGCGGCCAGCAATTCCAAGTCCTCTCTTTCGAAATGTTCTGTTCTTCTTGGCACCCGTGTGAGTATAACAGACTGTGTAGTACCCGGTGCTGTCAACTCCATGCCCAGGCTTGCAGCAGCAGCAAACACAGAACTGATTCCGGGAATTATTTCAAATTTCATGCCATTTTTCCTGAAAAATTGCATTTCATCATTTATTGCACCGTATATGGATGGGTCGCCGCTATGAAGCCTTACAATTTCCTTCCCCAGGTCATAATATTTTTTAACTGCTTCATTAATTTCATCGATGTTCATGGTTGATGTTTTTATTATTGTGTTTGCCCTGCTATCCGAAAAAACTTCAGGATTTACCAGCGAATCGGCATAAATTATAACATCTGCCAAATCTATAGCTCTTTTTGCTTTTACAGTAAGAAGTTCAGGGTCACCGGGTCCAGCTCCTATTATATGTATCGTTTTATCACCACTATAGTCATGTAATCCCTTATATCATCAATATTATTATAAATTCTTTCTCTATCGGTAGACACATAACTCATGATGAAATAGTTCTTTATACCATGTTTCTTTATAATATCATTAATTATATCCTTCGCTTTTATAGCCTTGAATATAACCGTATTAGACATGGACATTATTCTTTCCTCCATGTACCTGTAATCCTTTATAGCCGGAATTATCTGTAATGGCTCATCCTTTGTTGCCAGAATAATTCTCATGGCAGCGGAAATCCCATTCATGGAACTGATTCCCGGAATTACTGAGTATTCTATATTAAGAAATGGCATTATATCAAGAAAAGTACTGTATAACATGGGCTCACCCTCCACGGCATATACGGATTTAATATTTGTACAGGATGCTTCCATGATCATTTTTCCGTATCCTGCACAGAGCTCTGTTAAATTTGTATTCCCTATGGGAAATTCCATTGGTTTCAGTTTTTTTCTGTTAATTCCCAATGCTAGTAATATATTCTCTGCCGAGTTCAATGATGTTTTAGGATAGAATACTATATCCGCATCATTCAGAGCCTTGTATCCCTTCATAGTCACAAGCTCGGGGTCTCCAGGCCCAAGACCGACAACAGTGAAATTACTCGTTCTTGACCACCTTTATAATATAAATCTGATCCATGGGGACAAATCTTTTGTATTTTGACACAGGCATAAGTTTGGAAATGTTTATCTGCCTTATTTCCGCCTTCAAATTTCTGGATTCAATATAATCAATTGCCTTCTCCAAATTTTCAATGGTTGTTATATTTATAACTAATCTTCCATTTGTTCTCATTCTAGCATATGAATAATCCATTAAGTCCATAATTTTGCCTGAAGAACCCCCTATAAAAACGCAATCTGGATCAGGAAGATCATGAAGTGCATCTGGTGCCATTCCATTTATAATATTTATATCGGTTGCACACATCTCCATATTTGTCTGTATATTTCCACAGAGTTCCGTGCTTTTCTCTACCGCATAAATAT
>JAKAAA010000060.1 GCA_021797295.1 Thermoplasmata archaeon
AACACTCCAGACATTCTTGAAATTTCTGTGAAATACTTCACGTTCCGTTATGTATGAAACAAGTATAGAAATAATAGGTGCAATTACCCAGAAAGTAATCATGAGAAAAACAAAATTATAATCGACAGGATAGCTGATGCGGATATCTATACCAAGAGCGGTACCTGCTAGTGCCATTGTTAGTGATAGAGGTGCTCTTCCTATATTTGCAAAGAGAAATATAAGAAATGAGATAAGAAATGCATATGTGATATAGAAATATGAATGTGGTATCAGAGAAAGGGATGCACCGTGAAGGAATCTTCCCTCAATTATAAGCCCCATGAAAAAACCTGTAGAACCAATCAAAATTCCAGCATACCTTTCCACTATTCTTGAACCTACCAGTGTTCCAACTGCTGCGGAAAGATTATTTCCCGAAACCAGAAGCGTGAGAAAGAATGTTAGTATGAGAGAAAAAATAAAAAATATCAACTTGTCACCGCAAGCATTATCGTGAATACAAGGTCTGAAATATCCTCACAATCATCAAGCAAGTCATCCAGTTTATGTGCAAGCGTGTTCAAGTGTTCGAATACAAGATATGACATTTTTCCAGAATTTTTATACGTATAATCTATTATATTATCCTTGATTTCATCCACCTGTTCTTCTATTGCCTCTATGTTTCTTCTATCCGATCTCATCTTGCCCAGATCGTTTTCATTCAATATACTGTGAACATAATCCAGTGCTTTTTTATTGGCTTCAAGTATGTCTATGAAATTAGTGTATGCATGATCACGTATGGCCTTTTCATCAGGAGACATATTATAATTTATATTGAACCTGTTCAATTCTCTGCTCACAAAATATGTTTTGTCCAGTATATCATCACATTTCTCTATAAGGTCCAGCAGATTATCCATCAAACTTGAGCTTATTGCACCGCTTGTAACCTCGTGCCTGAAATCTATGTTCATTTCATCCCCTTTCTTTTCCATGCTTCTGACCGTTTCATTATACGTTTCAATATTAGCGGGGGCGTTTTTAAGCATTGAAATTAAACTGGAAGAATTTTCTATTCCCATCAATGGATATTCTGAAAGTCTTGATAAAAGGTTTTTTTCACCAACAACAAGAATTTTTTTTAAAAAATTGTAATTTACCATGCCAGTGTATAAAAATTATCTATAAATACTTTAAAGATTTATGCTCTAGAGAGCATACTCAGGGAGGAAATTTCCTTTGAATTTTCTATTCCCCATTTCTTTACTTTATCTATATCAACACCATTCTTTCTGGCTATTTTCTCAACCATCTTGAGCATTAATTCACCACCGACGCTGAGAATTGTCCCTGTACCTGCACGTGCAAATATATTTCCATGGGTATCACGGAATCCGTCTCTGGTTGCCATTTTTGCAAGATGCCTGTAGGATGCATAATAAACGCCGAGTTGTGTAGTGTTCAGCATCGAGTTCAGACTTCTGGATTTTATCCTTCCAAGCGGCACATTAACTAAGGGTGTTACTGTAAATTCAAAAGGCCTTCCATCAACATAAGAATGGCTGAGTTGATTAATCATCGCAATAGAGTCCCAGTTATCCTCGTCGGTTTCCTCCTGCTGCCCGACCTGTATGGTAAAAGCCGATCTCCAATAGTACTTAGTTTCATTGTAGACACCTTCCCAGACGATCTCATGGAAAGACCCATCAGGGCCTATTCTCAGCGGCATCGTTTTATTGGGCATATGCTTTAATGCAAGTGAATCGCTTCCCGTTTCAACCCCGGTCTGGATCCCTATCCAGTTATCAGGCCCAGCCTTCAGTATTTCACTTAGCTTTTTTATAAGATCGGGGAATGCAGCAGGTATTGATATTCTCCCATGTGTGGGATTTGATCCCGTTACGCCCTTTATAGACATTACTGTATTCATCAGGTCAACTAATTCATCCTGATTGGGAGTAAACATCTTTTCATGCTTATATTCAAATATTTCATCTGAATGAAGCCATGCATGGTCATTTCCACCCTTTACGTTTACTTCTATTTCTTTCTTTATTCTGTCCAGTGAGTAATATCTCAGAGGCCTCAGTGTGACCTCACAGAAATCACATCCAACACCGCAACCTCTCATGACCTCTACCATTCCCTTTGTAGCTGGATTGACAATTTCAGGTATATCCTCCAGTGCCGGATATGCTCTTATTCCTGTTCCCCTGCCAACAAATAGGTCATCGTTTTTTACAACTCTTCTGAAATGGTCATCGTATGTCATGTACCCCCTTGTGAACATATTTTTATCAATATCATCATGCTCTATGCCACGGAAAAGATCTGATATTATATCATCCATCTCTCCGGAAACTACATAATCAAAGTGATATTTGTCAATTTCATCTCTTAAAACTGTAAATTCCCACACACCGGGTCCGCCAACAACGAGTTTGGCCTTTTTACCCTTTCTTATCTGGTTGATTCTCTCCATGAGTATATCCCACTCACGCCTTACCCATGAATCAAGTGCCCCTCCGAATAATGCGGCATATGACATTGTTGTCGGACCTATACCAAGCGGGTCCATTGTGGATACGCCTATTATTTCCGTATCATCTGTGATAAAATTTGAAAGATAATCCATATGGGCAACTGCAACGTCCTTTTTTGGGTTATCCCTTAAAAGCCCCGCCTCTATCTTTCTTATTGCGTATGGGGCGTTTTTTGCCTCGCCATTTGGTAATGCTTCAGGAGAAGGACCTCTCAGGAATCTATAAACCTTTCCGGGTACCTTGCTTCCCGGAGCGCACGGTAAAAAGTCCAGCAACGGGAAATTTCTATAGTCGTAACTCAAGGTAGAGTCCGAAACTAAAACGTATTTCGTCATATGAAAGCACTTATAGAATTATTGTTTATAAATATTGCCATAAATAGAATTATTTTTAAATAGCGATTTTTTAGATTACCAGTAATAACAGGGTTTTTCATAAATTTAGTAGAACCACTAAATATTACAGCAGTAAAGAAAAAATAAAAGCAGAAAAGAACTTATTTTCATATCTAAAACAGTACCTGGAGATACCGTCCATTGTAAATCCATTTCTTGTGAGTATAATTATTGATGGTATATTTGATGTTAATACATTTGTGTATAGGCTATTTAATTTTAGTGTTTTCCTTGCAAATTGAATAGCTAGTTCCAGTGCTTTTCCACCTATGCCCTTATTCCTGTTATTTTTGGCAATCCAGTATCCGATATGTGCTCTGGAATTTTCATGATCAATGTCAGACAGTCCAATAACACCCGCAAATTCATTTCGGTACATAATGTAGAAATCTATCTCAAATATTTCTTTTCCTGATTCCCTGTTCTTAGTGATGAACGCGAGCGCATCCTCCTTTGTGTAAGGATATGGAAAGCTGTGGGCCATTAGTCGAAAACCTAATTCTATCTCATTGGCACCCATGAGAAACTCATCCATATGCCCCTCAGAAAATTCATTTGTAATCTCTATTTCACCATTTTTCAATATGTACTTATTCATTTTATTTGCCTTAAAACTTCAATGGTGTATTTAGATATTGTGATTAAATACATTATAATATCAAAGTTTAAAAGAATATTAACCTTAGAGTAAGCATACAAACTGTTTTAATCACAATATGGATTCCATTCTAATGGAAGAATGTGGAATAGATGAAGCAGGGAGAGGACCATTAATAGGCCCCATGGTAATGGCAATTGTTTGCGGTGACAGCAATGAATTAAAACGCATTGGAGTCGCGGATTCAAAAAAATTGAGCCCCCGGCGGCGTGAATTTATTTATGCGGAGCTGGCATGTTTCCGGCAGAAACACATAATAATTAGTCCGGGCGAAATAGACACATATGTTAGGGATAAAAAATTGAATATTATGGAGGAGACATATGCCCTTCAACTTATCTCTTTTTTGCCTGAAAGACTTAGAGTATATGTAGATAGTTTTGATGTTAACGAGGCGAGACTTGAGAATAAATTACGGGCAGTCTCCGGGAGGGAGGTCATATGCAAACACCATGCAGATGATACTTATGCCCAGGTTTCTGCAGCTTCGATCGTAGCAAAGGTTATCAGGGACAGAGAAGTAGAGAAACTTCACGATAAATTCGGGAATTTCGGTTCTGGTTATCCATCAGATCCCAGAACGATAAATTTTGTTGAAAACGCTATTAAAAATAACATAAATATAGATAGTATAGTCCGGCATGAATGGAAAACATACAAAAATATGTTTAATAGTAAACTTAGATACTAAAAAATAATTAATATGTAGTGACATTAACCATCAATGAATGTCACCGCGGTTATTCCCACAATTAATGAAGAGGGCACAATAGGAACAGTGATAGATGGTCTCATGCAGGCTGTAAATGGCATAGAAATAATCGTGGTTGATACAGACTCTACTGACCGGACGAGGGAAATAGCCGAAAAGAAGGGTGCCGTTGTAATAAATGAAAGCAGGAAGGGATACGGAAGGGCTTATAAAACAGGATTGGAGCATGCAAAAGGAGATTTAATAGTGTGCATGGATGGTGATAATACATATCCTACTGACATTGTAAGGCCTTTACTGGATGTTATCCAGATGGATGGTGTAGATTTTATATCGTGTGACAGGATGACACTTAGAACACAGCATAATTATACATCACTCCATTATATAGGAAATAGTGTACTGAATTTTACAATGAGACTCCTATTCAAGATAAATCTGAACGACTCACAGAGCGGTATGTGGATTTTTTACAGGGAATTCTATGGAAAAATGAGGAATCTCAGCTATGGGATGTCATTCTCGGAGGATATAAAAATAGATGCGGTAAGGCTTGGAAAACTCATAGAAGTGCCGATTAAATATGGTATAAGGATAAGCAAACCTAAGTTGAAAACTTGGAATGATGGTTTCAGAAATCTTTTCCATCTGTTTATCAAAAGGATTCAGGACTGAGCCTTTATGGTTTTCCTGGAATACTGTATGTCAGGTGGTTTGGAATAAATGATAATCATCAAGCCAGCAAGTACGATAACTGCTGAAAGTATAAAATCAAATGAATAACCTATATCATAGGCAATGAAGCCAGAAAGACCCGCACCTATTATCTGCCCAACACCGTTGAGTGAATTGTAATAACCTATAACTTTTCCTCTTATTGTCTGAGTTGCCATATTTGAAATGCTTGTTACTTCGCTGATTCCTATAAAGCTCCATATTCCTCCGAATATACCATACATCAGTATAAAAAATAGAAGATATCCCACAGCATCAAAAACAAAAAATGATATAATACCCATTGACAGAAATAGTACAACCCTTATTGAAGTAGAAATAGAAAGCATTCTATTAGAACCCATATAATTTATATACTTTCCCGCAGGAATAAACGTGGCTGCAGAGAAAAGACTGTTCAGCAAGTACATAATATATATGTCATTTTCACTGGCGTTCATCCTTTTTATAACAAACACCGGATATGGAATAAAAAATAACTGGAACCCCATCATCAAAATTAATGTTGTAATCAGATAAAGTCTAAGATGATAGGGTATTTTTATTTTATTTTCCTTTCCAGGTATATGTATCAGATGCGTTGGAAAATACCTTACCCTTTCTATGATATGCAGGGCAAATAGATAGCCTATTTTTTCCCTTTTTATCTCCATTTTTGGCTCTTTCAAAACTATAATGGAAATAATACCGGCAACTAGATAAAACCAGGCTGCTATCACGTAAAGATATGGTATCAGCATATATCCGATGCCGCTGAATAATGTTAGGATAAGAACTCCTACCCCCAGTCCTATCACGGTACCCACGGCGCTGTAACTATTGAATTTTCCCATTATCTTCGGCCATGCTGATTGTTCTGAATTTTCAAGTATAAGCAATGTTGAAACTGGAACACTGGCCATTGCCAGTATTTGAAACATTATAAGCATGGATATATAGGATGGCATATCATGAACGAAAAGAACAAGAAGCAGGGAAAGAAATGAGCCCATGAATCCGATAATTATGAATATTTTTCTTCTTTTTATCCTATCTGATAAATTTCCCCATAGTACTAGAGCTGGAACAGCGGCCAGGGAGGATATTGCGGACACGAGACCAACATATTCCACATTGCTTTTCAAATAAAAGACTATAAATAATGGAATCAGTGGCGTGGTTAGCCCTGCTGCAAGATTTGAAAAAATATAGCCTATAAACCATTTATTGTCCGTACAACCACTCTGACATCCGATATGCCCAGTACATATATTTATTTTACTGTTATGATTTTATATTATTGCAATCATGGATTTAGTGTAAATTAACGTTCTCTAACCATATAAATTACTACTTTATGTGTAGCAAAGTTCTAAACAAGCACAAAATGAATACATAATTATACAATTTATTAATATATCATAATGGAAAAATTCACCCCCAGGGAATGGCAGGATGCCCTGATCAGCACAGTATCAGAAAACCTTGAGGAAAAAAATAAAATTGCAGTTGAAGCACCTAC
>JAKAAA010000061.1 GCA_021797295.1 Thermoplasmata archaeon
TCCCATTACAGTGGGGACCTCTCAAACGCGATAAAGGTTAACAGGGGAGGATATATGACATATCATGGCCCCGGACAGCTTGTAGCGTATTATATAGTTAACATGAAAAGAAGGAATATTAACGCCCTGGGGCTAATTAAAATTATACAGGATTCTATAATAAGCCTGCTGGAAGCTTATGGCATAGAGGGAAAACCTATGTTGAATGAAAAAACCGGTGTATGGGTAGGCGATAAAAAAATCTGTTCCATAGGCATAGGAATAGACCGGTTTACAACGATGCATGGAATGGGTTTGAATATATCTACCGACCTGAAAAAATTCAATGTAATAAACCCATGCAATTTCCCCCCGGATATTATGACTTCAATGGATGATATTTCCGGAATCAAAAATGAGTTCAACTCGGTAAAGAAAAAATTTATAGATATAACAGAACAAAATTTTGGAATAGAAAATTGTGAACGCTATACATCTATAGAAGAGGCAGCTAAAGGGTAAAAATAATGGTACCATAATGAAATTTATATTTTATCATTTTGAGCAAAATATATATTGATTGCCTTCATAATAAATTATGACAGAATTTCCTAAATTTCAGTGCATGGTAAGCAAGAAAGAAGAAGACTACGATTCAGGCATACAGATGTATTTTATGAAAGAATATGACCTTGCTGAGTTGCTGGACAGGCTTATGAAGGTTGATGAACCACATATGGAAGAATATAAAAAAATGGTTGAATTTATAAAATCACTTGAAAATTATATAATAACAGGTGAAAAAGCAGCTGATTTCAGTTTTCTTGAAAAAATGGAAGGTGAAAGGGGATGGGCAAATGATTATAAGATACTGTCATCTGAAAACAGGGCAGCCCACGTTGCTTTTAGGGCCTGCAGAAAAACAATAGAAGTAATGTATTATTACAGGCTTGTGTCAAGAAAAGAGGGGTTTTCCGGAAGGTTTAATCCTGAAAATTTCCGTGCTCTCCTTTTGATACGGGACATATTATATAAAAGGTCTTCAGATCTTTTAAAAAATTAATTTTTTGAGACTTTTATAACATATAGATAATAAAATTCTGACAATACTATTATTATAAATGAAACAGCCATAATCAGGGAATATAAATTCGCTTCGTTGAACAGGAATAATAAACCTGATATGCCAGCTACCATTACAAATACTAAGGAAATTGCGCTGGATAAAACAAGTTTTGAATTCCTTATTTTAACACTTAACAGCAGGAGTATAAAGGCAACTATAAGTATAAGGAACCCGAACATCATATGTACCATTACTACTATATAATTAGAGGGGAAGCTGTTGCCAGCGAGGTGCGACACGTTATTTAAAGGCGGGAATGAAACGTACAGGTTAACATACATTCCAAGTATAAACTGTATGAACAGCAAAGCCATGATAGCTGTTATGCCCAGATAGGCAAAGCTATATTTTTCATCCATTATTCAGTAATCGATTTTTATTATTTAGAATATTCGGCTAAAAAAATTTATTAAACCTTAGCATATAAAGTAGTATGAGAGTTGTTAATTATAACATAAAACTGGATATTGATTTTTCCGGGAAGAAGTATAGTGGCATTGAGAAAATAAAAATTACAGATGCAGAGAAAAAAATAACACTGGATTTAAATAAAATAGATATACATAAAATAAAAGTCAACGGCGCGGATGTTAAATTTGAGGCTGGAGAAGATGGAGTTACATTCCCCACCAATGGCGGAGATATAGTTGCAGAAGTGCAGTTTTCATCTGATAATGACAGAGGGTTGAAGGGATTTTATGTTGCAGGCACTGAAAAGGAATACATACTGTCCACACAGTTCGAGGAATCTGATGCCAGAAGGGCATTTCCATGCATAGATAATCCAAATTATAAGGCGACGTTTGATATAACAATGGCAATAGACAAAGATCTCCAGGCAATATCAAATATGCCGGTAAAGTTCGAAACACTTGAAAACAGCAAAAAGGTTGTGCAGTTCGAACAAACACCGGTAATGGCTACATATCTTGTTTATTTGGGTGTGGGCCACTTCGATGAGATGGAGGATAAATACAGGGGAAAAAGATTGGCTTTAACGGCAATGAAAGGGCACTTGACAGAGTCAAGGTATCCGATTGATTGTGCCAAAAAGTCCCTTGAGTATCTTGAAAACTACACAGGCATAGATTACATGCTTCCAAAGTTGAACCTCATATCGGTGCCTGAATTTGCCGCAGGTGCAATGGAAAACTGGGGAGCGATAACATTCAGGGAAATTTTGTTGAACATAGATAAATCAACAACTAGCAGAAGCTACAAAAGGACTGCAGAAGTCATCACACACGAACTTGTCCATATGTGGTTCGGTGACCTGGTAACAATGAAGTGGTGGAATGACCTCTGGCTTAATGAGAGCTTTGCTACATTCTTTGCCTTCAAGACAGTAGATAGCACAAATCCCGATTGGAAATTCTTCGGAGATTTTCTTCTGGATCAGACAGATGGTGCCTATACCATGGATGCACTGAAAAATTCCCATCCAATAAATGCTGATGTTACAGACCCAAGGAGCATATCACAATTATCCTATGAAATAAGGTATGGCAAAGGATCAAATGTCCTGAGAATGATAGAGGCATATGTTGGCAAAGATGTGTTTATGAAGGCCATGAGAAATTATTTAAAAGAATTCTCATACAGCAATGCATCCGGATCTGACCTGTGGAATGCCATAGAAAAGGAGTCTGGCAAGGGTATATCAACCATTATGGAACAGTGGATTTCCCAGAAGGGGTATCCATACCTTGAAACTGCAAAGGATGGGGATTCACTTAAAATATCCCAGAAACAGTTCTATTTCCTTGAAGGTGATAAAAATTCATCATGGAAAATACCATTATTTATAAACCGGTTCTCCAGTGAGGAAAAGTTATTGATGGAAGGAAATGAAATGAAGCTGGATGGCGATATATTATCCCTTAATTTCAACCATAATGGATTTTACAGGGTTTTATACGATGATTCCATGTTTGAAAATATATCAAGAAACCTTTCCCAGATTACAGCAGAGGAGAAATGGGGGCTTGCAAATGACTTTTATGCCTTCCTGCTTTCAGGAAAAATAAATATAACAACCTATGTCAGAAGGCTGGAAAAGCTTTATGGAATAAATGAGAACATAGTAATAGATGAGATATCAAAGGAACTTTTCAACCTTTATACAATAACAGACAACAATTATTTCAGGGACCTGGCCAATTTCTATATAAAGGACAAAATGGAGTATGTAGAGGCAAACAGGAAAGATGATTTTAATTTCAAAATTACCCTTTCCGGGCTTTACACAAAGCTTGCATATATAAATAATGATTTCTGCAAATCATTATTAAAAAAATACAGCAGCTACGAAAATGTTGACCCTGATTTCAGGCTTGGATATCTGGTTGCTGAGGCAAAGATAAACCAGGATTTCAGCTACTTTGCGGATATTATAACAAACACGAAAAATGATGAGGACAAAACAAAAGCCATAACGGCATCTGGCGCACTTGAAGGCAATAAAAACCACCGTGCAATTATGGAATTTGTCAAATCCGGAAAAGCAAAGAAGCAGGATATGGATTCGTTCTTTGTTGCAATGGCTTCAAATGCTCCATCAAGGCAGTTTATAATAGACAATCTCAAGGATATAGTAGACATGTTGTACAAATTTGAGCTTAGCCCCCTGAGAATCAACAGGTGCGTCCAGTCCATGATTGGAAATGCCGGTGTAAAAGAACCGGAAAAGATGAGGAAAAACACAGACAGCATAAAAAGGGACGAATTATTTGGTGGGATAAACAAAGGGCTTGAATTCCTTGAAGTCTATGAAAATTTAATCAAAAACACAAAATAAATTAATAATTTTTTATATCTTTTAAATTTATTGTTGCCAATGGTATAATCATTTCTTCCCTGCTAAGCCCGCCGTGCATCCCACGATCTTTTATTATATCATCTTCATAATATTTGTACCATACAGTATTTCCGGAATATGGAAGCACTATAACATCACCGAGCCTGGATGCATATTTTTCATCAACCTTCCTGCTGCCCAGTATACCGGATTCCAGGAGTTCTGGTTTTGTTATCACATCTGCTTTCCCATTCAGCTGGTTTTCAAGAAATAATTTAAGTTTTTCCGGATTTTCGCTATACATTGCCATATCACGTGGGCTCCATGTTTCCGGCATTCTTTTTCCATTCTTTGTGGACATTAAGTTTTCTACACCTGAAACATAGGTTTTATGATTAACCGGCGTAAATCCGTGGTCGGATGAAATTATTATTGAAATATCCTGCCCGGATAGGTTCTCGAACAGGCTGTTAAATAAGCCTGCCATATAATGGAGTGATTCCAGGTGCTCTGGACTTCCCGGGCCGTATCTATGCTCCATTTTGTCAGGTTCTTCTATATAAAAAAATACATATGAATTGTCTTTTATCTTTTCCAGCAATTTTTTCAATATGAGAAACCCTTCAAAAAGAAAATCGTACCTTTTTTTCTCCTTCGCACCGGAATACATTATCCGGCTATAGCTGCTCTTTAATAATTCTGAGCGTGAAACTACATATGACTTTATACCGTTTTCTTTCAGGGTTTCATAAAATGTTTTTCCGTGAAATAGAACAGATGGGTTCGGATTGGCTTCAATAAATTTTTCCCTGTCCTGTTTATACACGGGAATAAATGGCAGGCTTTTCATAACCATATCATACTGGTCAATATACAGGCGCCATTCAAATAAACCGTGTTCTGCAGGTGTAAGCCCGGTATTTATTGTGTTGCTCGCAGCAGCGGTGGTAGAAGGGAATATGGAGGTAATTGGAGACACAATGCCTGATTCATTTATTTCCTTAAATGCCCTGTATTTTCCCAGATAGTTGATCCAGCTATCATAACCGAGGCCATCGATGTAGATAAATACCACCTTTTTTGTGCCGCATATATTGCTGTACAGCTTCTTATCCAGGTCTTTTCCGTCGTGCTTTATGTTGAATAATGATAATATTGTACTATTTATGTTTGAGAAATTATATCCATCATAATCCGGGTACACAAAATGTGCATCAGATTTATAGCGGTATTCCAGTTTATGGTTTATCATGTGGATATATTGCAGAATTGCATTTATTATTTGCTGGCAAAAATTATTCAGGATTCAATATACCTGAATTTAATTTTTTCGATGACCTGCGGGATATTTATATCCATAGGGCATACTTCACGACAGCCTCCAGAATGCATGCATAACATTGATTTGTCATATTTTTTCATTGTTATGGCCGACCACATAATCCCTGTAGGTCCCGTATATGGGCTATCGCCAAAGTCCTTCCCATAAAGCTTGTATGAAGGGCATGAAAAATAGCACCTGCCACATCTTATGCACAGGAGTGATTCTCTTATATCAGAGTCTATAGCCTCCTTCCTCCCGTTATCAAGGACGATTAAATGGAATTCTTTAGGTCCGGTCGCAGGCGACACATGTTTAAGTTCTATATCGCCTGTGGCACTGGGTCCCGAAGTAACATTGATGTATGCTGGCGGATAAAACCCTGCATAGGATGCCTGTACTATCACTTCATTAAATGCATCCTTCAATGTTGGGACTATTTTATCAATTCCTGTTATAGCTATATGTACCTGTGGAAGCACAGTATCCATTCTAATGTTGCCTTCATTCTCTATGAGCAGGACAGAACCGGTATCAGCGGCAATAGCATTGGCACCTGTAATCCCTACTTCAGCGCCGAGATATTTTTGCATCAGGAATTCTCTTACCCTGCTGACCATTTCCTCCGGAGATGTATTTCCATTTATTGTGCTATCAAGGTTTTCATGCAGCAATTTGCCTATTTTGTCCTTTGTAAGATGGATTGCAGGAGCAACAAGATGTGAAGGCATATCGTTGTTAATCTGGACAAGGTATTCACCCAGGTCAGTTTCCCAGATATCCTTTCCTTCCTTTTCAAGCTCTTCTCTCAATTTTATCTCATAAAGTACATTGGATTTTGAAAGGACTATTTTTGATTTCTCTCCTAAAATTTCACGGACAATATCCATGGCCTCACTGCTATCCTTTGCATAATGGAAATGCCCGCCTGTGCGTTTCACACTTTCCTCTGTTTTTGATATATATGATTCGATATTATCGAGAACAGTGTTTTTTGTTTTCCTTAATTCTGATGCAACATCCTTTATGTATGGATTATCATCGAGAATTTGCTGTACCCTTGGAGCATTATTTACAATTGCCTTATTTACCGCAACATCCCATTCATAATTCATGAGACCACCTCTGCAATGTCCTTTATATTATTTACATAGGGAGATAGATTCTGGTAACATAGCGGGCACATAACAAGAACGTTTTCATTGACAGATAATAATTTCTCAGCACGTGATTTTGATATATCCTCGCTGTCTTTAGTTGAG
>JAKAAA010000062.1 GCA_021797295.1 Thermoplasmata archaeon
TTAATCCTGTATTTTCCATCTATTTCAGATATGGATTCCGGAACAGAATTATACTCAATATCACTGTTGTTTTCTTTTACAAGTTTATTCAAAACATCTCCCATGTCAGGGTCTAGATGGGGCAGCAAATACTCATGCTTGGATATTAATTTAACCTTATATTTACCTGAAAGCAGTGAAAACAATTCAGTCCCCAGAACACCGGCACCGATAATGGTTAAACTTTTTACACTGGCCAATTTATCTTTCATAGCAATAGCACTTTCCATGTTTCTGAGGGAAATACCGGAGTTTTTGAACTCATCCGGAATTTTTGGCGCTGCCCCGGTTGCAAGCACAAGCTTATCATAGTTATAGGTATTCCCACCGGCCTCAACATATTTTTTACTGGTGTTTATTGCAGTTGCAGCTATTCCTGTTATAACATTTATATTCCGGTGTTCAGTAAATTCACTTACAGGATAATGGAGCAAATCCCTGAAATTACCAAAGTATCCGGATAGGTAATATGGCATGCCGCATTCTGCATATGAAACATACCCTGTTTTTTCCAGTACTGTTATTTTTGCATTTCCGTCCATACGTCTTGCTTTTGAGGCTGCTGACATACCCGCTGCACCACCCCCGATTACAACTATATTCATGAATGTAAATAATGAATGTTTATTTAACAGATTTGAATAACCGGCAACTTGAAAATATTGTTACCAAACTTGGTTCTTCCCTCCATTATAATACCTGTTTGAACAGTAAATTTATAATTTCTATGGGTAATAATCAATGGATAGTCATATTATAAGGCCGGGTTAGATTCAGTATCCTCCTTCCTGTCAAACCTATATGGGTTTCCGTTCCTGAAATCTTAAATTACTGTTCCCGTATCTCAATAAAAACCCATTTTAAGCAGTATTCTGCATATCGCGGATATACATTTAATATCTGGGTACAATAATTATATCCTGGCTGATAGATCACAAAGTTGATTTAAATCGATTATAACAAGATAATATGCTGTTCTTCAAAAAAATATAATCATATTTTAGAATTTATTCTTCATCATCGTCGTCTTCTTCTTCATCGTCATCGTCGTCTTCATCAAAATGCATTATGAAACTGACCATTGATGCACCTCCTTAAGTCTTAATTAATATACGTATTAATAAATATTACGGTTACCTGAATTGAACTCTGTTCATATACCCCTGAAATCTTTATATGCAGAAGCTATGAAGTATCATGTATAAAATACAAGAGGACGAACTGGTAGTAAAAGCTTTAAAAAATAATCCACTGGGGGACCCATACATAAGAAAAATAATAACTGTGGAGAATATGGTAAAGGAAAGTACCCCGGTACTTATAGGACTCCCCGGATTTTTTGGGTCAGGCAACAGTTTTCTTAATAGAAGTTATACCAGTACGGATTTCATTGATGTAATAACAAAATTACAGGATGAATTCGGATTCATAATAGTTCTTCCAGACACGATGACAAAATTCGGTGGAAACCAGTTTGTTGATTCCAGTGCTATTGGAGATTATGAAACGTATATCACAAGAGATTTACTGAAATATATAAAATCGAAATATGGTGACAGGGATATATTCCTCTTCGGTAAATCCTCAGGAGGTTTCGGATCAATTTCCCTAGCACTAGGTCACCCTGAACTTTACAAAGGATTCATAGATATTTCCGGAGATTCCTATTTCCCATACTGTTACATGCCTGATTTTTCGACTGCCTATATGGAGACCAGGGAATCCGGCATAGATGAATTTATCAATACATACAGAAAAAGCTTAACGCACACACAGAATCAGATAACAGCTTATAATGTCATAGCAATGGCTGGATTCTATTCTCCGGATAGAACAGGTATAAAACTACCATTTTCTGACGAAACAGGAGAATTAATTCCGGAGATATGGGAAAGATGGCTTAAATTTGATCCGGTTAACAGACTCAAGGATGAGATGGAACATCTCATGGGAAAGAAGATTATACTCCAGACAGGGAATCATGATGAATTCAGAATAAATATTGGAATGAATATCATACATCATACACTGGAAAAAAACAGCATTAATCACACATACAAAGAATATTCAGCAGGACATTTTAACACAAATTACTTCTACCTGGATTCTTTCCCGGAAATTCTAATGAACTATAAATAAATATAAAATATAAGAAAATTCCATAATTATAAAATTATAATTCTATATTATTTTAAATTTTGATATTATGCTTATCCTTTCCATATGCCCACGCCGAGGCCAACCAGGAATAGCACTGTAACAATCGTTATGGCACCGACATGCCCGAGGCTTACCAGTCCAGGCACCTTGTCTATATTACTTATTAGAAATCCGCTTACATCTGTCCAGATTGTACCAAGAGAGATTTTAGGGATAAAGGCAAGCCCCGCATAACTCGCCAGAACAAATGCAATAATCAATAATATCACTGAAACTATGCCCTTCTTAATGGCAAGCCCGAAAAGCAATCCATCAATGAATGCAATTAATATTAATATATAACCGGAAATATCCATATGGTTATAAACAAAAATTTATATTTAAATGTTTGTAGTATTTCCGAAAATTAAACACAATATAAACAAAAATATATTATCAATGCAAATATTAGGTTTCAAATGAATAAATGGCTGAAAATTGCTCGACCGGTAAATGGGTTAATGGGATTTTTCTCTATCTATATCGTGGGCTTCATCGCTGTAAATATTCATATAGCCAGATTCTTAATTCCAATTTCCCTAGGTGCCATCAGTGTATTCCTAGTTACAGCAGGTGGCAATATTATCAATGATATAAGCGACCTTGAAACCGATCGTTTTAATCACCCTGACAGACCGCTCCCGGCCGGTACTATTACAAAAAAAACTGCTTATTATATGGCATTAATATTTTTTATATCCGGATTTGTTGTTTCTTTATTTGTTTCATTGCTCATAAGCTCCATTGTGGTGCTTGCAGAATTACTCCTTGTGAGTTATGAATTTAAGACTAAAAAAATGGGGTTACCTGGAAATATAACAATAAGTCTCCTGATAGGAATGATATTTCTTTATGGGGGCTTTATAACGGATTCATTGTCAAAGATGGTTCTATTATTTCTACTTGCATTCTTTTCAAATATGTCCAGGGAAATTATGAAAGATATTGAGGATGTTAAAGGCGACATAGATAGAAATACACTTCCAAAGAGAATTGGAACTGGAAATGCTAAAATAATATCCGGTGTCTTTGTAATTATAACTATTGCCGTATCATTTCTTCCCTATTATTTTCATATATTGTCAGTATATTACCTTTATGCAGTTCTAATCGATGATGTGTTATTTGCGTTAACAATAATGTATCTTTATACAAATATTTCAAAAGGCGAAAAAATATCCAAGGTTGCTATGATTTGGGGTATGGCCTGTTTTCTTTTAGGCGGGTTTTGATCCATCAAATTGCCCGGAATTGAAAGCATCTCGACATGAGATGTAGATAATTGATACTGATAAAGTTGAACACCATAACACGTATTTATTCAGCGATATTATCCTTATACCTGGTATAGAACTAAATACATATTCCGATTAAAAAATTGATTGTATTAAAATTTTGGCACAATATGCGCGGGGAATGGGATTTGAACCCATGCTCTCATTTCGAGAAACAGCTTAGCAGGCTGCCGCCGTACCACTGGGCCATCCCCGCATCTTAAGCAGGATACCTATCCTGAAGGTCATTTGCTATTTCCTCAAGTATTTCTTCAAAGTTTTCATTTTCCATGCTTACAACCTCACCGCTGGGTAATGTCATACGTACATAGTAAATTTCGCCATCTTTGGATATTTCAATATCTGCTAGACTATCTCCCATATACCTATAATTATTAGCCATATATTATGTTTTTCAAAAACAATGTATTTTTTATAAGCATTCACCGGTATTCTATAAAATCCACCTTTCAATTTGTAAAGTATGGTTTTCACTAATTTTCAAAGCAGATGCCCCATTTTATCCTTCTTTGTTTCAAGATAAAATTTATCAAATTCTGTTGGTTCTATTATAACCGGAATCCTCTTAACTATTTTGATCCCATTTTCCTCCAGATACTTAATTTTCTCTGGATTATTGGTCATCAACTGAACCGATTTGATTTTGAAATATTTAATTACATCGGTTGCAAAACTATATTTTCTATTATCTGCCGGTAACCCCTGTTCAACATTAGCTTCAACAGTATCCATCCCGCTATCCTCAAGATGGTAGGCACGGATTTTATTTAGCAGGCCTATACCACGGCCTTCCTGCCTCAGGTAAATGAGCATGCCATAATCCTGCTTACCTATATATCTGAGAGATGTCAGTAACTGGTCTCTGCAATCACATCTCATGGATCCAAAAACATCTCCTGTAAGGCATTCAGAGTGTATTCGAACTGGAACATTTTCTTTTCCCACAACGTCTCCATGTACTAAAACCGCATGGTCTGCATTCTCATCATTTTTGAAAACGTATATTTCAAAGGAACCGAATCTGGTAGGTAATTTAGCCTTAGAATAAAATTCTAACATATTAGTCAAAAGAAATTACTAAATTCTATAAAAAGATATTTGAAAATTTTTTTTAAGGGATGAATTCCAAATAGATAATTCATTCCAGCTCTTCAGTAATTATATACTTTTTATCTGACTTGAATATATAGATGTTTTTCTTTCCGTTAAGTTCAGGTTCTATCTTGTTTTTATATCTGTAAGTCTCCTCTGGCTGCATGCTGAACCTGAAATATATTTTGCCCGCATCAAATTTTTTTAATTTGGGTAGTATATCCAGTGAGGCTGAATAATCTAGAATGGCATACTGTTTCCCGGCGAATTGTTCATAGATAGAATTTCCTGAAAATACAGATCTTCTGCTATCGGAATATATGAGTTTCCAATCAGGATCTATTACCTTATTAAGAAGACCGGCAGATAAAACCGATATATCCGGTACAAATAGATACTCCATATTTTTAAGAACAGATTCAATGGAATGCTGAAATTCTTCTGGCTTGCCCGATATCACCCTGTTTTCCGGAAGCAAAACCGCTGTTGCCTTACCAATAGATAAGGATGGGGAATAAAGAGTCAACCTGTTCAGATTGCCATTCACAGAAATATATTCTTTTTCTCCGTCCAGAGGTATATTCTCCCATTTCATATGTGGAGGCAAATCTATTGCGTACCCTGAAATGCCTTGTCTTCCCTTAACGATATCTACAGGATCAGGGGATAGCTGGGAAAAGACTTTTTCACGTGAATTCTGTGGCCTGAGTGGATCACTGAATATTATTTTTCCGTTAAAATCGCCGTTGTAATCAAAAAAATCCTCACACAAGAAATTGGCATCTGAACCATAAGGTTTTCTGTTTAACATGGACATTAAATACCTGCTTCTGTTTATTTCAATACCTGATACATCAGAAGAAAGAGAAAACATAATATCCTGCATACCAGCCCCGCTACCTGCATCTATAATGTACCGACTCTTCAATCTATTCGCCCGGTATTTTCCTACTATTTCCGGGGTCGAGTATAAGGATGAATAATAATCAAGGAATAAATGGGCAGCTTGGGAAAATTTTCTTGATACCCTGATTCTGGATTTGGCAAATTCAAATAAATATTTAAATTCTGGATTTCTGTTCCTGTTTATTTTTTCCGGACCATAACCGAGGCGGATCTTTGCAGCTATTTCATTTATTTCTTCATCCACACTTTTATAATAGCTTTCTGAAGTGTAGAGCTTTTCAAGCAATTTTTCTATATTCATTGTTTTTCGAACTGATTGATTGCATCAATTAAACTATTCATTTCCATAAGTGCCTGGGATCCATACATAAGAACTGTTACATAACCCACCTCCATGAGTTCTTTCTTTGTAGCTCCGGCTTTGAATGCTTCGCTGACATGATAGGAGATGCACCACTCACATCTTGCTGCGATTCCAAGTGCAAGGGCTAGCAACTCTTTTGTTTTTGAATCCAGTGCTCCAGTCTTCATTGTTGCACCCATGAAATTCATAAATGAACTGGTGAATCCCTTGTTGTCCTTGTCAGCCTCTATTATAACCCTATTAACTTCCTGTAATTTTTTATTCGCATCCATAAATATCTGTGATTCATTCTTTTTATTCGCATCCATAAATATCTGTGATTCATTCTTATTACATATATTAAGATAATTATTACCAAGCAAAATAGATGCTCAAAGTTATTACCATAAAAAATCTTATTCGAATAAA
>JAKAAA010000063.1 GCA_021797295.1 Thermoplasmata archaeon
CAGTTGATGTAATTGTAATAGATCTTATTGATATATCTTGTACTTACCCTGTATATTGCTGCTAATTCAGCAGATGATACTCCTTTCTTTTTCTGATTTATTATGTATTTTAATTTCTTATTGTTTAACTTCACCCTGGGTTTAGAGTTTCTATCTATATTTAAGTGATCTTTAAATAGGAACTCAATTCGGGATAACATAATTCAGGAAATTCCTCCTTAAGCTTTGATAGCTCAACAGATTGTGTGTTATAGTTTACCTTTAGGCTTTCATAATAATTCCTATTCAGCTGGTATGCTATCTTTCTCTGTTCTAACATGGCATTGTATAATATGTGGGATAAATACAGAATATTGTCCATGGTCTTTATCTGATTTTTATCTGGATATATTCTGAATCTATATGCGGTCTTATATTCCATGTATATCATTAGTATGGAATGAATATTTATAAGCATTATCTCTTTATTGCCAGAAATTCATCCACATCATAAACTCAGTGGCTTTCTTTCCGGTATATTGATCTGTAATAATAGGTATTTAGAAGAAAAAGATTTTAAACCCAAATTAATATACAGGACAAATGAAAAAATATTTAATAACAATAATTGTTGTCATTTCGCTCGTTATGATAATGGCACCGTTTACCTCTTCAGCTTCAACAGTAACATTGCCACCGGCACCATCTTCCCTCCCTTCCGTAGAATATAACTATAATGGAACCAACGAATCCGTTACAGGATCGGACTGGATCTCTTTTTTTTCAAATGTGATTGATAACACCCATTATGTTAAATATAGCTTCAATACCTCCACACAGTACCTAATCGTTTACGATTTAAATTATACTGGAATGAACCCGTACGGTCTTCAATTCATACAGGCCCTTTCAACTATAGGAACACCTACACTGAAAAACATGACACAGGCATTCAACGATACAAAATATCAATCCTCGCAGGTCAAAGGGTACACGAATATAAAAGCACTTGATGCCGGTGCATACCCAGGATTTTCATTTTCAAAACCTGTGATAAAGCCCATATCAGAAGATTATGAAGCTATAGGAATAATAGTGGCCATAATAGCAGGTATGATTGCGCTTTACTACGTATTCAACAGGAAAAAATAAATATCATATAACACCATATTTGTTATGTATGGAAAAAATAGTTGTCGGCATCACAGGTGCCTCGGGTACCGTACTTGCTGTCAGATTTCTGGAAAATCTAAAGGGTCTTGAAGTTCACCTGATAATATCTGAGAGTGCAAAAAAGGTCATGTCGCTGGAAACAGGTTACAGTCTTGATTATATCAGAAGTCTTGCAACTTATGTTTATAATGATAACGACATCGCAGCCAGAATAAGTTCCGGTAGTTTTTTATTTTCAACATTTGTGATTATACCCTGTTCGTCATCAACACTTGGAAAGATATCTTCCGGTATATCGGATACATTGATAACAAGGGTAGCAGCGGTTGCGCTTAAGGAGAGAAGAAAATTTATAATTGTGCCCAGGGAGATGCCACTCAGCACGATTATGCTTGAAAACATGCTGAAACTTTCACGGGATAATGTTATAGTTTCACCTGCCATACCCGGATATTACCATAAACCTTCAACAATGGACGATCTTATCAATTTTATCGTTTCCAGGATACTGGACCTATCCGGTATTAAAAATAATTTATCCTCAAGGTGGAGGGATGCCTAGATTCATGGCTGACCATATGGTTGGCAAAACATGCAAATGGATGCGTATAATGGGATATGATACACTGTACCCTCAATGTAAAAGTGATACCGAAATACTCAGGAAATGCATTGAAGAAGATAGAATACTGTTGACACGCGATTATGAATTTTACCGGAGATACAGCAAATCTATTTTCCTTGACAGTCCTGATTTCAAATTACAGATCAAACAGATAGCAGGGCTGTTTCCGCCAAATAGGAGTTTATTCTTTTCCCGCTGCCCCATGTGTAACTCACTGTTAGAGGGCATTAATTCCGATATGATGCCTCCTGAATTCCTGGCGGTAAAATTAAGATTCAGCACCGTAAAATATTGTAAATACTGTGACAAATATTACTGGAATGGGAGCCATTACCTTAAAATATTGCTGGAGATAAACTCGATACTGGAAGGCTAAGTTTTTTAATTCAATTTAAATAAACCTATATTGAAAATTATAGAGGACGACAGGAAAAATTTGCGAATAGTATTATTGATAAACACTATTGATGATCTATGGTACCTGAAAAATATAATTGCAGAAAATGACATCATTATTACCTCTGTATTCAGAAGGCAGGAACAGAACGCAGATATGACAAGGTCTAAATCAGTGGAAAGGAAGAAAATCAGGATAAAGCTAAAAATAGAAAAGGTGGATTTCTTGCCATACACAGATAATCTGAAAATCCTTGGAGAAATAGTGGAAGGTGAAAACACCGGAAGCCATCAGTCAGTTATGATAGGCGTGGACGATGAAATTACCTTGGTAAAGGAATTAAACGAAGAAGAATATGGATTACTAAAGGAGTCTATAGATAATTATTATAAAAATACAGTAGTGTTTGCCTCACTGGACGATGAATCGTGTACTGTCGCCCTCCTTAAATCATATGGTATACAGGACATAGGTGAAATAGTATCAGGAAAGCCCGGTAAGGACTATGAGTCAAAAGCCAGTGATTCCGGATATCACAATGAAATCATCCAAACACTAAAGAATATAAGAAGTATTTCAACAATTATAGTTATTGGCCCAGGTTTCGAGCATGCAAAGTTGTATGAAAGGATTAAAAATGATCCCTTCTTCAAGGAGATAACGGTATACGATATAGCAGAAACCGATTCAGGGAAGAGAGGCATA
Source organism: Thermoplasmata archaeon (assembly GCA_021797295.1). The sequence continues at coordinate 2,880 of JAKAAA010000063.1, forward strand.
TATGAATTCATGGCAGAAAAAAAATCAGAGGAGATTTTGAAAGGAGCAAGGTTAGCCGGAGATGAAAAGCTCATACAGTCATTCCTCAAAAACCTGAATAAAACTGGATTGAGCGTTTATGGCTATGATGAGATAATAAAATATGCTACACTAAATATGATCGGAGAGCTGCTCATATCAGAATCAAAATTCAGGGACCCTGAGACCAGAAGTCTTCTTTCACAGATAAACGGTGTCAATGTACACGTAATAAGCGATTATACCGATTCAGGAGAAATTATAAAGCAGTTCGGTGGTTACTGTGGTATACTTCGCTATAAAACGTGACTTCCTCTACAGACTAACACATGGAGCCTACCGCTTTCAAGTTAAATAATTTCAAGTTTCAATGGGTCTCCATTTCTATTATAAGCTGAATAGTTATTCAAGTTATACGGATAACCTACTATTATATGTACCGGACCTGTATTGGAAAACATATGGAGGTCTGCGTCAGAAGGATGTGTGTTTCCAGAAGGATGGGAATGAACAGATCCGACGTAGCTGAAATCAATGGGTATGGAATATGCCTGAAATATGACATGCACATTTCCACTTATGGTACCGGGAAGCATGGCTATTTCATAGATAATATTGTTTTCCGCCCGTAGGAGGGCTCCGAATTCATTTGGATATGAATCCTTTGAAGCCTCCATTATCATTTTCAGGGTGCGTTCCCTAATTAACCACATCTTTTATCAATTTCTCCCTTAACCTGTCATAAAATGAATTTTTCAGTTCTATGAAAGTTAACTTCTCACTGGATACTTTTATATCTATACGATCATTTCCATTGACAACCGCTTCTCTCTGCCCATCTATTATTACCAGGGAACTGTATTTACCTATAATTTTTATTGATATTTTTCCCGTATCGGGGCATACTATTGGCCTGAGCCTTGATCCGAACGGTGCTATATATGATATTACCATGGCCTTCAATGAGGGGATAAGTATTGGCCCACCGGCGCTGTATGAATAGGATGTAGAGCCTATTGGCGTGGCAACAATAACACCATCTGCACTTGTGTTTTCCATGAAACGATCATCTATATACACACTGAATTTTCTGATTTTGGATATTCTAGCAGTATGTATTACTACATCATTGATCCCAGTACCAAAGAGTTTATCGTTTATATAAACTTCGAGCTTCATAACATCGTAAGTTCTATAATTTCCGTTGATAAGGTTGTGAACAGATTCTTCTATATTGCCTATCTCTACTTCCGATAAGAACCCCAATCCTCCCACATTGATGCCCAGTATTTTGCCCTGGGAAAGCTGTGCCGTTCTTAGAATGGTTCCGTCACCTCCTATTACTATTATTATATCAGCATCAATGTTCTTGAAATTGGTGCCTTTCCTGTTCAGGGACCTTGCAAGCTTGTCTTCAAGTATTATTTCCCATGATGGAGGTATAATTTCCAGTATTCTTTTCGCTATTCTTATGCATGAATGGCAATTAATTCTTGCAATAATACCTATTTTCATTTATACACCAATAATCTCATCTATTCGTTTGCGTTTAATTAATTTTATGCTTGTATTTCAAATCAGTAAAATGATTAATCCACTGTCCTATGGTCCCAATAATCATGAATATGCATATAATAGTATATTTTCAATGGCAATGAATTTATATGTTAATATAATGATGTTTTATGACAAAAATCTCTGATTCGGTAAAAGTAATAGTAAGTAATAATCTTATTTATTCTATGGTCATTTCCAGCGGATTATGCAATTATACCAAGGTAGCTGAAAATATAAGGGATAAAGTTGAGACTATGACCGGCAAAACAGTAAAATTCAATACTATTGTAAAGGTACTCGCCAACATGAAAACAGAAAAACCTGAATATACAGATGATCTGGGAATACTGAAAAAATCATCTCTTACTATAGAATATGAGTACAGCATTCTTTATTTTGATGATATAAAAAAAATACCGGATAATACCATTCTGGTTATGAAAGAATCAAATATTTATATATGCATAGCAAATACCGGAAATCAGCAGAGCAAGATAGCCCTGATCAAAATCATCCTCCCCAAGGAGTCATCATTCACACCTGGACTTACACTTTTAATTACCGATTACCTCATGACATACGGGATAAAATTCACTAATATTTACAGGTTAAACACTGAAATCTGGATAGTTATAGATAATTCTAATGCAGGAAAGGCACTGTACCATCTTAGCAATCTTCTGCACGAAAATTAAAAGTCATATCCATTCATTATTATCTAAAGTTTTCCAGTATTATGAATTTTTTTATTTCTCTGTGAATAATGTATTTATAGGGAGTTGCAATACTTATGAGGTATTAAATGATAGATATAACAATACTTCAATATATTCTGGCTATCGTTTCCGGGGTCGCTGTTGGTTTCAGCTTAGGGCTTATAGGCGGTGGCGGTTCTATACTCGCTGTTCCTTTATTCATTTATTTTGTTGGGATAAACCACCCACATCTAGCCATAGGAACAACGGCTCTTGCTGTAGGTATTACAGCTTATATAAATTTTATGCAGCATCTTAAAAAGAAAAATGCAAATATAAAGCTAGGCGGTGTATTCGCACTTGTGGGCATTATAGGTGTACTAATAGGTTCTACCCTAGGTCTTATCATAAAAGGCGGGGAACTTCTATTCTTTTTTTCCATGCTAATGATAGTGATAGGAGTTTATATGTACATAAGCAAGTGCAGGGCGGTACCGGATGAAGATTGCAAAGAAAGGGCAAAAATGACAAAATACGATAAAGTTTCAGCATATTCTTTGATTGTTGGATTTGCCTCTGGATTTTTTGGAATCGGCGGAGGCTTTTTAATCGTTCCTGGATTATTAGCATCTTCAAAAGTGAAAATAAGTATGGCTATCGGCACATCACTTCTAGCTGTGGGCACTTTCGGTGTTGTTACAGCAATAAGATATGCCATGGTTGCTCCAGGACTACAGTATATAAATAGTGGAATAATCGGGGATGTACTCGTTCTTGTTGCAATAGTTTATGTTATTGGGGGAATATTCGGGGGTTTTCTTGGCACAAGACTATCCGTAAATTTGGGAGGAAGAAAGGGAGATTTAAGAAAAGTATTTTCAATAATCATTATCCTTGTGGGAATATACGTGGCATACGAATCGTTCCCCGCGCTACTTCACATTTTCTTTCTACTAGGATACTGAATATTACATATTATCATTTTATTGACATACTATTAATTCCTGATTTAAT
>JAKAAA010000064.1 GCA_021797295.1 Thermoplasmata archaeon
TTTAAGTCCTGATATATCTTCTATCCCTTATCTATGGATTCTTTTAATATTGCCTTATATGCTCTTCGTATTCCTATTCGAGTACAGAGGAATTAAGGTATCTTTGAACTATGCATTAATAGCCGGAATAATAGAAGTTTCATTCCTGATGGCCACAAGCATAATTCTCATAGTTATGGCAGGGTCATCCAATACTCTTAACACTTTTACGTTAAAGTTTACTGATGGTAGCATAGCGCCCATATTTCTTGGCTTTATTATAGGGATAACAACTCTGTCTGGCTCAGGTTCTGTAGTAGCGCTGGGTGAGGAGTCCAAAAACCCGAAGAAATTCATTCCCAGGTCCATGGTCTGGGTAATGCTTCTAAATTTAAGTATTATAATGATAACTTATGCATTAACAGTATCATGGGGCGCTTCCAACATGGCTTCTTTTGCAACTTCCCCTGATCCGGGAATTATAGTGTTCCACCAAAAATTGGGATTTATAGTGGCCATGATTTTTGTTGCAATTATCTACAATAGTTATCTGATGTTCGGCCTGGCAATAAACAATTCTGTTTCTAGAACCATGTATGCTATGGCAAGGGATGGAATATTACCCAGATGGCTTCATGCAACCCATAAAAAATATAAATCACCGCATAGAATATTGATGCTGATAACAGTAGCCGGATTTGCATTCGCAATTATAAACGGTATATTCTTTGGTCCTTTCGATGGAGGAGTATACCCATTTGTAATGATAGGCATCATGCTGTTACTGGTACATCTAATCAACAATGTGGGGCTAGGGATATTTATTAAGAAGCACCATCACCATTTTTCTATTCTGTACCACCTGGTAATTCCGGTTATAGCCTCAGCTTTGATAATTGTCGCCATATATTATACCGTTATACCTTTCCCGGGATTTCCCTATGGAGTATATGCAGTAGTAGCGGCGATATGGGTTGTGCTTGGAATTGTTTATACGGAAATAAGAGCTAAGAAAGTGGGAGATATAGCAACAGTGAATATAGACAGGGATAAAATATAATTTTTTTCAATTTTATGGGTATAAAATTTTGCAGAGCTGCCACTATTGTTCTAGATAAAATGCTTAATTCCCAGCATTAATATTAGATTGCATAGGTTATAGCACTGTTTCAATGCCGAGCTTTTTGGCAATAGTATTAAGTTCAACATCAGCGGTAAAAAATTTATCTCCTTTCGCTTCTATACAGGTTTCCAGTTGGATGGCATCTACTATGTACACATGTTGTTCAAAAACCACTTTTATAGCTTTTCTGATTATCTGGCTCGTAACGGGAAATATTTCAACAGAGTTGGAACGTTCAAGCACATTTAACTCTCTTGACATTGCCTGAAACCTATTCATGGCATCAAGCCCAAATTTTCTCGCGTACTTATCAAAAACAACAGCAGCCTCACCGAGATTGATTTCAGATATGCAAAATACAGTCTCGCCTTGATGTGCAAGCTGAAAATAACTATCTGTTATATCAGTGCCATCTTCATTAACATATCTTTTAACCAGAATGCTGGTATCAAGATAAATTCGAGTTTCTTTCATTTCTCATTTCCCTGATTTGTGTCTCTGATTGAACTTTTCCGGTGAGATTGGGCCTGTTCTTCTTTATATCCTCTGGACTTACATATCTGCAGTCAAGGCTCAGTTCATTGCATATATCTTCAATAATCTCTGATGTGGAAAGACTTCTAAGGGATTTTTCAATATAATCACTTAAAGTTTTTCCCCTTTTTAATAAAACTACCTTCGCATTATTCACCACCGGCTTTTCCACCGATACTGTTATTTTAGTTTTAACCATATAGCCGTATATACAGCTTACTGTATTAAATCTTTCTGTAGAATATTAGTTTTTATATACAGACGATAGAAAAGTAGCTATATTATCCGGAAAATATAATACATTTGTTTTCCAGCTATCCATGTGCGGAGAAATTTAAGTTTCTGCAACTTCTCACTTCCCAAATTTTTATCCCTGATTGAATTTTCCATGTGAGGCTGGTTCTGTTTTATATGCCCTCTTGACTCACATATTCACAGTCAAGGCATAATTCAATACACATATTCCGAATAATTTTAGATGGAGGTTCTAAGAGATTTTTAATATAATTACTCGTAATTTTCCTCTTTTTAGCCACAATTAAGTAACGAAAAAATTAATATTATGTTTAAACATAAACAGAATATGTTCAAAACCATAACTATAAAAATACGGTTTATGATAAACTAATTAAGGTCAAACAACCAGATGAGGGCTTCAGTGAATTGCTTGATACGCTGGTACAATCGGAAGATAAGAGGAATGTTCTTTTATCACTTCGAGGCAGTATAAGCTTTACAGATAAAGAGGCAATGTTAAGAGAAAGTCAGGAAAGACGTTGGGAGAGAAGAATATGGTATACATAAATATTCAAAGGGTAAGGAGCAAATCTACGTGATTCCAGTAATAAATTATACTAAAGAAGATGCGGATTTATCCTCCAACCTGGAAGTATTTGCGGAAAATAATGGAAAAGCTGTTCCCAGAATGGATGCGATGATAGCTTCGGTAGCTATCAATAATAATAGTCATTTATTAACACTTGATAATCACTTCAAAATCTTTACGGAGATAGGCCTTAAATTATTTGATTAATTTTTAAATCTACTGGGTGGTTATCAAAATTTTAAACCTCGTACTTCAGTATATTATTGCCCATATACTTTATACATCAGTCCGTTGTTCTAAATGGTCATGCATTTTTTAAAGTATCTGATTTAAATAAAGCCCAAATCCAGAATGGGATATACTGTATCAAAATGCCATTGATTGATTCTTTTCCCTCATAATCATATGTTATTATTTTCCCGGTATTCAAACCGAGATTCGTTGCGGCCTCCACAAGGGCAGATGTTTCCCTTGATCTGGCACTGGAATCAGACACCTCGTAAGAAACCTGTATGAGTTCCGTGGTTTTACCTTTAAGAATAAAATCTACTTCCTTGCCCGATTTCAGCCTGAGATAATTTATACGATCTGTAGTGGAAACATTTCTCAATAATTCCATGAAAACTGCGTTCTCCAGTGCCCTTCCCTTATCAATGTCAGAGAAAAGCCTGGAAATTCCTATGTCTGTTATATAGGTCTTTGATTGCATAGCTATACGCTTTCTGACACTCTTTTCATATTTCTCAAGTATATCCACAAGAAAAACCGATCTAGAATAATCAAGAAAATTTAACAGTGTTATCCTGCTAATCCCTCTTCCGGTACTTCTAAAATAATTGAGCGCCTTTACTGAACTGAAATATGACGCATAGCTACTGGAAAGAATTCTGAGAAAGATGTTTAACTCACCTATTTCTCTAACTCCGTATCTTCTCACAATATCCCTGAAGAAAATTGCGTCAAAGTAGGATGAAAGGAGCTCAAGCTTCCTTGAAACTTCATGTGTCATGGCTATCTCCGGAAATGACCCATATTCTAAAAAATCATCCATTATCTTGAATATAATTCCCTTTTCGATAGAATATTTCTGCAATTTGTTAATTTTTACTCCCTTTGCGGCCACATATTCTTTAAAGGAGAATGGATAAACAGTATAGGTAAGATTTCTGCCTGCAAGCGAAGTAGCTATTTCGCTACTTAACAATTCAGAAGATGAACCAGAGACAATAATTCTGTATTTTCCGGTATCATAGATTTTTCTGACCCATTTATACCAGTTTTCAACAACCTGAATTTCATCAAGAAAAAGGTATATAGTCCCATCAGGATTGAGGAGTTCTTTATGAGCAATGAGAAGCTTGTCAAGCTCAGAGGCAACTACTCCCACAAGTCTCTCGTTTTCAAAATTCGCATAAATAATATTGTCATCCTTGACGCCTTTTTTTAAAAGTTCATTCATGCACTGGAACATGAGATAGGTTTTACCAGACCGTCTTGAACCGGCAATTGCAATTATCTTATTCGTTTCCAAATCAATGTGTATATCACGCTCTACCATATTGGGTATTTTATATTCCTTCCAGAACGTTAAAATGTATTTGAAATCATCAATTGTAACCATTATTGTATAGTATACTGTACATATTCTTATATTTTATGTATACTATACTGTACATATTTGGCAATTCATAATAGGTCAGAGAAAATTATGTATATCAGTATGTAAGGGTGAAATGGGAAAATTTTGCTCATACATATCTGTTTTTAATCTTCAGGAGGTGATGATAGTTGTTACAATAAAATTTATACTACTATTTACCGCTAAAATGATATCATTTAATTCAGATCTGAATGGAGAGTGACTTCTTCCCCAAGCTAACGCATGGAGCTTCCCGCTTCTATGTTAAATATCTCATCAAAGTTCTCATGAATTGCAAGGAGACACCATTTATTTTTCTGCTATTACACGCAGGCGCTTGTAATCAATATACCATTGACCATTCCTGTAAAGAATTGGACGGCACAATTCAATTACATTCTGAATTACATTTGAACGATCAGGAAGATCTAAATCCTGCAAATAACTTCCGGCAAATCCATTGAGCCAGTGCACGAGACCTAGTTCACCGTCAGGCATAGCAGTTGGACGACTGAAATGAAGTGCATAGGTTGTCTGGAAACCATATTTTTCCAGTAAAGAAGTGTATTCCCCGATGCTCGGAAAATACCAGGGATTTTTATTCCTTGTACTTATCCCTAACTCACTCAAAGTACGCTCTAGGGCATCTATAACTACTCCTACATTTCCCTTTCCCCCGAACTCAGCCACGAAACGTCCTCCGGGCAGTAAGATACTCCATATACCTTCTGTGACCTTTGAGGGATTCTTCATCCAGTGCAATGCTGCATTGGAAAAAACTGCATTGAACTGCTGATTCATGTCAAGTTCCTCAGCATTGCCGACTATAAATGTTATGTGGGGGTATTTTTTGCGGGCCTGTTGAATCATAGTAACTGACTGGTCTATGCCCATGACCGATGCTCCTGACTCGGCTATCTCATGAGTAAGGTCACCGGTTCCACACCCTAAATCAAGTATTTTTTCTCCGGGTTTGGGGTCCAGTAATGATATTACGCCTTTCCCCAATTCTGATACATAGCCTAACTTGTTATCATAATGCTCTGCATTCCAATCATTTACCATCTGATTCCCCTATATAGAATGCTCTTATAATTTAGAAATTTTCTGGTTTCCAGCGGGCAACACTCTTGAAGCAAGAGTCTGAATATGAAATAATTAGACATCTGACTATTACATGGTTTCTGAAGGTTTATTTAATTATTATATTAGCCCAGAGGATGAAATAAATAATAAGCGCAATTATTATATATGCGCATATTATAACTTATCGTGATAAAATGACATGGGAATTTGAACACAGCATAGTAACAGATGCTCGAAAAAATGAAATTTGGACCCTCTATAGCAACGTTGAATCATGGCCTTTATGGGACCACGGAATTGAGGACATATCCCTTGACGGAGAATTCATGGAAGGAACTAACGGGAAGATCAAAATGGAGGGGCAGGGATATTTGAATTACAGGATTACCATGGCTGATCCTGATAAGGGCTACACAGTTGAGGCTGTTATTGAGGATTTGAAAACAACAATAGAATTCATACATACATTTGTCGATTTACCTGATGGAAAGATTCGTCTTACGAATCATGTAACAATTCTCTGCCTAGATAAAGAAGAGATGGAAAAAGAAATAGGAGGAAGCATAGCTTCCGGAGTCCCACAGACTATGGAAAATATTGCAAGGATGGCTATTTTTATGGAGAAAACATGCAGGAGTAAGTGAGGCTAGAGCATATGTCATCCGAGGATAAGTTAAACACAAAATTCGGGAAACCTGACAGTAGTCCTGGTTTTCTGCTCTGGCAGGCTACAAATCTATGGCAGAGAAGAATGAGGGCGGCTTTAAAAGAATCTGGGCTGACCCATGTGCAGTTCGTGCTTTTAACATCTACTGTATGGTTGAACGATCATGGCGTAGAATCTACGCAGGTAGCAATCTCCAAATTTGCCCATGCCGATGTTATGATGGTTTCCAAAGTATTGCGTTCCCTTGAAGAAAAGGGGCTTCTTCTGCGGTTGCAGGATTCT
>JAKAAA010000065.1 GCA_021797295.1 Thermoplasmata archaeon
ACAATGGAAATTATACAATTATAAACCAGGGCATGAACTCAAAATCACGCCTGGCAAGAAGATACCACTGGAAAAACAGTAATATAAATCTATATAACGATGGAAGAAACGGCATTTCCGGGTTTGAGAATGCAATAGATCTGGATTTATCCACAGAAAAAAGCCGGAAAAACAGAAACGGCATTATAGACGTTATCAAGGACAATCCATTGAAATACAGCAGGCAGCGATCACTGGATAATTTTATGGAGTCTGCGCCTGCGCTTGATGTTAACTATAAAATTGACTGGGGTAGGATGAGGGAACTCTATGAATACAATCCCGGGACCTTCGAAGAACTGATGAATATTCCTGGACTCCAAAAATCAACAATACGTGCATTATCATATATATCAGAAATTATCTATGGGGAGGCACCGTCCTTTGTTGACCCGGTAAAATTCTCATTCTGCCTGGGGGGAAAGGACGGTGTGCCAAAACCTGTCAATACCGGTGATTATGATAAGGCCATTGATTTCTACAGGGAAATTCTGAAGGGCAATAAATACTACGGTGAAATATCAAAACGCCTGGCAAAACTCGGTTACAATCATTCATCACATTGAATAATGATCAGTTCAGGATTCATTGAAAAGCTTCCACGAAATTAAAAAAATCTATGGTTTTCGGGAAAATATTAATAATGTAAAAACCAATCCCACTAGCATGGTTACAGTATCGATAGACATAGGCGGGACATTTACTGATATTATCATAATAGATGGTGAAATACACTATTATAAGGTTCCCACGACACCTGCAAACCCGGAACAGGCAGTTATGGAGGGATTGAGCAAATATCTCCATAATGACATTGATGAGTTTATACATGCCACAACGATTGCAACAAATTCTCTTCTCGGGCAATATGGGCTTGAGCTCCCCAAGACCGCACTTATTACTACCAAGGGTTTCAGGGACGTAATTGAGATAGGCAGGCAGAACAGGCCGGAATTATATAATCTGGATTTCCACCGGCCCAAAACCCTTATACCGCCGAAATTGAGATATGAGGCAAATGAACGTACAGATGTTAATGGAAATTTGATCACAAAACTTGATACAGATACTATGGAAAATGTTAAAAATTCCCTTATAAAAAGCAAGGTCAAATCTATAGCCATATGCTTTTTGCATTCATATATGAATCCGGAAAATGAGATCAATATGAAAAACTACCTTTCAGAGTACTTTGATAATATATCGATATCATACGGTGTATCACCGGAGCCACGTGAATATGAAAGAACCTCAACAACGGTGGTCAATGCAGTTCTCATGCCCGTTGTATCCGGCTATCTCAAAAGGTTGAAATCTGTACTGGACAAATTCGGATCTCCGGAAATAAATATGATGTCCAATGCAGGAGGCCTTGTATCCGTGGACGAGGTAATAAAAAAACCGGTCAACATAATAGAATCAGGCCCGGCTGCTGGTGTAATCGCGGCCAGTGAATTTTCCTCCATACTGGGGGTAGACAAAGTCATCAGCTTTGATATGGGCGGGACAACATCCAAGGCAGGCACGGTAATACACCATAATGTGGACATTACCGCGGAATATGAGGTCGGTGGATCATCGCACCACGGCAGAATAGTAAAGGGGTCCGGCTATCCGGTCAGATTCCCCTTCATCGATCTTTCGGAGGTATCCTCAGGGGGCGGCACAGTAATATGGAAGGATAAAACAGGTGCACTGAATATAGGGCCAATGAGTGCAGGGTCAGAGCCAGGGCCTGTGGCATACAACCGTGGAGGGAAGGAGCCAACGCTAACGGATTCAAATCTTGTAATGGGAATTATAAATGATAAAATGTCAGGGTCTGATAAAATACTCAGGAAGGACCTCGCACTGAAGGCCCTGGAAAAACTGGGCAATCCATATGAGGTTGCGGAATCTGCCATAAAACTTGCAAACCTTGAAATGGCAAGGGCAATAAGGCTTGTCACTGTAGAAAGGGGACTCGATCCTGCAGAATTTACCCTGTTCGGATTCGGTGGTGCTGGACCGCAGGTCACAATGCCAGTAGCAGATGAACTGGGAATAAAAAATGTGATAATACCCCCAGAACCGGGTGTATTCAGCGCGCTCGGATTGATGCTTGCGGATATAAAATACGAGGCAAGAATGTCATATCCGGAAGATCTGGAAGCCGGATTCAGGGAGCTGGAGGAGAAGCTTCAATATATGGTAAAGGACCCGGAATTCCTCAGATATGCAGATTGCAGGTACGTTGGTCAGGGATCAGAACTCACAATTCCTGTTGAGGTGCCAGAAAAGGAAAAGATAGTAGAAGATTTTACAGACACCCATAACAGAACATTCGGGTTCACCCTGGAAAGGCCTGTAGAGATACTTACAATAAGGGTATTTGCAGTTAAAAAGAGAATAAAGCCCGATGTTAGATCAGGTAAAAACATGGAAAATAAACCAGTTGAAAGAAAGATATACATAAACGGGAACTGGGAAACCGTTAATGTTTACCTCAGGGACGCATTGCCGGTAAGGGAGGAAATAATGGGCCCTGCCGTAATAGAAGAAGATGGATCAAGCACCTTTGTGCCTCCTAACTGGAAGATATTCCGTGGAGAAAATAATGAATTAAGGGCGGTGAGATTATGACAGACTGGGAAATAATAGGAAAGGCTACACAATTTATTGCAGAGGAGATGGGAGTTGCACTGAAGAGATCGGCCATTTCTCCAAATATACGGGAGAGAATGGATCACAGCTGTGCTGTTATTGATGCTGATGGCAGAATTATTGCACAGGCTGAACATATACCGGTGCATCTCGGATCGTTCAAAATCGGATCTAAAAATATTATCAACTATATGCATGAACACCGCATTGCATTAAAGGAAGACGAAATGCTGATAACAAATGATCCCTATATATCGGGAACGCATCTCAATGATGTTACAATAATCGCCCCGGTATATGACAAGGGAAAAATATTCTGCTATGTTATAAACAAAGCCCATAATGTCGATGTTGGTGGCCCCGTTTTCGGTAGCCTGAATCCTGATGCAAGAAATCTATATCAGGAAGGGCTCATTATACCACCCGTGATCATTACCCCGGACATAATCAAAATGATTCTGGCAAATTTCAAGGATCCGGAAACAGCCAGGGGTGATCTCAATGCGCAGATATCTGCAAATAAAATGGGGATCAGCAGAATAAAGGAATTAAAATCCAAATACGGCGCTGAAGAAATACTTACATCGTGGAATTCACTTATAGATCATTCCCGTGAGCTTTCACTTATGGCATTGAAAGCATGGAAGCCGGGAGAGTATGCTGCAGAAGATTATCTTGAAATGGGCGTTATAAAAATAAATATTGACATCAATCTGAAAATAAGTGAAAAGGGAGTTATCGCAGATTTCGAAGGGACACACGGTGAAATTGAATACCCCTTGAATGCCGTTGAAGGTGTAACATTTTCTGCTGTGGCATATGCCATAAGGAGTGCTATGCGCTATTCTATACCGACAAATGATGGATTCTACTCTATTATAACAATAAAGGCACCGCAGAGATCTCTTGTAAACCCGGAGAAAAATTACCCTGTTTCTGGTGGAAATGTTGAAACCACGCAGAGAATAGCGGATGTCACACTGAGGGCACTGAGTGAATTCCTGGATTACATACCGGCTGCATCCTCTGGAACAATGATGAATTTAATGCTTGGCGGGAAACTCGGAAACAAATACTGGTCGTACTATGAAACAATAGGTGGTGGAAATGGCGGGAGATACGACTCCATCGGGGAATCCGGAATACATAGCAATATGACAAATACCCTGAATACGCCGGTGGAAATAGCCGAAAAAGAATATCCTTTCTTCTTCACAAGGAATAATCTAAGGAAGAACAGCTATGGAAAAGGGCAGTTCCACGGTGGCGAGGGAATAGTAAGATCATTCAGGGTCAGAAGCAGGACTTATATTTCTGTTATAGCCGATAGATTCATAATACCTCCATGGGGATTGCACGGTGGATTTCCCGGAAAAACCGGTAAACTATACATAATAAGCAATGGCCGGAAAAAATCCATGCCCAGCAAGTTTTCATCCGTACTGGAGGAAAATGATGAAGTGATAGTTGAAACTCCGGGAGGGGCAGCATACGGGGAAAAACAGTAATTATCTTTTTATACCCTTCAATTCATAATTTTATATAATGATTTAAAAATCAGTTCTCAGCCAGTGTATATACGCAATACCGAATTTTATATACAAAATCACAATTCTAATTCATGAAAATTATGTCCTGGAATGTCAATGGTTTGAGAGCTGCAATCAAAAATGGAATTACTGATGTATTGCAAAGTGAGAATCCTGATATTGTCCTGATGCAGGAGGTAAAGGTGGATAAAATAAACATTCCGGAGGAAATACATCATCTGGGATATAAAATATATATAAATTCAGCAGATAAGAAGGGATACAGTGGCACCATGGCCCTGACAAAGGACGATCCGGTAAAGTACTCAGAGGGCATTGGCAACCCGAAGTTCGACTCTGAGGGGAGGACGCAGACACTGGAATACGAAAACTTTTACCTTATCAATTCATATTTCCCCAATTCCCAGCACGGGCTCCCGAGACTTGATTTCAAGCTGGAATTCAATAAGGAGATACTCGCATATATGGATCGGTTAAAGGAAAAAAAACCTGTAATAGTCACAGGGGATTTCAATGTTGCACATCAGGAAATAGATATAGCGAGACCAAAAGGAAACGAGAAGAATCCGGGATTTACAGAGGAAGAAAGAAATTCCATGACAGAAATATTATCACATGGCTATGTTGATACATACAGATATTTCCATAAAGAACCGGGGCATTATTCATGGTGGTCATATAGATTCAATGCCAGGGAAAAGAATATAGGGTGGCGTATAGATTATTTTGTCGCCAGTGATAATTTCATGGATCATATAGAGGATTCAAGGATACTGGAAAATGTTACGGGTTCAGACCATGCACCACTGGAACTTCTTATTAAATAATAAATTATTTATCTATCTCTGAATGCCTCTTTACCTTCTTCCAGGCAAAGCCCTTGAACCTTTCCTGATCCTCCACCCTGCCCCTCTCATGGTAACCATAGGCTTCCCAGTAACCATCCTCATATTTTTCCATCAATCTGATTTCCGTTAACCATTTTGCGCTTTTCCATCCGTACAGGGAGGGGATGAAAGGCCGTGCCGGGAATCCATGTTTGATCCCCAGGGGTTTATCATCTATCCTCAGGGCAAGTATGCTTTTTTCATCCACAGCATCATCAAATGGAACCGGTGTATCATATCCATCGGCACATATAAACATAACCCATTCAGCATCTTTGGAAGGCTCGGATTTTATTATAATATCCCGCAGGGATGGCCCTGTAAATTTTGCCTCCTTTATTGACCATTTTGTGACGCAGTTGAAGTCCGATATGTATTCCATCCCCTTCATTTTATTGAGTTCTCCATACGAATACTCGGCAGGTTTTGCCACAAGGCCAGTTACCCTGAGGGACCATTTGTTTTCATCTATTGCGGGTCCATCCAGGGCATCGTAAATTATCCAGTTATTAACATAATACTGGCCAGGATTTTTCACCTCTATCTTTTCCATTATTTAACCATATTTACCTCATATTTAATAATTTTTTAAAATAATTTTAAACTTATCAATTGCACCCAGAGAATACCAATAATTTATATTGCATAATTAATTGAGCAATCATGATATTCATTTACCTGATCATGCCCGTGATGGTGATCGGCCTGTCCATTCTTATAGCATCACTTCACATGGTTGCCCCTGATCACTGGACTCCGATTTTGTCATATTCCATAGGCAAAAAACTCAAACTCAGGAAAACCGGTTTTATATCAT
>JAKAAA010000066.1 GCA_021797295.1 Thermoplasmata archaeon
ATTATGCCTATTTTTTCTATCAAAATAACACCGGCATTTAATTTTCAGAGAATATATAAAATTTTGGAGTAAAACCTTTAGTTTTTCTTTTTCATGGTAAATTTATTCAATTCTTCATAGCCCTTATTCGTATAGAATATTCTTCCACAGTTGGGACATACATATGCCTCGAAATCTCCTACTGTTACACCATCCTTTTCATAGGGTGCCATCTTCAATTCCATATCCAGGTTGCAGTGCGGACACACTGTAATATTATTAACTGACATAGGTATAAATGGAGTAAGAATATATTAAGTATTTGTCTACGATGTTTTTAAAATAAATATTGACATAGAAAAAATGATAATATCTGGATATACTGTATAGTGATACAACAGGGTCCTATTTATCAGCTTTTTGCATTTATGCTATCCCTTAAACCATCTAAATATCCTATGCTATATAGGCGGTCTAAATAGGAATAACCCGGTACTTTAGTATCATCAGAATAAAGTGTTGGAACATGATCAACACGCATTATGCCTCCAAAATTAATATCATTGTATGCCTCCATGCATCTGTAAGCATTGCTCTTTCCATGGCCTATCAATGTTTCGGTGAAATTTCTACTAGTTCCATTAACATCCCTGAAGTGAACAAAAAATATCCTTTTGTTGAAATGTCGTATAGCCGCAGGCAGGTCATCAGTCATGAGTGTAAAATTGCCCTGGCACAGGGTTATCCCATTATATGGGCTTGGATTAATTTCCATAAGCTTATTGTATGATTCTATTGAATTCATGATACGCGGTATTCCCATTAATTCTGGAATAGGTGGATCATCAGGATGCATTGCAAGCTTAACATCACATTCCTCGGCTACCGGTATTATAAAATCAAGAAACTTCTTTAAATTATTCCATAGTTCTGATCTTTCTATTTTTACAGGATAATTTTCCGTATTTTTAATATCATCTATGTTAAAACCTGAAACTTTCCCAAATTCAGTATTCATATGCGTGGATGTTCTGAGCCATCCTATTCCGGCCATCCAGTTATAACACCAAATCTTGATGCCCAACCTGCCAAAATTTTCAATCATCATTGCTATTTTTTCCAAATCTTCTTCCTTACCCGTTAGACCAAACTGGATTCTATCCATAGTGGGATTATCCTCAATAGCTAGAAGTTTAAAGCCACTGTCAGAAAGCATGTTCTTATACTTTAGTAGGGGTAAATAACCCCATGGTTCTTCCTCTCCATGCATCCTCCAATCACTGAATCCCCTTGGCAGGACTCCAACAGCATGCCTAATATTTATTTGTTTCAACATTTCCCAGTATTTACTAGGCCTGTCTTCAGTCAGTATTTCTGCAATGCTAAAATCAAGCATAACTTTGAATCTACATCAAGTATTAATATACATCAGTTAATATGTTAATTAAAATATCAAATAATATATGCAATTATATTGGGCCAGAGTTATAACTGCTCCAGAATTAGCTTGTAAATTGCGCTCCTGATTGCCTTGCTTACGTAAGCCTTTGAAACTCCAAAATAATTCGCCACATCGGAAACATTAATATTCTTGGGGACTTCAAAGAATCCGTTCTCATATGCGTATTCCATTATCTTAAATTCCCTCTGTGTAAGTAAAGCGTTGCCACCTAAATCCATGGGCTTTGGCAGAGCCTTTACAATATCATTTGATTCCCTTAATTCATTTACCATATCGTTTAGAAATATGGATGTATCTGTTATGAATGAGACGGTCCAGTCCTCAATCCCGTCATAGAAATTGCATTTATTGCTTATACAGCCAAACTTCTGGAAAATAGAGTAGTTTGAAGGCTTGAATAAACCATAGAAACCTATTGCCGTGAGGTCTGTATTTGATTCTAAGTTTTTGATGTTATACTGCTCTGACCTGTCTAGAAGGAATTTATAAAACCTCATTCTATTGCTGTAGCTGCCGGCAAGAAGTAAAACGTTGTGAGAATACCGGTCTTTGTACACATATGAAACAGATGCATTGGAGAGTTTAATTACATTGTGTTTTGTTAATTCGGACCAGTCGTTGTGCTTTAACATAAATCTTAATGATACTATCTCCATAGACTTAAATAAGCTACGTATATTTAAATATTTCAAATATAACACATTAGTATATTATTGAAATAAGTATGATAAATGTTAACGAGTTAACTATTCTATTTAAATATGTCAAAATGTTTCTTTAGTATGGTGGTTAAATGAATGATGGGGGTCATTTGACAAAATATGATTGGCTACTATTTATAACTGTTTTTCTTGGGTGGGCTGTCTCAGGTTCAGATATAGTTCTAAATGGTTTTTTCCTACCGCAAATTACCAAAGCATTTGATATACCTGTATCCACATTCGGATTGATAGTTGTATTTTTCGGCGTGGGAGACGGGATAGGGGGCTTCCTGTTTGGGAGACTTGACGATTTAAAATGGGGAAGGAAGCTTACATTTCTCTCCACCCTTTTAGGTGTAATGGTTTTTACAGGTCTGAGCGGCCTTTCTGTCAATTTTCCCATGTTCCTTGTCAGCAGATTGGGGGCAGGTATTTTTAGTGGAGGGGAAATGACAACTGGCTGGATCTTACTCGCTGAGACAGTCCCCATAAAACACAGGAATTTTCTAATTTCCCTCTCCCAGGGAGGTGTGGCATTAGGATATGGTATGGCAGACCTTTTTGCATCGACTTTCGCAGCCTCCACTGCTCTAGGGTGGAGATACGGATTTTATGTTAACGCCCTTTTTGCTGTTCTTGCTTATTTTGTAAGACTGTCTGTAAGGGAAACGCCTTACTGGTCTAAAATAATGAATGTGAAGTCCAGCAAATCTAACGTAAAGCAGGGGCTTGGCACAATGTTCAATAAAACATACAGGCGCATAACAATTCTGGCGTTTTCAGCGCTTTCACTGGCATTCTTTGCAACTGCATTCCATGATGACTATTACGTTGACTGGTACGACATCGGTGGAATTACCAGATATGCGCTAACTCCAGTTATTATTGGTCTTTTATTTATAGGTTTTGAGGTCGGGACATTTATGGGTAACTTTACAATGGGGCTATTCATGGATAAGATTGGAGTCAGAAAGAGTGCCCTGCTAATATTAATCGCAGTGCCTGCTGTTCTTGCATTTTATCTTGTTCCGGTTTCAATATCATATATACTTGATTTCGTCATAATGTTTATGGTCGGCTATGGCGTTCAGCTTATATGGGGATTTACCCCTGCGTACCTGAGCCAGATTTATCCTACACGTATCAGGCATTCCGGCGAGGGTTTTGTCTGGGCCCTTGCATATGGGGTATTCTATTCTCTGGGTGGATATCTTGGCGGGATCTGGATAGGTGCAAATCTGTGGTACGTAATATTCATAATCTCGGCGATATTTTTCGGCGCATTTGCCATTGTCATGTTTTTCACTGCACTTGAACTGCATGGTAAGCCACTGGATTTCCTAGAGGGTCAAGTTGAGGATAACCAGCCAAGAGAGAAGGCCGATGCAAGAGTGGATAAATTGAATGCCATGGAGGATACAGGCATGACAAGGTGATGAAATGGATGAAAAAAAGGAAATATCAGTAATGGAACTTGGAAAAAATATTAATCTTATTTCGACATACTACCACGATGTTTCATTATACCTAGTTTCAGCCAAGGTTAATGATAAACTTTATTTGTTTGACAGTGCAACCTCTAGCCAGATAAAGGATATTACTCGGATAATTGGGTTTCCAGATTATTGCATTATAACTCATGCCCATCCGGATCATGCAGGTGGTAGTGGATTTCTTAATCATCATGGCACCGTAACAATTTCATCTCCAGAAAATAATGCCTTATTATTTAATTCCGGAACACTGCTGGACAGCTTTTTCCCGGAAAGATTCAGGAAATTTTTTAGCAGCGAATATGTTTCAGATACTGTATCAACCATACTTGAAGAAAGCCGGGATGTTCATATAGAAAAAACAATTTTACCTGGTAAGCATATCGAAATGATCAATGCCCCTGGTCATACGTCTGCATCTCTTTTTGTAAGATATAATAATATAATTTTTACAAGCGATGAAGTGCAGGGAACCGGTATAACCGGAAGCAAATCCACGGACTCTATACCACAAATATGGTCGATAAACGACTATCTTATGACTCTAAATAAAATTAAAAATTTGCCGCTGGATATTCTGGTACCAGGGCATAATTTTCAGCCATTCAATAAAGCTATACTTGAAGGGAATGAGGCCTATAAATTCATAGACGATTCAATTGATTTTGTCTATAAACTTGTTAACTCAAGCATTGACATACTTACCGAACCTGTGACATTAGGGGAATTCGCAATTAAGTTGTTAAAAGAAACGGGTCATAAAAATGGTATATATCCACAGGTCTTTATAACCTGTGAAAGCATTATTAATTTTTTAGGCGATAGAGTGAATGAACAGAAAGAAGGCGATATATCTGTATTCCAGATCGATTAACTTTAAACATAAAAGCATTAACTTGTGTGCCTATGAAAACTATACTTAATATCGTATTATGCCTCCTCTATCTGTTAAATTTGCTGGATCCTCATGCAATTTAACATTGCTTGCAAGTATGCAGTTTTTTAATTTTTCTTAACTAAAGTTATTCAAGCCTCCTGAAGTACAATTCATCAGGATTGATTGCTTCCATTCTTCCCTTTCAATGTACTTTAACATTGTCAAGCATTGCACATATTGTGTCTCCTAATCTATGCGATGGTTATTATTGATATTTTCCTTCCCAATCTTCTTACTACGCTGAGGCACCTAGATTTGAACTTCTTCTTATATCTTATTCGCGAATGTGCTGTTTCAATTAAAAAGAATATTAATAATTGTGGGTCATGTTTTGTTATACGGCTCTTGACTTTTCTTTCACCAGATGAATAGTCATCTGGTACCTATCCAGTATATGAAGCAAATATTTCCTTGTTAAGGGATATGTCAACTGTCCCTATCTCTGATACTATCCCTGCTGCTATGTAGAAGTTTATTTTAGGAATGGGCATTAAGAATTTTATATGATTACTGTTATTTCATGATGATATTTCTGTTACTATTTCTCTTTCCCTGATTGATGACATGTCCCTTAACAATAATATTAAAACTATCCAGTCGGAATAATTGAGATTGGTGTAATTATTTTCAATTTCACTTAATCCCTCTTTTCATAATGGGTCTGATGCCTTAACTATTATTTCGTATGATGTTAATAATGCATATATTTTATTCTTCTTCACGGTTTTAATTCTTCTCCAAGTGAATGCCTGTAACTTACCAATAATCTGATATACTTTTTATTTCCTTTGATGAAATATGTGTTTCCTTCATCCCACTTGGTTATGGTTATTATAAGTTAAACACCATCAAAGAATATAAATATGTGGAATTATTGTTGTTAGTCTAATTTGAATTTGGGGTATTTTTCAAGTTAAATATTATAACTAATATAAAATTTACCAATTTATTTCTTAAAGATCATTTCATTTCTTTATTGTAAAATCCAGAATAGATAAGAATCATATCTAAATATTCACAACTTAATATGTCAGAAACGTCATAAAATACGGGCTTATATTAGTATTATAATTATAACTCGTGGTTAATATACGTCCTTTACGGCCTGTTTAACAATCACTATCCAAGATTAGTATCTGTTAGAGTTAGTATTGTATATTTTCCAGTAAACATTCTCTATATAGCCTAAGCAAAAATATAATTTTAGAATGTCAACCATGAATGACATTAAATTACAGGAAAATAAAATATATGAGGAAAAATGATAACAAACTAACAAAAATTTATTTTTAAATCTGCAATCACTAACTATGCCATT
>JAKAAA010000067.1 GCA_021797295.1 Thermoplasmata archaeon
TCTTTTTCATTCTCCATCAGTATGGAATAAAGCCAGTATGTGCCATTATAATTAGAACCTTCAGGATGCAGTGTTACTCTATTGATCAACTTCTCCTTGTATATATTCCCTATTTCATGCTTTTTGTTAATGAAATAATTGATTCTCTCAAGCTGCGCCACTCCCAGTGCAGCCTGGATATTTGTCATCCTGTAATTGTACCCTATGAATTCATGCCAGTACCTTTTCTTTGACGTCATTCCATGGTCCCTGAGCATTGACATTTTATCATATAGTTCTTTATTGTTGGTTGTGCAGAATCCACCCTCGCCGGTTGTCATTGTCTTGTTTCCGTAAAAGGAGAAGCAGCCTATTGTTCCTATTGAACCCAGTTTCTTTCCCCTATAGGTCGTTCCCAGTGATTCAGCAGTATCCTCTATGACATATAATTTATGTTTATCTGCTATCTCCATGATCTTGTCCATATCTGCTGCATTACCATACAGATGGACTACAATGATTGCCTTTGTTTTATCTGTAATCAATTTCTCTATAAACTCTGGGTTAATGCACCAGTTATTTCTGTCTATATCACACAATACAGGCGTTGCATTGCAGTACAGCACTGCATTTACCGGGCTGATGAATGTCAGATCAGGAACTATTACCTCATCACCTTCCTTGATTCCAAGGGCAGACAATGCAAGGTGCAAAGCTGTTGTTCCATTGGATACCGTCAACCCATATTTCGTGCCGATAAATTCAGAAAAGTTTTTCTCGAATTCATCTATGTATTTTCCATGGGAGCTTACCCATCCTGACCTCACAGCATCATCAACGTACTCTATTTCCTTTTCCCCAATGTCTGGCTCTGATACCGGTATCATTTCACATTACCCCTGTATGTTTTTAATAGATTGTTCTCATTGGGATAATTGGGAACATCCCATGGGAACTGCTCCCCCTTCAAGTACATATCCCATCTCTCCAGTTCTGCCTTCATCATCAGTTTAACAAGCTCAGGGAACTTGGTTTTCGGCTTCCATTTAAGGTCTCTTTCAGCCTTTGAGTAATCTCCCCTTAATGCAGGGACATCCAGAGGCCTGACAAACCTTTTGTCTATTTCCAGATATTTGCGGTAGTCCATGTCTATGTACTCGAATGCATACTTCAGAAATTCTTCAACTGTATGGGTTTCATCCGTTGCTATCACATAGTCATCTGCTTTGTCTGATTGTAACATCCTGTGCATGGCATCAACATATTCAGGGGCATATCCCCAGTCCCTCTTTGCATTGATATTTCCCAGCTTTATCTTCTGTTCAAGTCCATAATGTATCTTGGCAACCTCATTGACGATCTTCCTTGTAACAAATTCTAACCCTCTTATTTCAGATTCATGGTTGAATAGTATTCCTGATGATATGAAAAGTCCATAGCCCTCCCTGTATATCCTTGATATCCAGTAGCCGTATAATTTAGCCGCCGCATAGGGGCTCATCGGCTGGAAAACATCCATTTCGTTTAATGCCTTATCTGCATACGATGAACCAAACATCTCACTGGTGCCTGCATAGTACACCCTTGTGTCCTTATGATACAGCTTTACAGCTTCCAGAATCCTTGTGGTCGACAGCCCTGTTACCTCGGCAGTTGCCAGGGGCGATTCAAAGGATGCCTCCACAAAGCTCTGTGCGGCCAAATGGTAAACCTCATCAGGATCAGAAGCCTTGAATGCATTCAATATTGATGATAAATCGCTCAAATCGCCTGAGATTAAATTGATTTTATCGTATATTCCTAGGGATTGCAGCCTCCAGAAGTTGGGCGTGCTTAATCTTCTATATAATCCATAGACCCTGTAGTTTTTCTCCAGAAGCAGTTTTGCCAGGTATGCACCGTCCTGGCCTGTAATACCTGTAATAAGTGCAGATTTCATATATAAGTGATTGGTTACAAATATTAAAAGTGTTGTTTGACTTGCATGTGGCAGTTATATATTATTATTTTCTGCAATTCCTGCAATCTGAATTGCAATGTCCTTATAGGTAGGTATTTCGGTATAATTGCCCTTAAATGCTCCAGATTCTGTTGCCTTTATTCCCTCTTCCAGATATTTAGAGCCGCACTCTGGAGTACTATCCTTCAGTATATGCACTCCATATTTTATGAGGCTATTTGCACATCCTGCAGGTGTGGTTATAACATAAAGTCCCATGGCTATTGCCTCCAGCCTGCTTATTGCAAAGCTTTCGTGTTCTGAAAACAGACAGTAAATTGAAGATCGACCATAGATATCTATTAACTCTTCCATAGTTTTCTCTCCTGTGAATACTATTCTCCTACCAAGAAAAGATGGCCCTGTTAATTCCTTAAGTGATGAAAAGTATTCCATATCGCCAACAGCCCCTATAATTTCTAGATTCCAGTCCGGATACCGCTCTGCAATCAGCTTAAATGATTTTATCAGAATATCTAAACCCTTTACTGGCGCAATCCTGGATACGGCGATAATAGTTTTACTTCTCTCTTTATTACTGTGTTTTAAGAAATCATCAAAAACTGTATTTGGTACAACTCTTAACTTTGTTTTAAGTCCAGGCAGATTAGAGAAAACTTCATACCCGCATGTTGTTTCTGTAATTATATCATTGAATATAGAGGAAAGCAACTTATAATATAATCTTATGGCCATTTTTCTTATCCCCTTCATACCCATGAGATCTGAGCCGTCATTGTCCAGTTTCAATATTAATCTCGTTTTTACATTTTTTGTTCTGCAGTAAATTCTGTACCTCCACATTATTAACCATGTTAATGTTGAATTATTATACGACATTAAAATGTCTGGATTTTCCTTTTTTAGGATTCTCAAAACTTTTTTATACTCACTGATATTTAAAAAATTAAGCAAGCGGGGCTTTATTGCCATGCGATCTGACTTGCCTGTTTTAACATACCGGTCATCCAGATTGCCAGTTTCATATATTCTTATTTTATTTTCCCGGTAATTTTGACTTCTCATTATTCCCACTATTAATGACACATCAAATCCAGCCTGTTCAAATCCAATTGGTATGGCTCCAAGTGCCTTATGTTGGTAGTAGTCGATAAAATCCGAGTATGGTAGGTAAAGCAGGAATTTTTGCATAATTTTATTGTTATATTATAACAATATTAAATCTTATTCATGTTTGAATGGTACCTATAAGACCATAATACTATCTATTGCGGAAATATGGGAATCCGCAACATATTTCCACGATGTATGTTTTGATACAAAGTCTTCTAAGTTAAGATCGTCAAATAATTTATAATCAGTATGCAAAAATTTCTCTGCCATAATGGCCATGGAATTTATGTCAAATTCCCTTACAAGGGAAACTGCCTTAAAATCCTTATAAAGCGATAAACCGGGAATATCATAGGCGACAACAGGCACATGTAAAAATAAAGCCTGGAGGATAGAAATAGAAAAAGAATCGCTGTGGCTGGGATAAAGCATTAATTTTGATCTGGCAAGTTCTCTGTAAAGTTCATTATCTCCAAGAACACCTAGATATTCCACCTTATCTTCAAGATTCAGTTTTTTAATGGTCCTGTAAAATTCCCTCTTCTCAAAATCCCGCTGAAATTTACCCGATATTTTAAGTTTAATATTATAGGATTCAGTTATTTTTTTATGAATGTAAAGTACATCAAACAGTCCCTTCTGATAAATAAGTCTTGCATAGAAAATAATCTGATTGCCCTTCTCATTTTCTTTATAATTTATAATTTTGTTATCAATTGCGTTGGAGGGGTTTAATAAATAAATATTTTTGAAATTAATTGTTATGTTCTTTTCATACTCTTTATTTACCATTGTAATTAATGAAAGATGCTTTGACGAGACCAGCCTTCTCACGGTAATTTTCCTATTAATCAAATTGTAGAATCCAGCAGCTGCAATAAACCACATAATTCTATTGGCCATACGTGAAAATTTCATAATATTTAGAAATGTCCTGATAAAATGAGAGTTAATATCCCCTATGTCCTGAATGCATACTACAAGCTTAATATTGTTCAAATTGCTTAATCTTAATGAGATTTCTCCGCCAAATTTAATGTTATCCAGATAGTACTGAAAATCCATATCATATATAATATTACACTCTCTCATCTCATTACTGTAATTTTTGATTATATCATCTCTGACCGGTTTTGAACCATAATTATCCAGAAAGTACTTACTGATTTTCACTTCCTTTCTCTTAAGAAACTCAATGAACTGGAAATCGATAATATCGCGGTTGCCAAACATTTGTGGTTCAGGAAAAAAGTAAACTTCATAAAATTCGGGAAGAAATTGAATTACCTCCCTCATATGTTTCTGTGCCCCACCGATTTTAGTAGATATTATACCGTTTGCAAATATTGCCAGTTTCACTAGAGGATGATTTTAGGTAGATATATAAATATTCACGGTCTCTGCGGAGAAGCAAATTTTAAGTCGTATATATTCCTTTTCATAACTGTCCAAATTATTAATGGGACATACCATTTGTATTTCTACATTTTACCTTTGTGACCAGACAAAGCAAATCATATAGGACAAATATTTATGACTTATTTTTAATATATTCTTTATATTATAACTTGTTAATTGTGACGCTTGTAAACTTTTTAATGAAATACAGACTTTAGGAGATAATGTTTATATTTACTCATAAAATACGTCTGAGTGAATTTTAAGAGTTTTATAGATTATCAAAAAAGAAATTTAAAAAAGAAATTACACATATTGAAGGTTTACGATATGGGTTATTGGCATGAATATGATAAATTTTATAGTTCAATAGATTATAAAGATAAATCAATTCTAGACATAGGTTCTGATATTGGGAGCTCTGCCATATGGTTTATCCAGCATGGAGCAAAGGAAGTAGTCGGATTTTCCAAGGAGAAACAATATTTTAAACATTCATATTATACACATAAACAATACAACTTTAGTGAGATAAACGATATAGTAAAAACCAGGAAATTTGATATTTTAAAGATGGATTGTGAAGGCTGTGAGTGGAATTTTACAATAAATTTTATCAATCAATTCGATAATTGGGTTATCGCTTTACATAAACCGATCAATAACAATGAATTATACAGTTATATCAAAAGTAATGGAAGATATATAGGAATGGTCGATATTAATTCAGAATTTGCGACCTATGTAAAGGATAATAAAACCATGAAAGGTGTTTGAATGTTTGTAAACATTTACAAAACAATTATGTGCACTAATTGTTGGCAAGTGTGGTACCCTTGTTTCCCATGTGCCGTAAAGAATCTTTTAGTATGAATGATATTTAGTAGAGTTCGCTTTGGGTTCAGAATGATAATGCACCTTCTTATTCTATTAGTAAATTAATGTGTGTTATTTCCTTGAATACGTAAGGCCATAAAATGAAGTTACCATATAAGCATTACCAGTTTTGTAATACATTTTAATTATTTGTATTAAAGTTAAAACATTTTATTATGATATTCCTTTCTTTTTCTGATTTATTATGTATTTTAATTTCTTATTGTTTAACTTCACCCTCGGTTGAGCATTTCTATCTATATTTAAGTGGTCTTTAAATAGGAACTCGATTCGGGATAACATAGTTAAAACATTTTATAATGAACTATTTATACCAACGAAAAATAAACACCAATGACTTTAACCCTGTTTCTGGGGCATGGAAAAACAGAGATGCGAGGAGGCCCTGCGATATTCATGTCTATATATAGACAGTGGCCGGAAAAGGA
>JAKAAA010000005.1:0-13172 GCA_021797295.1 Thermoplasmata archaeon
CGGCTTTAACCATGGAATCCAGCCTGTTATAAAAGAACATATTTATCTCTGCAAAAATATTGTCATAGTATGTGAGGTTCGTCATATTCTGGGGAGTTCCCCTCATATGCATTACAATGCATTTTGATCCGCTGTCCCTTGCAAGTTCCACCATGCGGTTATCCCCGAATCCGGATATATCATTGATGTAATCGATTCCATATGCCATGGCCTTTTTTACCGTTTCATAATGCCTGGAATCCAGGGATACAGGTATGTTTGAGACCGATTTTATATATTCTATGACATTTTTGATTCTTGAAAATTCAGTTTCCGGATCAACTTCTGTGCTTCCCGGTCTTGTACTTTCACCACCTATATCGATAATATCCGGCTTCATATCAATCATACTATCTATTTGCGATGTGTTGCTGATTCTTGATCCATTGAAAAAAGAATCCGGGGTTGCATTCAGTATTCCCATGATCCCTGTCTTTTTATTATTGATTTTTGTATAAACAGTTCTGGCAATTTTATCCTCAAAACCGGGGAATAGATTATTACGGTAATAAAATTCTTTAATAATGCCAGGCGACAGAGTTTCCTCTGTGTAAGCATATCTCTTTCCTGAAATCTTTACATCACCATTTTCATCTTCCCTGTAAATGCTCAGTTTTCTTTTATTTTCTGGATCCGGAAAAATAACTTCCATATTGTGATGGATTAGAATTAAAAAGTATTAAAATCTTTCATTTCCCGGTGTTTGTGAATTCCCTCTCCCGGGATGTTTCTTCCAGATTCTTCCGTTTTGTTTCCGGTAAAAGAAATATTGTGATAACCATTCCTGTAAATGCTATCACTGCAAGCATCCCCATCAGAAAATGGATTCCTGTGATAGATAGAATTATGGTATCAGCCAGAGTCCCGATGAAAGCCCCTGTTTTTCCACCGGCAGAGGATATACCTGTTCCCAGCCCCCTTGTTGATATGGGGAATACCTCCGGTGGGTAAACAAAAGTCGTTACATTCGGACCGAACATAATGAAGAAATAACTTATGCCATAGATTAAAAGGAAATAATCAAGGAATTTATAAGTTGTAAGAAAACTCAATAAGGCTATTGTTCCGAATGAAATGCCCATCATGGCAAATCCCACGATCTGCACAGGTTTTCTGCCTATCCTATCTATGGTAAATGATGCAAGCCAGTATCCCGGAAAAGCCGCTATCCCGAATATCATGGCAGAGTACTCGTTTGTAAGTATAATAGCATGAATGCCTGTAATCGATGGTGGAACCAGGAAGGCAAGTATGCTGTTAGACATAATAGAATTCCCGTAGAAAGCCCAGTCCATCAAAAACCATGCACCCGCGGTGCCTATAAGAGTTAAAAGGAATTTCCTGTCCCTGAAAAGAATGTACCAGGGAGCATTTACCGTACTCCCATGCTGTTCATCAGAGGTTATGCCTGTAAAATCCTTTAAATTCTGGGCTGCCTGAGCATAATCCCCCCTCACATCAGCAGTATATCTCGGTGGCTCAGGCATTTTCCTCCTGAAATATATTACGACGATTGCTGGAAGAGCACCTATTGCAAGAAGCAGCCTCCATGTTATATAGGGTGATACTGCATTTGAAAGGAATGCTATGGATATAAGCGGCCCGGCTATAAGGCCGAAGCTCTGCATAGAAAATACCATCCCAACGAATTTCCCACGGTTCATGGTATTGGAATACTCGGTCATTATTGTTGAGCTGGTGGCATAATCCCCGCCTATGCCAATGCCCAGAAGAAATCTCCAGAATAATAGCAGAAACACATTGTTAACCGGTGTAAGAAATGCACTTCCCAGCGCCCCTACAATGAGTGCAATCAACTCGAGTCCGTAAATAGCCTTTCTACCGGAATAATCAAGAAGGCGCCCGAATACAATAGCACCGATAACCGCGGCAAGAAGCGCAGTGGATGTTATTAACCCCTCATAAAATACACTTATGCTGTGCCACCCGGCATATGGCAGTAAAAGTATAACAACACCTATTATAAAAAGGTCATAGGCATCGGTAAAGAAACCCAGCCCTGATATAAATAATACCTTATAGTGGAATCTTGAAGATTTTGCCATGTCCATTGATTTGTCAATATCTGAACTCATTAATTCTCTGAATCTTTCAGGTTTCTAAATATTATAAATATTACCTATATATTATATATAGACTATATATGCTGTTCTCTCATTTTTCTGGAAAGATTAATATAATATAAATGGCATATTATTAATCAAAATTAAATAACCTTATTAATTGACATGTAATAAGGTATGTTTACTTTAAAGGGTGATTAATGTGGCAACAAGTAACATGGAAATGGTAAAATTAAGAAACAGGACATACGTCAAGATAGATGAATTGTCAAGAGCAATAAGCAATGGTTTGAGTCTGCAGAATCGGAAGATGGGTATTGAGGAATCAGAATCCTCTGCAGAGCATATTATTAATTTCTTCGGATACAGTACGAGGGTTATAGACAACATGCTTGAGCCGGAAGATCGGGATGTTTTTTATACCATGGAAGACCTGGGAATACTGGAAACCGAGAGGGAAGAAACAACACTTTTTGATGGAAGAGAGTGGCGTATACACTATTGGATACTCAATGTCCTGAGAGTTCTTGAATTATCCGAGATGAATATAAATACATCATCAGACCGTGACAGCCAGTTCGATATTTACAGTGAAATACCGGACGAATACTGGAAACCAAATTAAATTTTGAGAATATAATATGCACATAGCTATTTTGGACAGGGAAAGATGCCATCCGAAAAAGTGCAATCATGAGTGCAGGTACTACTGCCCACCTGTCAGGAACGGAGCAAAGACCATTGAATTTCCGGGCCAGTCTGATGATTTTCCAGTGATTACCGAATCACTGTGCATAGGATGTGGGATATGTGTGAGGAGATGCCCCTTTGACGCCATAAAGATAGTGAGCATACCGGATGAGCTTAACAAAAATATAGTCCACCAGTATGGAATAGACTCTTTCCGGCTGTATTCATTGCCTGAGCTAGGAACAGGCAGGGTTAATGCAATTCTCGGCCAGAATGCACTGGGAAAAACCACAACAATGAATATACTTTCCGGTGTGCTGGTACCCAATTTCGGTGATATAGAAAGACAAAACGATCAGGATTTTGTAATAGAAAAATTTTCCAAGAGCATAATGGGCCAGTATTTCAGAGATTTATACAGCGGAAAAAAGAAGGCAGTGCTGAAAAATCAGTATGTTGATCTTATTCCCAGAGTGGTCAAAGGCACTGTCCGTGAAATAATGAAAAGCAATGACCACGGAAATATGGACCTTATAATAGATGAACTTGCAATGTCCAGCTCCCTTGATCGGGATATTAAGGACCTTTCTGGCGGGGAATTGCAGAAACTGGCAGTGGGCATGACACTGATGAAGGATGCAGATATTTACCTCTTCGATGAGGCTTCGTCATATCTTGACATCAATGAGCGTCTGCGCATATCGGAAATAATACGTGAACTTTCAAAATCCAAAACCGTGCTAGTTGTTGAACACGATCTTGCCATTCTTGATAAAATGGCGGATCAGATAAACCTGGTTTACGGAAGCCCGGGAGCATACGGTGTGATTACCAAGGAAAAATCCACGAATAAGGCAATAAATGCCTTTCTCTCAGGATATATCAGGGAAGAAAATGTAAGAATCAGGCCGACATCTATAGATTTTACTGTTAAATCCAGCAAGAGAACCTCGGTAACAACGAGGGTAACATCATGGACTCCCATGGAAAAACAGTACGGGAATTTTAAACTGAACATAGGTGAAGGCTACATAAACAGGGAGGAAATAATCGGTGTCCTGGGCCAGAACGCACTGGGAAAAACCACCTTTGTCAAAATTCTCTCCGGAGTTGTTAAGCCAGATTCAGGGTCCGTTGAAAATGAACTGAAAATAGCATATAAGCCACAGTACATATCAAGTGATTATGAAGGCACAGTTTACGAACTTCTTTCCAATGCATTGAAGGAAAAAATGGAGGATGTATTTATTAAAAATGAAATCCTCTCCCCACTTAATATAGAGGAGCTGTATGACAAGGGCATGGGAGACCTTTCTGGAGGAGAACTTCAGCGTACATCCATAGCCCTGACGCTGGCAACGGACGCAGACCTTTATCTTATTGATGAGCCCTCAGCACATCTGGATTCTTCATACAGGATGAGTGTTGCAAGAATCATAAGAAGGGTAATGGAAAATAACAAAAAGAGCGCCATAGTTGTTGATCATGATATTTACCTTATAGATCTGATATCTGATGCACTTATAGTTTTCAAGGGCGAACAGGGTGTATACGGCGAATCCAGAGGCCCTATGGGTATGAGGGAGGGCATGAATGCATTCCTCAGGGAACTGGGAATTACATTCCGTCGCGATGAAATCACAAAAAGGCCGAGAATTAACAAATTAAACAGTGCACTGGATCGCCAGCAGAAGTCAGAAGGGGAATATTACTACATGAAATAATTCTTGACTTGATGATTGTTTATTAATAAATATTTTTGTAAAATAACCTTTAAATAATAAAAAATAATTAACTATCATGGTTCAGGAGAAGTGGGTAGCTTTATCCAACACGACTATGGGGGTATTGATGGCCACCATAAATATGAGCATTCTTATTATAGCGTTGCCGGCTATATTTACCGGAATTAAATTAAACCCCTTACAGCCCAATTCATTTGTGTATCTTCTATGGATACTTATGGGTTATATGATAGTAACTGCAGTACTCCTTGTTACAATAGGAAGATTATCAGATATGTTCGGAAGGGTCAGGCTTTTCAATATGGGTTTTGCCATATTTACAATCGGGTCTATATTGTTATATCTTACACCGGGAAAGGGGGACACCGGTGCACTGGAACTTATTATATTCAGGATAATCCAGGCAGTAGGCGGGTCATTCATATTTGCCAATAGTTATGCAATTATTACCGATAATTTCAAGAAGGAAGAAAGGGGATTCGCACTGGGAATAAATGCCATTGCGGCAACAGCAGGAATGAGCATAGGAATAGTTGTTGGAGGAATTCTGGCAACAATTAACTGGAGATATATATTCCTGGTGAGTGTCCCAGTAGGCATTATAGGAACTGTTTGGTCTGTTCTCAAACTCAAAGAAACATCTCCCAGAAAAAAGCAGAGGCTGGACATTCCAGGCAATATTACATTTGCCGGTGGTTTAATTATATTCCTTGTGGGAGTTACATACGGAATAGCCCCTTATAAGAGCAGTGCAATGGGATGGGGCAATCCATGGGTGCAGGTAGCGCTTATTGTGGGAGCTATACTGCTTATTGCATTCCCATTTGTGGAGAGAAAGGTAAAACAGCCCATGTTCAACCTCAGTCTATTCAAGATCAGGGGCTTTACTGCAGGTAGCTTTGCAGGCATGATATCAAGTATGGGCATGATGGGATTCATGTTCATGATTATAATACTGTTCCAGGGCATATGGCTTCCAATACACGGGTACCATTATGCATCAGTACCGTTCTGGGCAGGGATATACATGCTCCCCATGACTGTGGCCATGGGAATATTCGGTCCACTGGCAGGCAAGTTCTCAGATACACATGGCCAGAGATGGCTTGCATCAGCAGGACTTATCGTTTCGGGAATTGCATTGCTCCTATTAGTACTGCTCCCTGCTGATTTCATTTACATATTCATGGCTATACTCCTATTCATGTTCGGGGCCGGAATGGGAATGTTCACGGCACCTAACACCTCTGCTGTCATGTCATCAGTTCCTGCTGATGTCAGGGGTTCAGCCTCCGGCATGTTGTCAACCCTTAGAAATGTCGGTACGACTGCAAGTATGGGCATATTCTTTTCAATACTCATACTGGGATTAACCTCAACACTGCCGCATACCTTATCATCCGCGGTTTATGCTGCCGGAGGAGGAAGCACGCTTGCAACGGAAATGGCAAAGCTCCCGCCTACGGAGGCTATATTCGGGGCGCTCCTTGGAATTAACCCCGCAACTGTGATACTCGGGTTGCTGCCACCCAGTGTTGTTAGCAGCATCCCTGCAAGTGCCATAGCAACAATGACTGCCAGAACATGGTTCCCCACTATATTTGCCCCAGCTTTCATGAAATCTCTGCATATAGTGTTCTATGTCGGTGCAGCAATAGTCTTCGTGGGAGCAATTATTTCAATATTCCGTGAGCCACTGAGAAAATCCAAATCGGAAAAAACAGATGCTGTGGAAGCCAAGCCGGAGGGTCCAGATATATCCGACAGGGTAGTGAAGATGAAGAGGTAATATCATGGAAAGAACTATTACAATATGGTCCATGCTAGACAGCATCCTTACGGAATATGGCTCCAGGATAAAGGATAAAATAGGGGAATATTCCCTTACCAAAACTGATTACAAGCTGCTATATCTTGTGAGCAGTGAGCCAAGAAACATGAAGTACCTTGCGGATGAACTTTCCCTCGCCAAGGGTTGGGTTACCGATATTACCGATGGCCTGGAACAGAGGAGTTTAGTCAAAAGAATACACAGCAATGATGATCGGAGGGTAATAAATATTCAGATAACAGGCAATGGCCTGGAAGTATTCAATGAAATACAGGGCATAATTAAAAAAATCATAAATGAATCCATCTCATCGCTTCCACCTGAGGATGTGGAACAGCTCTGCAATATCCTTGAGAAAATAGATATAAATTTAAAATCTACGAATAATAAGAAATAACCGGCTTGATAAAGTCCTTTTTCCCTGATTCAAATAAACTGCCTATGTCTTTCAATCTTATTATATGATCTTCCATGCCGCTGCAATCAATAAGCCCAGAATTTATCATGTTTATTGCTTTCATCATTGTGTAAGGATTTATGAAATCACCGAAGATAGAAATTTCCTTGCTGTAAATTTTATTCGCATTTATGCTTACATTTTCTCCAGGAGGATACACAGAGAAGGCAAAGATCTTTCCAGAGGGTGAAACCATATCAACTGTTTTTGCAAGAACGCTATTATCTCCTGTTGCTTCAATTACAAGGCTTGCCTTGCCGATAAGCGGGCTGTTCATTATTTCATCAGCACTTGTATATAATGCATCAGCGCCATACTTTGCCGCAAGTTTATTCCTTACTGGATTCCTGCCCATGATATGTATAGGATAGTAACCCATACCCTTCAGGATCTGAAGAAATGTGAGTCCTATAAAGCCTGTACCCAGAATAATCGCAGATCCTCCCAGGTGAACATCTGTTGTTTCAAAGGCATGAATAATGCAAGCTACGGGCTCTGTCATTGCAGCATGTTTAAAGTCCATGTTTTCAGGCACACTGTAAACTACCTTTTCCGGAACGGTAACATACTCGCCATATCCTCCTGGATAATTTATCCCCACACTTCTCATATTCTCACAGAAATTTTCTTTTCCCTCTTTACAGTAATCACAGTGGCCGCAGGTTATATTAGGATCAACCACGACGTGGTCGCCAGCATGAAAGGATTTTACGTTAGTTCCTGTTTTGGTTACTATGCCGCTTAATTCATGGCCGGGAATTACTGGATACTTTACCGCTAGATGCTTTCCATGGTATGCATGAAAGTCAGTTCCGCATATGCCACATGCCATTGTTTTAATCTGCACTTCATTATCTCCCGGTTCTGTAGGCTCAATATCCACAGATTCAAGCTTTTCCGGTTCTTTCAAAACAAAAGCTTTCATAATGTTTAATTGGTTTATCTTTATTATAATTTTGCCGGAAAAGATGGGATAAAGTAAGAATGGTCCATAATTAGATGCTGAAATTAGCTGTAATTTATAGTTTTATATCAAATTTGGAGAAATATCCATAAAATACTGCTGAAATATACAGGACGAATTATTAGAGGATTAGGAAATTTAAAATATGCATATACATATATGCATATATGGTAAAAGTTATTTCAATAAGTGACGATGTATACGCAAGATTAAAAAATATCAAGGGAGAGAAATCATTTTCTGAAGTTTTGATAGATTTATTAAATAGTGAAAAAGGAAATCCAAAATTGCTGGAAAAATACTTTGGCATATTAAGTCACGAGGAAGCAGATAAATTGGAAGATCAAACCAATGAAGGCCAAACGGTGTCAGTTTCCCGTGATAAAGATGATTATTGATACAAATTTTCATTGACATATTCGGAGAGAAATCGGAAAGATTGGATTATATAGCAAATTTAAATGAAAACGTCGCAACGACAATAATTAATAAATATGAATTATTGCGGGGAAATAATAAAATTAAAAATATTTCTGAAAGTATTATCGTGTATAACTCTGGTGACAATGAAGCGAGGGAAGCGGCTGAGCCATATCTGTTTCTTAAACACAAAGGTATATTAGTTAATGAATTAGATATTATAATAACAGCAATTGCTAAAGCAAATAATCAGCAAATTCTAACTAAGGATAAAGACTTTGAAAATTTTCAGTGGATAATGGAAATAAGATTTTTACAATGCTTATCTTTAAAATTCAGATTGGGTGACTTCCTCCCCAAGCTAACGCATGGAGCTTCCCGCTTCTATGGGACTGGCTTGCCGAAAGGTATTGGTCAGTTCCTCCACGGGCATGAATTCCCCACAGTCCGTGGGTACTCTTCCCTTATACCTGATCTTTTTATGGTTTCTTCCCATAATAAACGTATTGAATATCTTCTTTAATCCAGCATTCAATACATTCACTGCAGCATTGCCATCCCTGTCCATTGTGAGATCACATTTACTGCAATGGCATTCCCTTATATCAAGAGATAATTCTTCCATAATATTCCCAAAATAAGAGCACTGTTTAGATGTATTCCTGGGGTTTACCTTAATACAGTATTTACCAGCTCTTTCAGCCTTGTAAATAGTATTATTTATAAGTTCACCCCATGAAGTATCTGCTATGCTTTTAGCCAGCTTATGGTTTTTCATCATATTTTCTATATTCAGGTCTTCATATGCTATGAAGTTATGGTTGTCCACAAGTTTTTTGGATAGTTTCTGTGAGAAATCATTACTCTGGTTGGATATATGATTGGATATTCTTGCCAATTTTACCCTTGCCTCTTTCCTGTTCATGGAACCTTTCTGCTTCCTTGATAGATTCTTATGTGCTTTCTTCAATGTTTTCTCTGACTTTCTCAAATATTTAGGTGGCTCTACTGGTGCATTATCAGTGGTTGCTATTAATTTAATAAGACCCACATCTATTCCCACAGGGTTATATGGGAATTCTGAATGATTCCTGTTCCCAGTGTTTTCCTCTACAATAAAGGTTGCAAAGTAGTTTTCTGCTTTATCTTTTTTAATGGTTAACTGTTTAATATTTCCTTTTATCTCTCTATGTTTAAACATCCTTATTGTTCCTATTTTAGAAAGGAATAGATGTGTATTATCCATTATATTGAATCCTGATTGTGTATATGTTATGAATTTATAGCTATTTCTTGATTTGAATCTGGGGAATCCTACCTTAATCCTTTTCCCATTCTTCCTTTCTTTTATTCTCCTGAAGAAATTGTCATA
Organism: Thermoplasmata archaeon; assembly: GCA_021797295.1. The sequence continues at coordinate 9,603 of JAKAAA010000005.1, forward strand.
TGCCTTATCCAGTCTATCTGCAACATTCTGCAATACCTTTGAATATATTTCTTTATATTCAGGGAATTCATTCTTGAGTTCTGGCAATTGATTCTGCTGGTATGTATAATTAACCTTTAAATTCTCATGAAAATCCTTATTCAATTCATATGCCATTTTCCTCTGTTCCAGCATGGCATTATACAATCTATGCGATAAATCCAGCATATACTCGAATTTATCTATCTGTTCCTTATTTGGATAGAGCCTGAATTTATATGCCCTCATTGTTATCTCCCTGTGAATCCACATACCTTTTTAGAACATCTAATGTTACCTGGCCTGATGTTGCAAGGAAATATGAGGGCGACCAGAATTTATTGTTGTATAATTCATTCCTTACCTCAGGGAAATTCCTCTGTATTTCCCGTGATGTTATTGTCTTTATTGCATTCATGTACTTTGTAATGTTCAATAATGGTGTTGCCTTGAAGAACATATTGAAATAATCTTTATCGCATTCTATGTCCAGTACATCTACATTGAATGTCTCCGATATCTCCCTTATCTTCATTTTTAGAAAATCAACAATGGCATCATTTATGAATAACTTTTTCCTGTACTTTACAACCTGGATGAAATGATAATACAGGGAATACACTGAATGCTGCCCCTTATCCAGATTGTATGATACCATAGTAATATTATAACTTAATATACTATAACCTTTACACTTTCATCCCCTCTCTTACAGAAAGAGACTTCCCGCTTTCAGGTTAAAAATAAGCAATCATTAACAGATATTATAAAGAGGTTGCTACCGCAATAACCGCTGTTGCCACAATAAGAATAAACATGGTAAGATATAGTGCCTCATTCTTCCTTGATAAAACAAGGTCGCCCATTATCTTTTTATTCCTTCCTATAACCCAGAGCATTACCATGGGTGCTATGAGCGTAAATACAAAGAATATCAGGAGGTAAAGAACCAGGGCTATCATGCTTGAGGGATTGATAATCATAACTGCTATAACAGCAGGCAAGCTTTCCAGTATATACACCAGCCAGTATGACTTCTTAGAAATATTAAGGGATTCTGCAATTCCCCATGCGCTTCCCAGTGATATTGTAATCAGTGCAATAAATCCGGCGGCAATAATTCCTATTCCGAATATAAACGGTGAAAGTGCACCTGCAATGGGAACCAGAACCTTTCCAAGTTCCTGCGGGGTTGCAAAGAACGATGAATGGGCTGCGTGTGGTATTCCAGCAAAAGCCATCTCGGCTATTACCATTAGCAGCTCTGTTACTATTGCACCTATCAGAGTTTCCCTGCGCATTATTCTTAATGACCTGCGTCTCTTTATGCTGATTCCCGCACTGTTTATATCACTTAATTTCAATCCTGTCGCTGATGCCTGGAAGAATATCATAAAGGGCATTATCACGGCACCCACATTCGCAGCAAGCAAAAAGAAATAACTCGCAGTGGGTTTAATAAGCAATGGGTTCGCCAGCGGGGATGATACCGGCATGATGCCCCTGGAGAATAATGATGCCAGGAGGGCAATGATTAATACGAGAGATATTGCGAGCAGTGGCTTCTCTGCCTGGCTGTACCTTTTTCTGGTAACAATCAATATATGTATAATATATATAACCGGGATTGTATAATAAAGGGATAACCCCATTATTTCCAGCCCGATTCCTATTCCGAGATATTCTATTCCATAGGTAACCGTATCAGTTAATGCCATGGGCAGTGCAACCAGTGATGCTATTCTCTTTCCATAGTTTTTCCTTACCACATCCCCTAATCCGTCCCTTGTTGCAATGCTGATTCTGCCGGCGAGTTCCTGAACAATGTAAAGGGGTATAATCAGAACCAGCATAAGCCATATTAAACCATATCCAAGCGTGGCTCCCGTTTGTGCTGCTCCTATATAGGATGAAGCATCCATGTCAGCCATCATGACAAGCCATGCGGGGCCGAACATAAGCAATGTATCTTTATTGAATAGTTTCCTTTTTTTCTTTATCACATTCGCGTCCATGTTAATCCATCATTTTTCTGTTAGTTGCACGGCACCTGAAATTTGTAGTTCGCTAATCCTATTTTTTATTGAATAATATTTCCTGGAATGGAATATGTTTAACACTAATTCTTTGTTTTTCAGTCCCTGAAACCCATTCCAGAAAATTTTGCACATGGAAAATATAATTTTAATAGAATTATTTTTACCGTTGCTTAGGTCCATGGCAGGTAATTAGGTGTACCTAAATAAAGTTATTGTGATAGTGATTAATAAAGCGTTCTGAACAAGGAAAGATTCACTGTCCTTGATATGGTACACACATAAATAAAAAACTTTATAGAATTCTCCCCATATCAATAAACAAAAATTTATAACATCTAACTCCGGATATAAATCTCACAATTCACACATAATAGGTTTGCCAATCAACCAATAATTATATAGAAAGTTAAAATTAGCCATAATGCAGATGTTTTTCAAGGAAGGGCTGGCAAGGATAGGGAGATTCACCACACCACACGGTGATATAGAAACTCCAACAGTAATGCCTGTCATAAATCCAAATCTCAATTTTCTCACCAAGGAAGAATTAAAATCAATTGGCGTCCAGGCAGTAATAACAAATAGTTATATAATAAAGAGAACAGCATCGCTTGAGCAGGAAGCCTTAAAATCCGGTGTCCATAAACTTATAAATTTTGACGGGCCAGTAATGACTGATTCCGGCACCTTCCAGAGCTATGTTTACGGGGATATAGAATACAATAACAGGGAAATTGTAGAATTCCAGAAAAACATAGGAAGCGACATTATAACAATTCTTGACATTTTCACAAAGCCACAGGATAGTTACGAACAGGCAAAGGCTGCAGTTTATGAAACCTACAGAAGGTTAAAGGAGGTCAATACAGAAGATTCCATAATAGCAGGGCCCATACAGGGTTCTGTGTATCCAGATCTGAGAATCGAATCCGCAAAAATGATGTCAGAGGCAGCATATCTGCCCATAGGCGGAGTGGTACCCCTCTTGGAATCGTACAGGTATAGCGATCTTGTGAATATAATCATAAATTCAAAGATAAATTCGGACTTCTCAAAACCAGTACATCTTTTTGGCGGCGGTCATCCCATGTTCTTCGCATTCTCCGTGCTTCTGGGTGTTGATATTTTTGATTCCGCATCATATATAAAATATGCAAAGGATAACAGAGTGCTATATACAGAAGGCACCAGGAATCTTAAAGAAATACGTGATTTCCCTGAATGGAGCCCACTTTTCAATCAATATTCCCCTGCAGAATTAATCAAGGCAGATGAAAAAACACGGTTGAAATTGCTGTCCTTACACAATCTCAAGGCTATATTCAACGAAATTACGGAAATTAAAGAGCGTATATATGAAAATACTCTATATCAGTATGTAGAGGAAAAATCCATGGCCCATCCTGCACTTTACAGTGCATATCTTGAAATGATCAATCATAATCTCAAACCATACTGGAACATTTCACTGAAATCGCCACTGTACTTTTTCAATGATATGACCTATAAAAAT
>JAKAAA010000005.1:13272-21926 GCA_021797295.1 Thermoplasmata archaeon
AGAGGATTCAATGTATTCTTCAAATTTGTTGAGGATTGCGACGAAAACATCACTGCCGGAAATGAGGTTATGGTTACCGATCTCCATAAAAAGCTGTTTGCAGTTGGGCATGCCACAGTATCAGGAAAGGAGATGAAATATTACAGGGAGGGCATAGCGGTAAAAGTTCACGAGGGCATTAACAAGCTATAGTCATTCCAGTTTGATATCATCCGGAATGGCGTCAAGTATTCCATTAAGTGTCTTATCGTCACTTTTCCTATTGTATATGTGTGTGTAAATTTGTTCCAGAACGGCCTGTATTTTCTCTCCATCAAACCTTTTCATGTTTTTTCTGGACATTATCATGAGCTTCATTTCCTGGGATTTATTATTGTTCCGTGGTGGAAGGAAATATTTGAAGCCTGTCAGCGTTTTCGCCCCTGCCCTCCGGTAAAACTTTACTCTTGCCCTTCTCTGGGTTTTATTGTCGCCCTCCTCAGGATTCTCCACCTCGAATATTACATGATTATATCCAGCACTGTCATCGAGATCAAATATCCTTTTGAGGAATAACGAGCCCAGCCCGTTTCCTCTATACTCCTTTCTGACTGCAATGTAATCTAGGAATAAAAAATCCAGGTCATTGACCGGCCATAACATTACAAACATGACCGGATTGCCATTCTGCTTTCCAATGAACATTTTCTCATGGTTTTTTTCTATATTCTTCTTTATATCATCAACCGGCCTTTTTTCTCCCGGTGGAAATGCTTCTTCATAAATATTTATGCCATTATTGAAATCTTCTTCAGATTTTACCTCTGATATATTTACATTATCCAACATATTCATCTATCCGGTCTTGTTATATGTAATTTGTTATCTTATAAATAATGCTATATATATGTTCTTCATGGAAGCAATATTTACAGTTGTTTTTGGAATACATAAAAAATCTTTCATACTATTAATTTCATATATTATCCGATAAATTTAATTTATCTTTACAATACAGTAGTGATGATTAGACCATGGATTCTGGCTATGGATCTCGACGGAACTGTATGGGACCATCTGAATATCTCCGGCGTTGAGCCACCGTACACAAGAGTTAACGCATCAAGTATAAAGAACAGGGACAATGTGGTTATAACGCTTTTTAATGAAGCCATAACATTTATAAAATGGGCAAGGTCAAACGGCGCCATTACAACAACGTTGAGCTGGAACCGCAGGGATTATGTTGAAGAGGCCCTTGAAACCTTTGGCATCTCAGAGCTATTTGATTATAACTCCACCGACCATACCCCGGATAAGGATCAGAGGCTACTGAAATTGATTAAAACCTTGAATGGAAACGGTGTACATATACCAGTAGATAGGGTTGTATATGTGGATGACAGGGATATCCATATGGAGGAAATCAAAAAGAACGTTGGCCACATTGTTTTTATCAATATCTGGAAATCCGCAAAAAATTACAGGGATGCCATGGCAATTGTCAAAGAAAAGATACTGGAACCAGATATTACATCACTATAACATCATAATCAAAACTCTCCCGGACTGGGTCACATAATCCGGCGCCAGTAAAATTAAATTTGAAATATTTTAAATATTAATTAACCATGTAAATATAAATATGGAATCAAATACCCCCGTAATATGGTTTAAAAGTTATCCGGACCCCCAGGACTCATTTGCAGGTAGTTTATGGATTGCCATACATACGCAAATATATAATTACATGCACATTAATGATTATATTATACGGATCAATAAAATTGATAGTTTAATTTCATACAGAGATTATCTCGGCTTTCTGGAGGAGGACAACGCACTTGAAAAAATATCCAGTGCAGTTAACCGGAATCTAAAGAAATTAAAAATCCAGGAGTTTAAATTTTCCCTTTCAATGGACAACGATCCCCAGAAAGCATTGGCATACATGAAAAAAGGAAGGTCACTGGTAATAGGGATACCATACAGGGATGCCGGGAAATTTACCGGATATGACACTATAAACACCGGGATTTCCGGAGATATTACGTATTATATGGTTGCAGTGAATGACGGTAATGATGTGTACTTTATCCCGGGTATGGAGGGTGTTGAAGTTAAGACTTCAATAGAGAATCTCTATGACCAGTATAGACACATAATAGGCAGAATGGAATTTGATAAGTTTATGGACTATTGTGTGGCAAACAGGGAAATTATAAAATTTGTATATGCCAGTGTACTGACAAGGACCGGCGAAGAGGTAAGGTCATTAAATGAATATTAGGTGTGTGTGAATGCTGCAGATTGGAAGTTATGTTACCAGGAAATATGATACCGGGAATGACAATGTTGAAACGCTCATAAAGTTGATGAAGAGATTCGTTTCTGAAACCTACGGGAGCTTTCTTTCCATAGATTCAGATTCTGTGGAGACACTGGACAAGCTGCATGCGTATGTGGATGTTTTTTTTCCGGAACTGCTTGATAACTATCTGGTAATAAGAAAATATGGCCACATATTTTTTATAACCGCAGAACAGATTGCAGGCAAGGCCATATTCACCGGGCCGGATAGAAAAACGGTCTCCAGATTATTCGGAGAGGTTAAATCCAGGGATATTGCAGTTGGAGAAATCCAGATCATGGAAACTATATCCAGGGAACTTTCATACATACATGAAATAAGGATATCCATGACTCCTGTAATGGAAATACTCCGGGAACTTCTGGATAACGGTAGAATAATACTGATTTCCACCAGATCAGACGACGTAAAACGCCAGAAATATTTTAACGAAATCAATCAACTGAACATATTCAAATATGAATATAAATACGATGCGTGCATCATTGAGCGTGGGCCCGAATTCGATTCTGTGGCATCCGGAAATATCGAAAATTTATTTTCCTATATAATTCAGAAAAAAACAGATTATGTCTCCGGGATATCTTCGGTAAAGCCATATTTACGGACAGCATACTCTTATTATTCAATATGCCTGCTTTCCGGATCGCTAATAGAAATACAGATGGAAACATTGCGCAGTGAATACGGAAGACTTTATGGCAAAAAGCCCGATAACTTAAAATTTAAGAATTATGTGGAATCGCTCTGCAGTGTCAATATATTTCAGTATAAAGATGATAAAATAAAGGGTATTGAAAAAATTTTTAAAAAGTTTGGAAAAAATTAAAAATTTACTGGACGGTCTGTGTGTATTCCTTTTCCCTGGATATCTCTTCCATTGATCTTCCCTTTGTTTCCGGGAGGCACAGAACAGTAATTATCAGACCTGCTATAGAGAAAACAGCAAGTACAGTCATCATTACGGAAAGTCCACTTACTATTATGAACGCATCCACAAAGGTACCTATGAACGCACCCGTTTTACCTCCTGCTGCCGATATACCCGTCCCCAGTCCCCTAGATGTTACAGGGAATACCTCTGGTGGATATACAAACGTTGTTACATTTGGCCCGAACATCATGAAGAAGTAACTCATTCCATAGACTATCAGGAACTCTGCTACATATCCCTTAGTATCCAGAATCGGGAATGCTGCGAGAATTATAAAAGCTACGGCCAACATTACGAATCCTGTTATCTGTATTGGTTTTCTCCCGAGCTTATCAAGTGTGAACGTAGCAAGCCAGTATCCGGGTAGTGCTGCGACTATGAATATTAACGCCGCATATTCCGTTGATTTTATCAGTCCTGCAAGCCCGGTCTGGGTTATCAGCGTTGCAAATATCTTATCAGCCATGATTGAATTTCCGTAAAATGCCCAGTCCATTAAAAACCATGACCCTGCTGTGCCTATTAAGGTTATCAGGAACGCTCTATCCTTGATAAGGGTGTACCACGGTGCATTTACCTCTTCTTTCTTTTTGTCCATCTTCACATCAATGCCTGTATAGGATTTCAGGTTTTTAGCAGCCTCATCAGCATGCCCCTTGGCAACTGTGTACCTTGGCGGCTCTGGCATTTTTCTCCTGTAATATATTACAACTGCGGCCGGTATTGCTCCAACGGCTAGAAGGATTCTCCATGTATCTGCAAGTGGTATGATTTTTGTGTTCAGGAGGAATGCCAGTGCGAGCAGTGATGATACTACAAGGCCGATACTCTGCATGGAAAGAATGCTTCCTACATATTTTCCTCTTGATTTTATATTAGAATACTCACTCATTATAACAGAAGATGTAGCATAATCTCCTCCTATTCCCAGTCCAAGTAAAAATCTCCAGCCTATAAGTATCGAGGGGTTCTTGAATGACAGGAATGCACTGCCTAATGCGCCTATTACAAGCAATACAAGCTCTAGTCCATATACAGCCTTTCTTCCCAGGTAATCCAGCAATCTTCCGAATGTCAGTGCCCCCAGAACAGCCGCTATTAACGACATTGATGATATCAATGCCACATCTGTTTTGGTCAGGCTCCAGCCCACCAGGGGTAGTATCGCTACTACTGTTCCGATAATAAACAAATCGTAAGCATCTGTAAAAAATCCCATACCCGCTGTCAGAAAAGTCTTGAAATGGAACTTTCCGGTGGCATTATCCAGTGCCTGATTTATTGTATCTATATTTCCACTATCTTTGTTATCCATATTTTCCAGATAAATATTGACAATAAATGAATAAATATTATCCATATAAATTATATATGCCAATATAGTAAAATATATAACTATATATTCAATGAATTTTTCGATTCTATGTATTTGTGAATAGTCTCTATTAGCATGGCCAGCACAATTATAATTCCTCCCAGGATTATATACACTGTGGGTATCTCTCTTAGGATAAGTATAGAAGCAATTACAGCGAACACAGGTTCACCAACATAAACTACACCTGCTGCCGTGGGCTCAATATACATTAAAGCCCTTGTATTTATCAATATTGCGAAAAAGCTTGCAAACAGGGCAGTGAAAACTATTGTAAAAATAACTATAGGTTTTGACAGCCCAGACGGCTCCCAGCTAAATGGAAGAAAGATGGTGGAAAGCACGCCAACCATGAGAAGCTGGTAAAATGTAAAAACCATGCTGTCCAGAAATTTTGTATACTTGAATACATATGCTGTTTGAATACCGTAGAAAATAGCACAAATAAACGTTAAAAGGTCACCGAAAGCATCTACCGAATTAAACTTCAGGGAAGACATCAGAATAAGCCCGATAAAACCAACTGAAACTGCAATAACATCTACCTTGTTGAGTTTTATTTTCAGATAAAGGAGAGAGATTATGGGAAGAAGCACAACATACATTCCTGTAATGAGTCCTGACTGTGAGGATGTGGTATATTCCAGCCCAACTGTCTGGGCATAATAGGCAATGAACAAAAGCACCCCGCCTATTATGCCGAGAACCAGATTCTTTTTTTCTACAAGCATTTTATTTTTTAAGACCAGTGGAAGCATAAGCGCTGCGGAAAGAAGAAACCTGAAAGAGAGAAGCATGGTCGGTGTTATATAATACAGTGATAATTTCATTATAGGAAACGTAGCACCCCATATCACTACAACAGAGATCAGGAGACTGAAATAAAAGATTTTTCCCCTCATTCCCACTCAAGTATTTTATTCCTAATTAATTTAACCGTGAAGCTTAAAAAGTTGCCTGATATCCGGTAATGTTTACGTTTATCCACCGAACATAAAATATTTTATCAGTTTAGGTTTTCTCAAGAGGATGGAGAATACAACCCTTGCCGGATAGTCTATGTCTCCCAGGGAGTTTATTCTTTTTATAATGTCCTCAGTATCTATGGTATCGTAGATCTTATTCAGCATCTGATCATTTGTGCTGATTCTGGCAAAGTATCTCTGTATAATGGAATCAATATAAAGCTCTCTGCCTATTTCATGTTTCCACAGTTTTTGATATTCTTTCAGGGATTCCTCAGAAAAATCATCCCTTTCAAAGGCACTGTTAATCGCAGTATATGCATTCTTTGCCGAAATTATTCCGGTATATATGCCCCCTCCGGAGAGTGGTTTCACAATTCCTGCCGCATCCCCCAGGAGTACAGATCTATTGCTATATGTTTTTTTCAGGTAATTTATGGGTATTGGACCCGCATTGATGCCCAGTATCTGAGACCTTTCAAATTTGCTATTTATATTCTTGAAATATTTTATAGCAGTGACATGGTCAACGCCCACGCCGATTCTTGTAATTTCGCCGGATGGCACTGCCCATCCAAAAAAACCCTTGCTGTTTTCCGACCCGATAAAAACGTTGACATCATCCTGATCCTCCAGATGGAAAGAAGAATCAACCTGATATGTGGATATGAGTTTTCTGGGCCGCTCATAATTCAATGCGTACCTTATCCTGCTGTTTGCGCCATCCGCGCCAACCACGAGCCTCGCTTTTTCAAACTTGATTTCGCCGTTTTCACGGTACTTCACCTCGGCATAATCTTCATTCACCGTGGCATCCAGCACCCTTGCGTTTATTCTTATATCTGCGCCGGCACCGATTGCCATGGCAGATACATCTTTATCAAATTCATCACGGTACATGACTATAGTTTTTTCACCCTTTGATATGTGTATGCTTTTTCCGTTGGGGAAAAATACGTTTGCACCGTGAACCTCATTAACCCTGGATTTTGATTGAACGTAGTTGAATACCCTCTCGGATACAAGACCGGTGCATTCAACGGGTTTTCCTATCTCCTTATGCTCCTCCAGTTGAAGAACACTATACCCGTTTTGGGATAATAAATATGAAAGGTATGACCCCGAAGGCCCTGCTCCAGCGATAATTACATCGTACACTATTATTGATATTAATTTAATATTTATAATCTTACAAATTAATGCATTAATGCGGTTCAAGGTATTTTATATTTCCTGTTCAGACTTCATGCACGGAATGTACTGGAATATTTTTATAACATGATTAACTATAAAGCCATAATGAATATCAGGGAATTTTTAAAAAAGTACAATAGAATATTTGTTCCCATTATAGCAATATTGTACGCCCTGCTTATATTCACAGTATCAATATATTACGCTTATCTGTTCATCCTGATATTCACAATACCTGTTGTAATGTTTTTATTAATGCATTTTCTCGGCATGTATAAATTCAAACCCCGTCTTTTCGGGGGTATTGTAATACTTCTGGTGGTGCTTTTAATAGCAGGTGGTATGTATTCTACATATTTTTACGATCTAAGTGGAAAGGAAAGCAAGGATATTAATGGCACATCAATAACAGTTGATATATCACCATTTTCCGGTGTTGATAAAAACTATAATTTCACTGTGACTACCGATTATACAGGTTCCCTGAATTCATCCTATCTCTATATTTATTCCGGGGGAACATATTCACAGAATATAAGCTATTCAAAACTTAATCATACTAAGCATGATGGCATTACCACTATGTACTATGATACGAAGCTCCCCTCTGGACTGTACGATACAAATTACACTATCCCTGGCAACATTACTATTAGCACGGTCGGTCCGGTTAATGTCGGCAGATTAACATTTTATGAGGTTTATGTTTTCGCCCTGGCAGATGAATATATTGCATCAATAGGAATACTGTATGTCATAGGGATAGTTGTTGCCTACTTCATCAATAAAAAAGGTATAATAAGATCGTGAATATATATTTTTTAATTTTAATAGATATTTATATATAGTTATTAATTATCATATATACATGCAGTCCGTAAGAAAAATTCAGCTCACAGGAGGGTCTACCTATATAGTATCCCTGCCATCAAAATGGGTTAAAAGCAACAATCTCCAGCAGAGTAGCGAGGTAAAAATAGAAGAATCCAGGAACAGGCTGGTACTCTATGGAAATGGCGATGTGAAAACGGATATTGAAAAACATTTGATACTCAATTCAAAAATGGATTCAAAAAGTATAGAGAGAGCATTAATCTCCCTCTATATTTCCGGATATGACACACTGGCAATAACAAGTTCGTTTTACATAAGTGATGAAACCCGGGATGCAATTAAAAAATTTTCCAAGCTTGTCATAGGCATTGAAATATTTGAAGAGGATTCAAAGAAGATAGTGCTTCAAAATGTACTGAATTCAAATTCGTATCCCATATATAACTCCATAAAACGGATGTCCTTGAATGTTGAGTCTATGATTTACGATACAATCAAGGGTATAAATGATAAGGATACTGATCTTCTCAGGAATGTAGTTGAACGTGATGATGAAATTGATCGATTCCAGTGGTACATATACAGGGAGGTTAAGGGCAAAAGCTGTGAAGACCCAAATAGCATATACTATCTTATTATATCCAGAATTCTGGAAAGGATGGCCGATCATACCGTAAACATATGCAAAATATGGCTTGATCGTGAGGACGTGGAAGCTCCGTATAAAAAAGTAGTAGAGAACCTTTCCTTCTCCCTGGATCTGTTCAAAAAATCCATGGCACTGTTTTACTCAAAAAAATATAGCGGCCTGAATGATATAATCTCATTCAAAAAAACCATAATGAATCAGAAAAAGGAACTTCTCGATCTGGGAAAAAATTCAGATATTGCCACTGTATCGTTTTCATCGGAAGAAATATCAAGAATCGCACTTTATTCAACGGATATAGCTGAACTTGCAATGGATATGGTACTTTCAATGCAAAATGAAATAACATTATA